>NC_014933.1:2719781-3039562 GCF_000186225.1 Bacteroides helcogenes P 36-108 | reverse complement strand
TCATATACCAAGTGGAATCCGTGGCGTATAAAAATATCTTTCAGGCGGCGGGCACGATCTCCATATACTTTCACTTCATTGAGGAAATTATATTTTCCGTCATTGGCAGCTTTCAGAATGGCCGTAAGCGCGTATTGTGCAGAATGGCTTGTTCCTGAAGAAAGTGCATATAGCACTCTGTGAATGAATACCGCACCAAATGCCCCTCTTTCGTATCGTCTTGTCAGTTCCGGATATACGCGGTGATAAAGTTTGTCAGAGATGCAACTTACACCAATGCGCTGGCCCGCATAACTGAAAGCTTTGGAACCGGAAATCAGAAGTACGTAATGATCGGTGTAGCGTGCCACGGATGGCTGGTAAGGGGGATGGAACGGTTTACTCAAGTCTTGGCGGAAGTCCATGGCAAAGTAAGCAAGGTCCTCCAAAACAATGGTATCATACAAAGTTGCAAGTTCACCAATGATGCGTAATTCTTCTTCTTTCAGGCAAATCCAACTGGGATTATTGGGATTTGAATAAACAATGGCAGAAATATTCCCTTTTTTAAGATAGCTTTCCAGTTTTTCCTTCAATTTGTCTCCGCGATAATCATAAACATCAAAAGTTTCATATTTTTGTCCCATTACAACCAACTGTTGTTTTTGCACCGGAAAACCCGGATCAATGAAAAGGATCGTATCTTTCTTCGTGTTGCATTGACAGCAAGTGAGGAATGAGGCAAACGTACCTTGCATAGAACCTGTGACGGGTACACATCCTTCGGGTGCTACGTCTATATCCATAAAGGCCTTGATGAAGCGGGAAGCTTCGGCTTTTAGAGAGGGTAGCCCATTAATATCAGGGTATAGACTGGCAATGCCGTTTTGTAATGCTTCGATCTCAGCTTTTACACCTACGGTGGAGGGAGGCAGACCGGGAACGCCCATTTCCATTTTGATAAATTCTACTCCTGATGATGTTTCTGCTTTAGCGGCAATCGCTTTTACTTCTCGGATAGTGGCTTTAGAAAAGTCTGCAATCTTGAATTCTTCGATGGTTTCATCTATCAATTTACGTTCAATAGGGGTATTTTTCATGGTTTCTGTTTTTTTACTCTCTGCAAAGGTAACATAAATCTCTTATAATCAATCTGTGTTAAAAAAAAGATGTTTTTTTTCTTATTTGCTATTGCAGTTTTAAAAAAAATATCTACCTTTGCAACCGCAATCGAGAGAGACAGCTACAGAAAATGAAATTATGGTGCGTTAGTTCAGTTGGTTAGAATACATGCCTGTCACGCATGGGGTCACGGGTTCGAGTCCCGTACGCACCGCAGAGGGAGTAACTTTTGTTATTCCCTTTTTTGTTATATATTCTCTCAATGTATTTTAATGAGATTTCAAAACTATTTAAAATATGATGAAACAGAAACAAATACCATTGGTTGGTAAACAATACATTGTCCCTTTTATATTGGTTACCTCTCTTTTTTTTCTTTGGGGATTTGCCCACGCTATTCTGAATGTGCTGAACAAGCATTTTCAGGAATTGCTTGATATATCAAAAACACATTCAGCATTTATTCAGGTGATGATGTATATGGGATATTTCGTCATGGCTATACCTGCAGGTTTATTTATCAGTCGTTTTGGCTATCGCAAAGGAGTAGTTTTCGGATTATCGCTTTATGGAGTTGGGGCATTGCTGTTTATTCCCGGACAAAATTGTTTGTCGTTCAACCTTTTTTTGTTTGCATTATTTGTAATCGGGTGTGGGCTGACATTTCTTGAAACAGCGGCAAATCCTTATGCCACGGAGTTGGGAGCAAAAGAAACTGCTGCCAGTCGTCTGAATTTTGCACAATCTTTCAATGGATTGGGCTGTATCTGTGCCCCGGTTCTTGCCGGGCTTCTTCTTTTCTCAAAAGACGGACAGATAGGGACGGGAAATGTAGCATTGCCCTATATCTGCATGGGGATTGTTGTTTTATCGGTTGCTGTGGTCTTTTATAAAATAAGATTGCCGGAGATAGTTCATCATGCGGAAGTGGATGAGCAAGGTAATAGAATAGGACTATGGTCGCACAAATTGTTTGTTTTTGGTTTGATCGCTTTGTTTGCTTATGAGGTAGGAGAGATTTCCATCAACAGTTTTTTTATCAATTATGTGGTGGAACAGAATTGGATGAATGCTCGCAGTGCTTCATTTGTACTTTCTTTTGGCGGATTGGGGCTGTTCATGTTGGGACGTTTTATCGGTAGCTGGATTATGAGACGCGTCCGTGCGGAGAAAATGTTGTTGATTTGTGCCACCGGAACCGTGATAACAACTTTATTGGTTATATTTGATATAGGAGTTGTTTCATTAGCAGCACTCTTGTGTGGCTATATTTTCGAGGCGATTATGTTTCCTACTATTTTTGCTCTTTCTTTGAGAGACTTGGGAGGTCATACGAAACGGGCATCTTCTTTTTTAATGATGTCTCCGGTAGGTGGCGTGGTGGGACCGCTGTTGATGGGGATCATTGCTGACCGTTCAACAATGGTAATGGCATTTATCGTTCCCCTAATAGCTTACTGTGTGGTATGGAGCTATGCTCGGAAAATGATGTCTGTGCAGATCTGACACAATGACTTTCTATATTTCAAATTGAAGGATTTCAATTATTTATTAATATTTTATATAATCTTGCTTTATTCTTAAATCTATTTAAAAGGTGAATATTTACATCTAATAAACCTTTATATTTAAGACCTAATTCTTAAAACGGACACAGAATGATACAAATTATTCAATTACATGGAACGGACAAGCGGCTATACCAGCTTGTAGCCCCGTTAGTGATGAATCCGGAGGTATTGAAGCAGAATTATAACTATCCTTTTCGTACATCGGAAGATTATGTCTGGTTTATAGCTCTGGATGCAAAAATGGTTGTGGGATTTATTCCTGTGGAATACAAGAAGCACGAATGTGTGATTAATAACTATTATATTAGAGATAAACAAAATGAAGTCCTGAAACAATTATTGGAAAAAATAGTTGCTGAAGTGGATGAGGAGAAGGAGTTTGTCGCCGTCAGTTTTCTTGAGGACAGAGACGTTTTTAGCGGGATGGGATTTGCGGAAGAAAAAGTTTGGACCCGTTATGTGAAAATGAAAAAGGCCAGATGAGTATGAGTACACCTAAAAATGTATATGAGCTTGCATTGGAGCGTTTGGAGATTATTTTTAAGGAATTTGATACGATATGTGTCTCTTTTTCTGGTGGTAAAGATAGCGGTGTACTTCTGAATTTATGTATTGACTATATCCGGTGCAATCGTTTGGACAGGAAACTATGTGTATTTCATATGGATTATGAGATACAGTACAGCGTGACTATCGACTACGTGGACCGCATTTTGGAGGCTAACAAAGACATTTTGGAAGTATATCGTGTCTGTGTGCCTTTTCGCGTGACGACCTGTACTTCGATGTACCAGAGTTACTGGCGTCCGTGGCAAGATGATTTGAAAGATATCTGGGTGAGACAGATGCCCAAGAATTGTCTGACTAAAGAAGCTTTTTCATTCTATACTCCTGAGATGTGGGACTATGAGTTCCAGATGCATTTTGCCAAGTGGCTGCATCTGAAGAAGGACAGTGTCCGTTCCTGTTTCTTGATAGGAATACGTACACAGGAGAGTTTCAACCGATGGCGCAGTATCCATTTGAATCGTAAATATCAGATGTATCATAATTATCGGTGGACTTCTAAAATAGGAAACGATATTTTCAATGCTTATCCTATTTTTGACTGGAAAACTACGGATGTCTGGACAGCTAATGGCAAATTTGGATTCGATTATAATCATCTGTATGATTTGTATTACAAGGCGGGGGTCAATATTGAACGTCAACGCGTGGCGAGTCCTTTCCTTTGTGAAGCCCAGGAGAGTCTTCGCCTTTATCGTGCCATCGATCCGAATACGTGGGGAAAGATGATAGGGCGTGTAAACGGGGTGAATTTTACTGGGATTTATGGAGGTACGCGTGCCATGGGATGGCAAAGTGTACGTCTGCCTGCAGGATATACATGGAAAGGTTTCATGCAATTTCTGCTTTCCACTCTGCCAGTAGAGGCCCGAAGAAACTACCTTAATAAGCTGACAGTAAGTATTGAGTTTTGGCGTACAAAAGGAGGATGTCTCAGCGACGAGACTATTCAGAAGTTGATAAATGCAGGTGTTTCTCTTGAAGTGATGAACTCGACCAACTACAAAACCCATAAAAAACCGGTTCGCATGGATTATTTGGATGATATCGATATTGCAGAGTTTCGGGAAATTCCTACTTACAAACGGATGTGCATTTGTATCCTCAAGAATGACCATGCTTGCAAGTATATGGGCTTTGCCTTGAATAAGGAAGAAGCGTATAAACGGGATAAAATAATGGAACAATTCAAAAATATGATGCTATGAGTGTAGATAAAAGTCCGGTATATAGCGTGAAAGCAATTCCTGTAGATAAAATACAGGCTAATGATTACAACCCTAATGTAGTGGCTCCGCCTGAAATGAAGTTACTGGAGCTTTCTATCTGGGAAGATGGTTTCACGATGCCATGTGTGTGCTATTATGACAGAGAAACGGATGGATATATCCTGGTGGACGGATTTCATCGCTATCAAGTATTGAAAACTTCTAAAAGAATCTATCAGAGGGAGAATGGTTTGCTTCCCGTAGTTGTGATTGACAAAGAACTATCCAACCGTATGGCATCCACTATCAGGCATAACCGTGCACGTGGAACACATAATATAGAATTAATGTGTAATATTGTTGCGGAACTGGATCGTGCCGGCATGTCTGATGAATGGATTATGAAAAATATTGGTATGGATAGGGATGAGGTGCTCCGCTTAAAACAAGTTTCTGGACTTGCGGATTTGTTTGCGAACCAGGCTTTCAGTGTTCCTGATAAAGCGGAAGAATATATTCCTGATGATAAATAAACACGTTTAAGGATGGTTGATTCCATCCTTTTCTTTTTATACTCATTAACGCGGGAAATATTTCTTCACAAACTTGCATAATTTATTCAAATCGCCTACATTTGTCAGCATAAAAATGTAGCAAACAAGTTGTACATGTCTTTAGACACTATAAAATAGATTGCATGAAGAAAATTCTGGTTAGCGGAGGTGCCGGCTTTATAGGCTCTCATCTTTGTACACGGTTAATGAAAGATGGACATCAGGTAATTTGTCTGGATAATCTATTCACCGGTTCTGAAGAAAATATTGCCCATTTAAAAGGTAATCCTCTTTTTGAATTTGTGCATCATGATGTAGAATATCCTTATAGTGCGGATGTTGACGAAATTTACAATTTGGCTTGTCCTGCTTCTCCCATCCATTATCAATACGATGCCATAAAAACGATAAAGACTTCTGTGCTGGGAGCCATCAATATGTTGGAACTGGCCAAAAAGGTAAAAGCCAAGATATTGCAGGCATCGACAAGTGAGGTCTATGGTGATCCGGTTGTTCATCCTCAGGTGGAAAACTATTGGGGAAATGTGAATCCGGTAGGCATCCGTTCTTGTTATGATGAAGGGAAACGTTGTGCGGAGACTTTGTTTATGGATTATCATCGACAGAACGGAGTACGGATTAAGATTATACGTATATTCAATACTTACGGTCCTCGGATGTTGCCTAATGATGGAAGAGTGGTGTCAAACTTTGTTGTTCAGGCATTGCAGAATCAAGGCATTACAATCTATGGTTCGGGTAACCAGACTCGTAGTTTTCAGTATGTGGACGATTTGATAGAAGGCATGATTCGAATGATGGATACGGAAGATGATTTTATCGGTCCCGTAAATTTGGGAAATCCTCATGAATTCTCTATCCTGGAGTTGGCGGAAAAAGTGGTGAAACTTACGAATTCGAAGTCGGAACTTGTATTCAAACCTTTGCCGCACGATGATCCTCGGCAACGTAAGCCCGACATCACGCTGGCAAGGGAAAAGTTAAATTGGAAGCCTACCACTGAATTGGAAGATGGTTTGCGCCGTATTATAGAGTATTTCAAGGAACGTGGTTCCTAATTAATTATATTTGATAACGGGAAAAACAGTATAGAAAGATGAACATGGAAATAAATCCTTCCGAGTACAAGATTCTCATCGTGGACGATGTGATGTCAAATGTTTTATTGTTGAAGGTACTCTTGACGAACGAGAAGTTTGCAATCGCTACTGCAAGTAACGGACGGCAAGCGATGGAACAGGTGGATAAGGAAAATCCGGATTTGATATTGCTTGATGTGATGATGCCGGACTTAAGTGGTTTCGAGGTGGCCCAACATCTGAAGGCGAATCCTAAAACGGCAGATATTCCAATCATCTTTCTGACTGCACTGAACAGTACAGCCGATATTGTGAAGGGATTTCAGGTCGGTGGCAATGATTTTATCTCCAAGCCTTTTAATAAAGAAGAGCTGATTATCCGTGTTACCCATCAGATTTCTTTGGTTGCCGCCAAACGTCTCATCCTGAGTAAAACGGAAGAGTTGCAACGCACAATTGCTGGGCGTGACAAGTTGTATTCCGTCATCGCTCACGATTTACGCTCTCCGATGGGCTCTATCAAAATGGTACTGAATATGTTGATATTGAATCTGCCGGTTGAAAAGATTGGTGATGAAATGTACGAGTTGCTCACTATGGCCAACCAGACGACGGAAGATGTTTTCTCTTTGCTGGATAATTTGCTGAAGTGGACAAAAAGTCAGATAGGTAAGTTGAATGTTGTCTTTCAGGATGTCAATCTTGTGGAGGTAGTGGATGGTGTGACTGAGATATATGATATGGTGGCAGGTCTGAAGAAAATTACTATCCGTACGGACAAGCCTGCAAAGATGTATGTCAAAGGAGACATCGATATGCTGAAGACGGTAATCCGTAACTTGTTGAGCAATGCTATCAAATTCAGCAGGGAAGATTCGGAGGTATTGCTGAGTATGGAGGAGTCGGACGGAATGGCGGTTATCAGTGTGCATGATCATGGCTGTGGTATCAGTGAAGAAGGGCAGAAGAAGCTGTTGCATACCGACACTCATTTCAGTACATTCGGTACGAACAACGAAGAAGGTTCAGGATTGGGTTTACTCTTGTGCCAGGATTTTGTAAAGAAGAATGGTGGAAAATTGTGGTTCACTTCCAGAGAAGGAGAAGGTTCCGTATTCAGTTTTTCTGTTCCGTTGAAGAAGTGACCGTTGTTTTTCTCAGGAGGTAGAAGAAATAGTTTAAACGATAAAAAGAGAGGCAGGTTACATATCTGTCGAGGTCGGGAGGCACAAAATGCCTCCTGATTTTTTTTGTAATCCGCACCTGCCTAAAATCAGGAAGGATGCTTCTCATCATCGTTTGCACAGGCTGCGAAAGTCGCAAAACTCACATTGTTTTGTATCTTCCGTTTGGTCAAAGGGTGTTTCCCGACTATATATTTCCCGCAGGAGTGTCTGCAGCCTTTCGCGGAACTCGTCTTCATGGAGAGCGAAGTTGCTGATAGGAATTTTGGGCTGGCGGGGCGCTCCCATCTCAATGACGGGGGAGTAACTTTCGGATGCTGCCTTGTGGATGTAGAGCAGGGCGGGTGCTACTTTCAACGGTTGCTTACGGCACATGATGGCAGCGTACAGAAATGTCTGGAAAATATAGTTCGGACGGCTGGTGGAGGGGGTGAAAAGTTGCTCTATATTTTCGGGAATCTTGGGGACGCCTCCGGTTTTGTAATCCACAATGCGCAAGGTATCTCCTTTGCTGTCCATGCGGTCTATGGTTCCTCCTATTTTGAGGAGTAGCTTTCCCAAGGGGGTGTCTGTTTCTATGGTCTCATCCACCGGCTTCTCCATCGCCTCCATGTTGAAGGGAGCATATTGCAGGTCGTTGCGCAGGAGTTGGCGTAGATAGGAGGCTATGACTTTGGAGTGGATGAGTTGAGTGCCGTTGTATTCCGGTTGCTCGGTGGAAGGAACGTGGAAAAACTCTTTCTTGAAGGCATTGTCCACATAGGACTGAAGCCGCGTGTCATTCTTCAACAGGGCTTCCAGGGCTTCCTTCCGTATTTCCTTGCCATGGGTCGTGAGGGCTTCATACGCCAACTGGGCCGAGTAATGGAAGATGGTTCCGAAAAGGGCGGAATCGATCTCGGCGCTGACTTCATTGGGAGCCTTGAGCTGGGCTATGTAGCGGTAGTAGAACTTTAGGCGGCAGTCCAGATAGGCGTTGAGGGCAGAGGGAGAGAACAGTGCTTTGGAGTTACGGCGGATGTCGTAGGTGCGGTACATCCGTTCCAGTATTTCCGGGGTTTTGTCTATACGGATTTCGCGGGTGGATTGGGGTGATTGTCCGGCTTCGAGGTATCGCAGTGAGATGTCGTGCGGGGATTCTATGAGGAATTGTAGCATGAAGCGTGACATCTCGCCGCGGTTCATCCCATCGGAGGCGGTGCTATACAGCAGGGTGATGTTTTCTGCCCGCTGCACAAGGCGGTAGAAGTAGTAGGCATAGACCGCATTCTTGTGTTCGATGGTGGTCATGCCGAAGGCTCGGCGCAGGTTGTAGGGGATGAATGAGGCTTCGCCACCGGCTTTGGGCAATTGTCCTTCGTTGAGCGAGAGTATGATGAGGTTGCGGAAGTCGAGGTTGCGGGTTTCGAGCACACCCATTACCTGCATTCCGATGGCGGGTTCGCCATGGAAGGGGATGTTTGCGGAGGTGAGCAACCGTCCGAGCAGCCGCTTCAGAGTGTCTGTCCGCAGACCGTTCAGTTCTTCGGTTTCGATGAGGTTGAGGAGGCGGTTGGCAATGGTGTAGCTTTTGAACAGGGATTCGCGGTACAGTTGGTTGAAGATGTCATCCGAGTCGTCTTTGCGACGGTAAATCACGGTTACTTCACGAAGGAGGTCGGTGAGGTAGAGGCAGAGGGCGGATATACTGCTTTGTGGAGTGAAGACCCGGGTGAGAAAAGTGTCTTGCCGGAGTTCTGAGGGGAGAGGGTAGAAGCGGTTGTTTTGTGTCAGTTGTCTTTCCAGAGTCTCGGCAAGTGGAGAGAGTAGGCGAGTGTAGGGATGCTTCAATACGGCGAGCACGGCTTCGTAGGTGTAGCGTCCTGTGTCGCTTCGATAGCCGGTGGTTTGCAATTCCATCAGGGAGTTGATGAAGCTGTACACGGGAGTCTGCACTAAGGGGAAGCCCATGGTGATGTTGACGTTCTTCACCGTGGGGGGGATGGAATGGAGTACGGGCAGCAGCAGGGATTCGTTGCAGAGTACAACGGCGTTTTCCTTTTCTTTTGTAATCCCGTCGTTTGCGGCTGCTTTGGTTCTTAGTGTGTCGTCGGTTCCGTCTTTCCGTTCTCTGCTCGTGGCCTCTTCGGCTCTTTGTGTGCCTGTTGTTTCCCTTATCCACTGCGGGAGGTGGCGTGCCTGCGCGTTTTCGGTGGGTGCGGAGATGAAGGTCACTTGCTTGGGGAGGCGTAAGGTATCGAAGGCTGTTTCGGGCAGTTGGTTGGGGAAGAGTTTGAGGTTGCGGAGTATGAATTCGCCTGCTTCGTGGTTGTAGGGTGGTGTTTGTTGGTGGGGCATACGGGTATAGAAAGTGTCGTAATCCCAGTAGAACATGGCTTTTCCGGCATCTTGCAGGCGGAGGAAGAAGTGGGTTTCCACTTTGTTCAGCACATTGAAGCCTACAAAGACGTAGCGGTCGTAGCGTAGCTGGTCGGTGTCGAGTTGCTCGATGACGTTGCGGTAGAGCATGCCTTCGTAGGCTATGCCCAGACGTGTGAGGTTTTCGCGGTATCGGTGGTAGATGTCTCCCAGTTTGTCCCATAGGGAGATGAAGCGGGCTTTCAGTTCCGTGCGTTTTTCTATGGAGAAGTTAAGGAAGAACTGTCGGATGGCTTCTTCTTGTTCGGGGTCCAGAAAGTCTTGGTCGTCCATGATGTCCTTCAGGTCGCGGAGGTTGGCAAAGAGGCGTGCGGCATCGACGAGATTCTTGTCGGCATCGTCGAAGTCGCTTATCAGCAGTTCGCCCCAAAAGTAGAAGTCGTCAAGGGTTTCTTCGCTGCGGGTTTCTTGGCGGAATACTTTGTAGAGTTCGCACGTCAGGCGTATGGGGTCTCCCTGCTTCAAGGGCGAAAGGCGGCGGAAGAGTTCGCTGATACTGACATAGGCGGGTGACCACAGGGGGCGGGTGGATTCTGCTGCCAGATATTCGTTGAAGAAGAGACTGGCGCGTTTGTTGGGGAATACGATGGCGGTGCGCGAGAGGTCGTCTCCTATTTTGGAGTGGAGGTCGTGGGCTACAAGTTGCAGGAATGGGGTCATGGTGGTTGGGGTATGTGTTTTTAAATTTATTGGGCTTCCACAGCGAGTGGCGTATTGGTGGTGTATTCTGCCGCTTGCTTCATGGGATTGGGGTTCGTGGTGTATTGGCTGACGATACGTACGAGGTATTGCCTCGGTTTGAGATCGCGTGGGGCAAGGTCTATGAGGTCGTTTAGGTCGCGGGTTTCGGGCGACAGAAGCCGGGGATAGACCGCTTCTTTCTGTCCGTTGTAGTTGGAGTGTGTCAGGTGCACTTTCCATTTTGCTCTTTTCTTGCTCATCGTTCTATGCTGTTATTAGTTTATATCTTTACAAAGATAAACAATTATCCTGATAAAGATATAAAATTATCTTATGAGGGATATTTCTTTATCCTGTGAAAGATATTTTCTTATCCTGTACAGGATATGTGCTACGTGCGGGGGGGCTGTCACACCGCTGCACGCACTTCTTCCACGCTTCCTTCTTCCACGTACCACAGATAGCCCCTGATCTTTTGGGGGGCGTAGCCCATGCATGCCAGCAGTTGCATATATCCTTGCACCTGCTTGTTGTACTTCTTGTCGGGTTTGCCGAACTTGAAGTCCACCACCACGGTTTCTCCGTCCTTCATCATCACGCGGTCGGGGCGTCGGGTGCGCAGTTCTCCTTCTTCCTGCCAGATGATGTCGCATTCGTTGAAGAGCTGCCATGAGCCTGAGTACCAGTCTTTGACCATGGGCTGCGTGAAGGCTCGGCGGGTAAGTTCTCTTATCTGCTGTTCGGTTTCGGTGTGCCCGATGATGCCTTCGAATACGAGCCGGCTGATGGCGTCGTCGATGTCGGCCTCCGTTTCGATGTCGGAGAAGAGGGTGTGCAGCAGGCGTCCGCGGTTGATGAAGCGTTGGTCGGACTGTTCCTCGTCCACTCCCGCTATGAAGTCCGCCGAACGGTTGGACTGGCGGAACTCGATGTCGTGCAGCATGCTTTCCATGTGTACGGGCAGCTTCGCCGGCTTTTGTGTCAGCTTGTTGATGAAGGTGGGGGAGGCGGTGGCTGGAGCTTTTGTGGCCGAAGGGCAGGGCTGTCCATCTTCATAGACGGACTGTTCTTCGTTCCAGCCACCGGTTCCCGTGTGGGCCATTTGTGGCAAGGTGTGGGCCAGCAGTTCCGCCATTGTGCCTTTTTGGTCTTTCTTGCTCCAGAGAATGAGGTTTTTTCCGGCGCGGGTAAGGGCCACGTAAAGCAGGTTGAGGTTGTCCACCCAGAGTTGCAGCCGTTCGCGCAAGTAGTCTTCTTGATAAACGGACTCTGCCATGGTGGCCGAATAGCTGACGGGAATCAGGTTGATGGCATTGTAGGGTGCTTCGGGGGCGGTGCACCACACGAGTTGGTTGTTCGTTTCGTTTTCCAGCTTCCAGTCGCAGAAGGGCACGAGTACCGTGTGGAACTCCAGTCCTTTGGACTTGTGAATGGACAGAATGCGGATTCCGTCCGTCTCGCCGCCGGGTATGGTTTTGGCGCAGAGGGTTTCTTCCCAGAAGCGTATGAAGCTGTCCGGTTCGGAAGAGTTGTTCTGGAGGTATTCCGTCACGGCATCGAAGAAGGAGAACAGGTAGGCGTCTTGCTTTTCGACGCGGCTCATTCCGAATATGCCGAACAGTTCTTCTAAGAGCTCATATAGGGGCATCAGGCGTAGTGTCTCCATGCGTGAAGTGAATGCTGGTGGCAACATCTCGTCGGATAGGATGGCTTGGGGCTGCATTGCTTCGGCCGGCGTGGCCTGGGGGGAGAATATCGTCTGATAGCCGACGATGAGCGAGGCTTTGGCTATTATGTTCTCTGGATTGGACAGGTAGCGGAGGGCGTCCATCAGCATGCATACGGCTTGCGAGGCGTCCAATCGGAATGCTTCGTCGGAAACTACCGCCAACCGCAGTTCTTTGTCGAAGTAGTCGGCAATTGGGGGGATGTTCTTGTTTTTACGCACCAGGATTGTGATGTCGTCAGGCCGCACGCCTGCGTCCAGCAGCTCTCGCACTTGCTTGCCCATGGCCGCGAGTGTTTGCTCGGTATAGTTGTGTTCTTCATCCGGACTGAGGAAGGAGGCTTTGATGTAGCCGCGCTCTTTGGTTTTGGGCGATTCTTGCGCCACGTCGGCATAAGCGCGTTTCAGGGGATAGCATTCCTTTTTCAGCTCATCAAGGTACAGCGTGTTGAGGTAATTGGCGGCCAAGGTGAATAGCGCGTTGTTAAAGCGGATGATGCGGGTTTCGCTTCGCCTGTTTGTCTTCAGGGTTTCTACGCGGACGGGGAAGTGGCTCGGCAGTCCGCCGTTCTTCATTGCCTGCCCGTAGCCCGGCGTTGTCTCGTCGTCATTTCCCAGACTGTTCAGTATGCCCCAGTCACCGTTGCGCCATCGGTAGATGGATTGCTTCACGTCACCCACAATCAGGCTGTCGGCCCCCTGCGATAGCCCTTCGAGCAGCAGCAGGCGGAAGTTGTCCCATTGCATGCGGCTGGTGTCCTGAAACTCGTCGATCATCACATTGCGTATGTTGGCTCCTATCTTCTCGAACACGAAAGAAGAGTCCCCTTCACGCACCAGTTTATGTAGCAAGGCGCTGGTGTCTGAAAGGAGGAAGCGGTTGTGCTCTCTGTTCAGCGTGCGCACTTCCTCGTCTATGTGATTGAGAAGTCGCAGCTTGTTCAGGTGCTGCAAGGAAAGGCGGCAACTGTTCAGGGTGCGGCTCTTCTGCGGACGCAGTCTTTCTGCGTCTTGCAGGAGGGGGAGAAGGCTGGTCTCGGCCAGACGGACGATATCATCCCGGCGTCGGGATGTCTTTGTGGCCCAGTTTTTGGCATCCGCCAGACTGTTTTGCAGGGTGACGGTGATGACATCTTTGTCCGTCAGTTTGCCGTCGCGCAGCTTGCGGAAATAGCTGCCTATGCCTCGTGTACCTCCTTTCAAGTCTTCGGGGGTGAGGTTATGTCCTTCAAGCTCTCCTTCAAACTGGTCATAGAAGGCTTTCATCTGCTCCAGCGCTTCGGTTTCCATGTCGCGCAACACTTCCCGGTAAAGCTTCAGAGCGTCGGGATCACGAAGGCATTGGCGCAGTTTCTCGCCCCGTTCCATATAACTTTCATCAAAGATATTACGTCCGAATCCTTTTACTTCGTTGGAGACATTCCAGCGTTTATCATCGGCAATACGCTCGTTGATATACTCCAGCAGCCACGCTAATACGGGCGAGGTGGCAGTCAGCTTTTCGATGAGGCTGTCTACCGCATCACTTAAAACCTCCGTATTATTGAGTTCGATATTCAGGTTCGGACTAAGCTCCAGTTCTCTGGCCAAATTGCGCATGACAGACTGAAAAAAAGAGTCGATGGTTTCTACGCGGAAGCGGCTGTAATCATGCAGCATATATTGCAAAGCCATTCCGGCGCGCTTCCTCAGTTCCTCGTCTTCGCTTCCTGCCGTGAAGGGCGAGATGACTTCAGTCTCCGACAGGTTGTCTTTTCTTTTTCCCAGATCTTCCTTGATGCGCGACAGATAGGCATCGGAAGCCGGATCGCCTTTCCAGATGCCGTAAAGTTGTTGGAGAATACGTTCTTTCATTTCGGCCGTGGCCTTGTTGGTGAAGGTCACGGCAAGAATCTGTCGGTAAGCATGCGGGTTCTGTATCAAATGTTTGATGTACTCCACAGCCAGTGTAAAGGTCTTGCCGGAGCCGGCGGAAGCTTTATATACTAATAGTTCCATAAAGAAAGGGGTTCATGTTCAAGGTACAAAGATAGTGAAAACCAAGAGTATAATAAAATGAACTTGTTCCTTTTTTTATGTTGGAGCGCAGCCTTTCTTCGCTTTTCGGACGAAGAGGGTGCAAGCCGGAAGGAGTATAGAATAAGTCTGCTTGTTTTATTGCTTGAGGTGCTGATCTGAAAAAAATCGAGGGGATGTACCGAAACTCCCCTCGATGCAAGATGATAACTATTGTTCTCTATCTCCGGCTGTCTTTGCTTGAGTTGGCTTCAGCCATTTGTCCAACCATTCGAAGAAAGTACGTTGCCACAGAATGCCGTTCTGAGGTTTCAGCACCCAATGGTTTTCATCAGGATAGATGAGGAGTTCGGCCGGGACACCGCGCATCACGGCAGCATCGAAAGCAGCCATTGCTTGATTGGCAAGAATCCGGAAGTCTTTCTCTCCGTGAATGCAGAGGATGGGAGTGTCCCATTTGTCAACGAACTTGTGGGGAGAGTTGGTAAATGTGCGTTGTGCCGTGATATTGTTCTTCTCCCAATATGCACCACCCATATCCCAGTTGGCAAACCATTTCTCTTCTGTTTCCAGATATTGCATTTCCATATTGAAGATGCCGTCGTGGGCTATGAAAGCTTTGAAACGCTTGTTGTGGTGTCCGGCAAGCCAATATACGGAGAAGCCTCCGAAGCTGGCCCCTACGCATCCCAGACGCTCTTTGTCAACATACGGTTCCTTGGAAATTTCATCAATGGCGGTGAAATAGTCTTTCATGCACTGGCCACCGTAATCACCACTGATGGCTTCGTTCCATTCCACGCCGAATCCCGGAAGACCGCGACGGTTGGGGGCCACGATGATGTAATCGTTTGCTGCCATGATCTGGAAATTCCAGCGATAGCTCCAAAACTGACTGACTGGGCTCTGAGGACCGCCTTCGCAGAAGAGCAGGGTGGGGTATTTCTTATTCGGATCGAACTTTGGCGGATAAATGACCCAAGTCAGCATTTGTTTGCCGTCAGTGGTCTTCATCCAGTGAGCTTCTACCTTCCCCATCTCCAGTTGATCGTAGATATGTTTGTTCTCGAAAGTCAATTGTTTGGCTTCGGCAAAAGTATCGCCACTTCGTGCGTTGTTTACGGCATAGATTTCATCACCCATGCTCATGGAATGGCGTTTGGCTATCACCTTGTCTCCGCAAAGGGCGAGAGAGGCGTAGTCATACATACCGTCGGTGAGTTGTGTCAGTCTGTCGCTGTCGGCAAGGTTGATATTGTAAATCTGTGTTTCACCATGCCATACACCGATGAAGTAGATACTCCCGGAGTCTTTATTCCACAGGAAAGCATCTACGTTTGATTCGAATGCCTTACTGACAAAACGTTTCTCTCCGGTTTCAAGGTTCATGATGAACAGGCGGTTCAAATCGGCTTCGTAGCCGTCACGTTCCATGCTCTGCCAAGCGATGTACTTGCCGTCCGGAGAATATTGCGGATTGATATCGTAACCTTTGTTTTCCTCGGTGATGTTTTTTGTCTGTTTGGTGGCGAGGTCATAGATATAAATGTCAGAGTTGGTGGATACAGCGTATGCCAGTCCGGTCTTCTTGCGGCAAGTATAGGCTACCTTGTCTGAAGAAGGGCTCCATGCCAACTGCTCTATGCCTCCCCAGGGCTTCATTGGACTTTCGTAGGGTTCATCATCCAGAATGTCCTGCACATTACTGATGGCATTGCCGTCGAAATCGGCGATGAACGGATGCGGAGCAGTGGTTACCCATTCGTCCCAATGCTTGTACATAAGATCGGTGACAAGGATGCCAGTTGCTTTGGGTAGGTCGGGATACTTGTCGGCTGTACTTTTTACAGTCTTCACCTGTGTAATGAAGAGAATTTTTTTCCCATCGGGAGAGAAGGAGAAGCCTTCGATGTCATTGTCGTATTGAGTCAACTGCCTACGTTCAGTTCCGTCGGAATTCATTTCCCATATCTGGCTGCTACCACTTTCGTTGCAAAGAAAGGCAATCTTCTTGCCATCCTTGATCCAGACTGGTTGGCTTTCCTGCCAGACATTACGGGTAATCTGACGATTACTGCCGCCATCTGCGTTCATAACGAATATTTCGTTATTACTTTTGTTCTCCGGTACACTGTAATAAGCCACCGAATAGGCTATTTGTTTTTCGTCGGGAGATACGGTCACATTACCGATGCGTCCCATAGCCCACAATGCTTCAGGCGTCATGCGCTTGCCTTCGATCTTAATGTCCGAACGATTAATAAGAGCTGCCGTATCTTGCTGTTCGGCATCTTTTGTTCCTCCGCCGCAGGAGGCTAATGTCATAGCTGCTGACATAAGCAATAGGTTTACTTGTTTCATATAATGTTGTTCGTTACGGTTATATGATGCAAAGATAATGATTATATCTTTTTTCCCTGCCAGTTTCCGTGCTTAATATACAGTTGGCAAAAAAACAGAATAAAGGTGGAATATACCATCTCTGAGGTCCAGCAGAGAGCTACATCAAGCTGCAGGAATAGGATGATGTATGTGATGTATGCCACATAGATAACCAATGTCAGCATTTCCAGTCCTAATGCTGTACGTGTATTGCCGGTTCCTGAAACAGCCTGAAAATATACATTGGCGGGGACCAGGAACAAATAGGTTGTACACATCACCCAAAGGGAGTGGACCGCCGCTTGTTGCAAGTCGGTCATGTCCGTATAAATTCCCAGTATTGCTTTAGGGAACAGGGCAAAAAGGAGTGCAAGAGGAATGACAAACATATATGAGATACGTATATGCTGACGTATCGTACCCGGTACGCAATCGGTACAGCCTGCACCGATAAGGTTACTGACCAATGAACCGCAAGTGGAAGCAAAAGCCATCAGTACCATAAACAATATACCGGAAACATTGCGGATGATGTTGGTTATTGCCAAAGCTCGTTCACCCAAATGTTCCACATATAGGAAGAACAGGAACCAGGTGGACAATGAGAAAAAATTTTGTATCATGGTCCAGAAGGAGACATTGAGCATCCTTTTCAGAACGTTGGAATTGAATTTGGGAATACGGTCCAGACCGTATTTGCGACAGTCGACTCGATGCCGTGTGTAGAGAATGAAAAAGGTCAATGAAACGAACTCTGCCATGGATGAACCTATGGCTGCTCCTGCAATGCTCAGTTCCGGAAAACCGAATTTACCAAAAATCAATATGTAATTGAATACGACATTGCTTAATACCATAACGATGGAATTCAGCGTAAGTGTTTTGGTCTGTGTCGTTCCTAAGAAAAATGCACGGAATATGACGGCACTGAACGAGAAGAATGCACCGAACACTCGCCAGTGCAGATAGCTGGTAGCGGCTTCATAGATATGTTCCGAAGTGACTATTTTCTTCAATATGATCGGTGAGAAACAATAGGAGAGAAGAAACATGATGGCTGCCAATCCTATTTGGAAATAAATGCCCTGATAGAAAAGAGTTCCTATCTCCTTGTACTGTTTTTCACCATTGCGCCGTGCAATAAGTATTTGTGTACCAATACTGAAACCGAATGCCACCATGAAAATGACCATATAAAATACGCCGGCGATGGCGGATGCCCCTAATTCAACTTCACCAACACGTCCCAAGAAGGCGGTGTCCGTCATGCCTATCATCTGTTCCATCAGCAGACTAACAAGAATAGGGTAGGCGATAAGCCAGATCTGTTTATAAGTATATTTGGTTTTCATAATTCTGAATCTATTTTTGTTAGAAGGTAAAAACACATCACTTGCTTGTTCTAAAAGGGGAATAATGAGGGGCGAAAAAGAAGAAGGCTACACTGTTTTTCTTTAGCACAGTGCAGCCCCTTTTCTTGTAGATAACGGATAAATATTTTGTTACCTGTTTTCTCTGTTTCCTTTCATCTGTTCCTGCTGCTTCTGCATTGCTTCCAAACGGGCGGCAAAACCTGTTTTCTTCATCTTCTTCGGATCTTTTTTGTTACTTTCTAACTGAGCGAGAAGCTTTTCCTCGTTAGTGGTCTTACGCATGATGATGGTAGTTACCACACTGATCAAGGTAGAGATGAAGTAATAATAATTCAGCCCCGAAGGATAGTCATTCAATATGAATAAGAACATGACGGGCATCAGATACGACATCCACTTCATGGCAGCCATTTGAGGATTGGCGCCCGTATCTTGCTGCTGCATCATGTACTTTGTGTTCAATATATTGGTTACCGTCATCAGCAGGCAGAACAGACTGAGGTGGCTGCCGAGGAATGGGATATGGAACGGAAAGTTGATGAACGCATCGTAGGTGGAGAGGTCGTCTGCCCATAAGAAACTTTGCTGGCGGAGTTCGATAGCACTTGGAACGAACATAAACAGTGCCATCAGGATGGGAAATTGTATCAACATCGGCAAACATCCGCCCATTGGACTGACACCATACTGGCTGTAAAGCCCCATCACTTCCTGCTGTTTCTTCATGGCATCTTCCTGCTTGGGATATTTTTTGTTGATTTCATCGATTTTGGGCTTCAGTACACGCATCTTGGCAGATGACATATAGGTTTTCCATGTAGCAGGGAACACTACAACTTTTACAATTAATGTCATTAACAACAATACGATTCCCATGCCCAATCCCCAGCCGGAAAGCCAGTCGAAGATGTTGATGGTAAACCATTGATTAATTTGGCGGACGATAGGCCATCCTAAATAAACTAAACGGTTCAATTCCCATTTTTCCTCACGTCCTTTATCAAGGGCTGTCAGAGTTTTATAATGGTTGGGACCGAAGTAGAAATATAACTGCGTTGCTTCTTTTCCGGTTGGGTCGAACTTTGTGCTCATTTCTGCTGAATAGTCCTTGATATATCCGCTCCCTTGTGGTTCCATCTTGGAGACAAGCTTTGTTTTCTCAAAATCTGCATCGGCCAGAAATACACTGGAGAAGAATTGGTTTTTGAAAGCTATCCAGTCCAAATGTTCCGGGATTTCTTTTTCATCGTTCTTGTTGGCTGACAGATAGTCAGTGCCTTCTCCCATTTTTTTATACGTCAGTTCGGACAAACGGTTTTCGTAAGTATAACCTTTTTCTATTTGGTGGGCTCGCTGTGCCCATTCTATATCTACATAATTATTTGTAGCAGCCAACTTCCCTTCCATGTTGACTGCGTGGATTGTAAAATCTATCAGGTACGTGTCATTGTGCATGGCATAAGTGAAGTCAATATAACTGGCACTGTCTGCTGACAAACGCATGGCGACTGTACTGTCTGTACGGTCAACTTCATTGAAGTAATAATCGCCAGTTTGTATGGTTTCCTTTTTATTATAGAAAAGGAAGTTCATGGATACATCGTCACCGTTGAACAATGTAACAGGTGTCTTTTTGTCCTGCCCCATATATTCTTTCAAAGTAGCCGAAAATATACTCCCTCCTTTGGTGCAAATAGAAAGTGCTACCAGATTATTCTGAATAGTAATCAAAGAGTCGGCTCCCTGACGTGCATTAAAAAAGAGAGAGGTAGAGTCCACTGTTTTCTTTTCTCCTTCATTGGCAAGGGCGACTTCTGATTTAGCTTTCAGATCGGCTTCACGTTGTTGTACTTGGGCTATGGAGTCATAATAACGTTGTTGGGCATCCAGTTGCTCTTTGCTCGGACGGCTTAGAAAACTGAAACCAACTAATAAAATCGCTATCAGGACAAGCCCTGTAATGGTGTTTTTATCCATTCTATGTCAATTACAAATTACTAATTATAATTATTTCT
The DNA here is from genome assembly GCF_000186225.1 of Bacteroides helcogenes P 36-108. Lineage (NCBI taxonomy): Bacteria > Pseudomonadati > Bacteroidota > Bacteroidia > Bacteroidales > Bacteroidaceae > Bacteroides > Bacteroides helcogenes. The sequence continues at coordinate 3,019,666 of NC_014933.1, read as the reverse complement.
TTTCGTTTTCGATCGCTGCTTTCACAAATGCTATGAACAACGGGTGTGGCTTCAGGACCGTGCTGCTGTATTCAGGATGGAACTGTGTGCCGACAAACCATCTCAACTTCGGTATTTCTACAATTTCTACTAAGTCTGACTCTGGATTAATGCCTACACATTTCATACCAGCTGCTTCGTATTCATTCTTGTATGCGTTGTTGAATTCATAACGGTGACGGTGACGTTCTTGAATATGCTCCGTTCCGTATGCTTTGTATGCCTTGCTGCCTTCTTGCAGAACGCATTCGTAAGCACCGAGGCGCATAGTGCCTCCCATGTTTGTAATGGATTTCTGTTCTTCCATGATGTCAATGACATTATGTGGTGTCTTTTCATCCATTTCACGTGAGTTAGCGTCGGTATATCCTAATACGTTGCGGGCAAATTCAATGGCAATGCATTGCATACCCAAACAGATGCCGAAGGTCGGAATATCATGTGTGCGTGCATATTTGATAGCTACGAACTTGCCGGGAATTCCTCGTTCGCCAAAGCCGGGACCAATCAGTACACCAGCCATACCTTTCAATGCTTCGCCCACATTGTCATCCGTCAACTTTTCACTGTTCACGAAATCTACCGATACTTTACGATCATTGTAGGTTCCGGCTTGAGAAAGAGCTTCTCGGATTGACTTGTAAGCATCTTGTAAATCGTATTTGCCAACCAGCGCAATATGCAAAGGTTCTGTGGTTTCTGCTCTATGACGACGCTCGAGGAAAGTGCGCCACGGACCCAGTCCCGGAGTATCACCGACGGGAAGCCCCATTTTTTTCAGAATAGTTACATCCAGTCCCTGCACTTGCATTAAAATAGGTACTTCGTAGATAGTTGGCGCATCAATGCTTTGGACAACAGCGTTTTCATCTACATTACAAAAAAGAGCGACCTTCTTGCGTAAAGTTGTACTCAATTCATGCTCAGTACGCAGTACAAGGACATCGGGTTGAACGCCGGCACTTTGTAATTCCTTGACGGAGTGCTGGGTAGGTTTGGTCTTCAATTCACCAGCAGCTGCAAGATAGGGTACATAGGTGAGGTGTACACACAAGGCATCCTTACCCAATTCCCACTTTAACTGACGGATGCTTTCCAAATACGGAAGCGATTCGATATCGCCTACTGTACCACCTATTTCGGTAATTACAAAGTCGAATTTATATTTGTTTCCCAACAGCTTTACATTACGCTTGATTTCGTCCGTAATATGCGGAATTACTTGAATGGTCTTTCCCAAATAGTCACCTCGGCGTTCTTTATCTATTACGCTTTTGTAGATACGCCCGGTAGTAATGTTGTTGGCTTTGGTTGTCTGGATGCCCAGGAAACGCTCGTAATGTCCCAAGTCAAGGTCAGCTTCATGACCATCTACCGTTACATAACACTCTCCGTGTTCATAAGGGTTTAGTGTACCCGGATCAATGTTGATATACGGGTCAAACTTTTGGATGGTTACTTTGTAACCTCTTGCTTGCAGCAATTTACCGATGGAAGATGAGATAATGCCCTTGCCTAATGAAGAGGCAACGCCACCGGTGACGAAAATATACTTTGTTTCTCCCACAACTATATTGTTTTTTAATTTATTGTATAATTCATATATGGACGTACCCGTTGGCACGCATTGGACTTAAAAAGCGCAAAATTATAAAAAAAAGAAGAAGTATGGAAGGTTTCGGTGAAACAATTATTAAAAAAGTACGAATTCAATGGCTCTTCTTTTTACTTTAGCTTTATAATTAGGAACCGCTTCTTTTTCTGTCAAAGGATTCTTGAAACGAAGAGAATGCGGACCGGATGAATCCGGAATATAATTTTTAGGCAGATTGTGTTTTCTAAAAATTTTAGATTAAATTTGCACTCGAATCATAGATATTGGGAAATATGAAGACTAAAAAGATTACAATTTGGGTATTTGCCGTGATGTTTTCTTCATCAATGATGGCACAAAATGCAGTGAAGTCCGTTTTGAAAAAGAACAAACAGGAAACAACAGTCAGAAAGGATACTTTGTCGGATGCTATGAAAGAGTATCTCATTCTGAAATTGAAACCGGAGGGGGATCAGTATAAGATGGATACGGTCTCCATATTGCATGAAAAATATTTTGGTGTATTGGATTATCTGAATGATCCTACTACCCCTGAAAGATATATTCTTACGAACCCTAATTATTATCGGTTATTTCTTCCTCTTACTTATTATTATGCACCGATAAAACGCATTTCAAAAGTAAATTGGGCTTTTCAGATGCCTGATACTGTTCCTACGCTGGCGCATCGGTTGTTGCCGTTTGATTCGTTGAGTTTTACTTCAAAGAGACGCGCTAATCAGATTGTAGATTGTGCTCTGCTGAATACTTACGTAAATCATCCTGATTTGGTTGTAAAAACAGAAAAGGAAGTGATGAAAGGAAGGGTATTCAGAGATGATATTGAAAAGGAGGTATCTTCTAAACCATCTGTCGTGAAGCTATTCGGACGTGAAGATATGGTGGGGGTAAAAGAGGATGCTGAAGTAATCATTCATAAGCCCAATTGGTGGGTGACTGGTGGAAACGGTTCTTTACAGATTACTCAAAACTATATTTCGGACAATTGGTATAAGGGGGGGGAGAGTACGAATGCCGTGCTTGCCAATTTACAGTTGTTTGCTAATTATAATGACCGCGAGAAAGTTCAATGGGAGAACTTGATGGATGCTAAGTTGGGGTTCAGTTCTGCACCTTCCGATGAATTCCATAACTATTTGGTAACCACCGATCAGCTTCGATTGTATAGCAAGTTGGGTATTCAAGCGGCACAAAAGTGGTATTATACAGTTTCTACAGAATTGAAAACTCAGTTTTGTAGAAATTACAAGAAGAACAGTGAAGATTTGGTTTCAGCATTTTTGGCGCCATTGGATTGGACAACCAGTGTCGGTATGGATTATAAGCTGAAAAAAAATAAATTTACTCTTTCTGTTTTTATGGCTCCAGTGACGTATATGCTGCGTTATGTGGGAAATAAAGATGTGGACGAAATAAAATTTGGTTTGGCCGAGGGAAAAAGTGTAAAGCATAACTTCGGTTCTCAGGTACAGCCTACACTTGTATGGGCTATTATTCCATCTATTACTTTGGATTCTCGTTTGGATTTTCAGACTAGTTATGAATGGACCCGTATTGAGTGGGAGAATACAGTGAATTTTGTTCTGAATCGTTATCTTTCTACTAAGCTTTATGTGCATGCCCGTTTCGATGATAGTGCAAAGCCTACTGGGGGAAGCAGCTATTTTCAGGTGAAGGAGCTTCTGAGTTTTGGTATCAATTACAAATGGTAACCATATATATCATTATTAATTAAAAATAGCGCTCCATTGGATGACAATGGAGCCTTTTTTTATACTTTTCTGAAGAAAAAATAAAGAAAAACCACAAAAAAGGGAAAAAAAATATTTGAGTACACAGAAAATGTATTCGAAAGGCTTGCAGTTAATAAATAATGAGTAAATTTGCCGCGATTTGTAATGCACACTTTGCAAAAATGGCGAATACAATAAGACATCAAGGTATTGTGGAAAACATAAACGGCTCTCATCTCAAGGTGAGGATTGTTCAAACTTCAGCATGCGCTTCATGTAGCGTCAAGGGACACTGCACTTCTGCTGATATAAAAGAAAAACTCATTGATGTAACAGATATCAATGCTGCTTCTTATCAAGTCGGCGACTGTGTATGGATAGTCGGAGAACATTCGATGGGAGTAATGGCAGTCTTGTTCGCATTTATATTTCCCTTCTTTGTTTTGGTTGTCTTCTTATTCATTTTTATGGCTGTTTGGGATAACGAACTGAGTTCGGCACTTTGTTCGTTGGCACTTCTCATACCCTATTATTATATATTGTGGCTGAATAAGTCACGGTTGGGAAAGAAATTTTCGTTCTCAATACAACCGATGAACTAACTAATACATAATAACAAATAATTAAAAAATAACTAATTTATGAATGTAATTCTGATTGCAGTGATTTCGTTGGGAGCCATAGCGCTGATATCTGCCGCTATTCTCTACATTGCTTCCAAGAAATTCGCTGTGTATGAAGATCCGCGAATCGCTCAGGTAGGGGAGGTTCTGCCTCAGGCGAACTGTGGCGGATGTGGTTACCCCGGTTGTAGCGGATTTGCCGATGCTTGCGTGAAGGCTGGCTCACTGGAAGGTAAACTTTGTCCGGTGGGTGGACAGCTTGTCATGGCAAAGATTGCTGGAATTCTGGGCTTGGATGCAGCCGCTTCTGAACCTATGGTTGCGGTGGTGAGATGTAATGGAACGTGCGCTAATCGTCCTCGTATAAACCAATATGATGGGGCCAAGAGTTGTGCTATTGCCGCTTCTCTTTATGGAGGTGAGACAGGATGTAGCTATGGCTGTTTGGGCTGTGGTGACTGTGTGGCTGCCTGCCAGTTTGGTGCTATTCACATGAATCCGGAAACAGGGCTTCCTGAAGTAGATGAAGCTAAGTGTACGGCCTGTGGTGCTTGTGCCAAGGCTTGTCCCAAAAATATCATTGAGATTCGACCGCAAGGCAAGAAGTCACGTCGCATTTATGTGCAATGTGTGAATAAGGATAAGGGAGCCGTAGCACGCAAGGCTTGTACCGTTGCTTGCATTGGTTGTGGCAAATGCGTGAAAGTTTGTCCTTTCGAAGCTATTACGCTTGAGAACAATTTGGCTTACATTGATCCCAATAAATGCAAATCTTGTCGTAAATGTGAGGAGGCTTGTCCGCAGGATACAATCATTGCTCTCAATTTTCCTCCACGTAAACCGAAATCGGAGGGAGACACTCTGACTGCTGCTCCTGAAAAAAAAGTTGTGGCTGTCCCTAAGGTCATTGAAGTTTCGGTAAAAACGGCTGAGAATTCTGAGGTTCCAAAGGTTTCTCAAACTCCGAAAGCAGAGGTGTAATTAATAAGTAAATAAACGACTAAAAATACAGAATTGTATGTTGAAGACATTTTCAATCGGTGGAATTCATCCACGCGAAAATAAACTTTCAGCACATCAGCCTATCATTAAGGCGGAGATTCCGGCCAAAGCCGTTATCTTATTGGGACAGCACATCGGTGCTCCTGCAAAGCCTATTGTAGCTAAAGGTGATGTAGTGAAGGTAGGTACAAAGATTGCCGAATCCGGTGGTTTCGTATCGGCAGCCATTCATTCGTCTGTCAGTGGAAAGGTTGCTAAAATTGACTCAATTATCGATGCCAGTGGATATGCTAAAACGGCTGTTTTTATTGATGTGGAAGGTGACGAATGGGAAGAATCCATCGATCGTAGCGAAACTTTGGTAAAAGAGTGTAATCTCACTTCTGAAGAAATTGTGAAGAAGATTGCCGATGCTGGTATTGTAGGTTTGGGTGGAGCTTGTTTTCCAACTCAAGTTAAGTTGTGTCCTCCTCCTGCGTTCAAGGCTGAATGTGTTATTATCAATGCCGTAGAATGTGAACCTTATTTGACAGCCGACCATCAGTTGATGCTGGAACATGCTGATGAGGTGATGGTAGGTGTATCCATCTTGATGAAAGCTGTAAAGGTAAACAAAGCATTTATCGGCATTGAAAATAATAAGCCTGATGCTATCCAGTTGATGACAAAGGTAGCTTCCAGTTATGCAGGCATTGAGGTTGTTTCTTTAAAAGTGCAATATCCGCAAGGTGGTGAGAAGCAGTTGATTGATGCGGTTATCAACCGTCAGGTAGCCGCAGGTGCGTTGCCTATCTCTACTGGAGCTGTGGTTCAAAATGTAGGTACGGCATTTGCTGTTTATCAGGCAGTTCAGAAGAACAAACCATTGTTTGAGCGTGTCATTACCGTAACAGGTAAATCACTAATAAAACCGTCCAACTTTTTGGCACGTATCGGCACACCGATGCAGCAACTGATTGACGCTTGCGGTGGCCTTCCTGAAGATACGGGTAAGATTATCGGAGGTGGACCGATGATGGGTAAAGCATTGGTGAATACAGATGTACCGACCGCTAAGGGAAGTTCGGGTATTCTGATTATGAATAAAAAGGAAGCTAAACGTGGTGAAATACAACCCTGTATCCGTTGTGCCAAGTGTGTAGGTGCTTGTCCAATGGGACTGGAACCTTATTTGCTTGCCACAGTTTCGGCTCATGGAGATTTTGAAAGAGTAGAGAAAGAAGATATTATGTCGTGTATCGAATGCGGCTCATGTCAGTTCACTTGTCCTTCTAACCGCCCTATGTTGGATTACATTCGTTTGGGTAAAGGTAAGGTAGGAGCAATGATCCGTACACGTCAAGCTAAAAAATAACAGAATATGAATAAATTAATCGTATCCCTTTCGCCCCACGTTCACGGTGGTGACAGCGTAAAGAATAATATGTACGGTGTGCTTATTGCATTGATTCCGGCATTCCTTGTATCGCTTTACTTTTTCGGACTTGGTGCGCTGATTGTTACGGCTACCTCCGTAGCAGCCTGTTTGTTTTTTGAATGGGCTATCGGCAGATTTCTCATGAAGAAAGAAACCACAACTATCTGTGATGGCTCTGCTATTATTACCGGTGTGTTGCTGGCATTCAATTTACCTTCTAATCTGCCTGTCTGGATCATTGTTCTGGGCGCCTTGTTTGCTATCGGCGTAGGCAAGATGTCTTTCGGTGGTTTGGGATGTAATCCTTTTAATCCTGCATTGGCAGGACGTGTGTTTTTGTTGCTTTCTTTTCCTGTACAGATGACTACCTGGCCTGCTGTCGGTCAATTGACTGCTTACACAGATGCTACTACGGCGGCCACACCATTGGCTATCATGAAAGGTGTTATCAATGGTGCTCCTGGCATGTCATTGAGTGATCTTCCGGGAGCTTTCGATTTGCTGATTGGTAATAACGGCGGATGTCTTGGCGAGGTAAGTGCATTAGCACTGCTGTTGGGACTGGCTTATATGCTATGGAAGAAGATCATTACTTGGCATATTCCTATATCTATTCTGGCTACGGTACTTGTTTTTTCTGGTATCATGTATCTGGTTAATCCCGAACTGTATGTTTCTCCGGTGGTACAGTTGCTTTCCGGAGGTTTGATGCTCGGTGCTGTTTTTATGGCTACGGACTATGTAACATCTCCTATGAACCATAAGGGCATGTTGATTTACGGTGTATGTATCGGTCTGTTGACGGTTGTTATCCGTCTGTTCGGTGCATATCCTGAAGGTATGTCGTTCGCTATCCTTATCATGAATGCGTTCACTCCGTTGATTAATACCTATGTTAAACCTAAACGCTTTGGGGAGGTAGCAAAGAAGAAATGAAAAAATTAGAATCATCTTTGAAAAATATGTTGCTGGTGCTTACAGGTGTTACTGCTATTTCCGTAGCATTGCTGGCTTATGTGAATGAACTGACGAAGGAGCCTATTGCACAGGCTAATGCCAAGACATTGAGCGATGCTGTAAGTGCGGTAGTGCCGGGCTTTGATAATGATCCGATTGCCGAAAAGAAAGTGCAGGATGTAAATGGTGTTGAGTATTCCGTATATCCTGCTACCAAGGGCGGTGAATATATCGGTGCTGCTGTAGAGGCTACGGCAATGGGATTTGGTGGTGAACTGAAAGTATTGGTAGGTTTCGATGCTGAAGGTAAGATTATTGATTACTCATTACTGGCACATGCCGAAACTCCAGGGCTGGGCTCCAAGGCTGCCGATTGGTTTAAGAAAGGGAGTAAAGGAGATATCACCGGCATGAATCCGGAGAAATCCCCGCTGACGGTAAGCAAGGACGGTGGCAAAATAGATGCCATTACAGCTTCCACTATTACTTCACGTGCTTTTTTGAATGCAGTGAATACGGCTTATGCTGCTTATGCCGGTCAGAATGTGACGGATGGTACTACAAGCGCTACGAAAAAGAATATTGAATCAACTGATTGTGAATCTGTTACTGCGGATTCTATCAGTGCTAAACTAAGAAAGGAGTAGAAGATTATGAATAATTTCAAAGTTATGATGAACGGGATTATCAAAGAAAATCCCACGTTTGTACTCCTGCTTGGTATGTGCCCTACGTTGGGTACTACCTCTTCTGCCATTAACGGTATGGGGATGGGATTGGCTACGATGTTTGTGCTTATCTGTTCCAATGTGGTAATTTCTGCTATTAAGAACCTAATTCCCGATATGGTACGTATTCCTTCCTTTATTGTGGTTATAGCATCTTTTGTGACATTGTTGCAGATGATTATGCAAGCATACGTACCTGCATTATACGCAACGTTAGGTTTATTCATTCCATTAATTGTTGTAAACTGTATTGTATTGGGGCGTGCCGAAGCATTTGCTGCCAAAAACAATCCGGTTGCTTCTTTCTTCGACGGATTGGGCATGGGATTGGGCTTTACCATTGCGTTGACTCTGCTTGGTGCTGTCCGTGAGTTTTTGGGGACCGGCAAAGTTTTTAATCTGACTATGCTTCCCGAAGAGTACGGAATGTTGGTATTTGTTCTTGCTCCGGGTGCATTTATTGCATTGGGATACCTCATTGCTTTAATCAACAGTTTGAAGAAGAATTAATAATGGAAAATTAAGAATTGAAATGAGAGTATGTTGTGTTTCTATTTTTTAATTCTTAATTCTTAATTTAAAGATTATGGAATATATATTGATATTTATCTCGGCAATCTTTGTTAACAACATCGTGTTGTCGCAATTTTTGGGAATTTGTCCGTTCTTGGGTGTTTCCAAGAAGGTGGAAACGGCGTTGGGTATGTCGGCAGCGGTGGCGTTTGTACTCACTATTGCTACTATTGTGACATTCCTTATTCAGAAGTATGTACTCGATGCTTTCGGACTGGGATATTTGCAGACTATTACTTTCATTCTGGTGATTGCCGCATTGGTGCAGATGGTAGAAATCATTCTGAAAAAAGTATCTCCTTCTTTGTATCAGGCCTTGGGAGTGTTTTTACCGTTGATTACAACTAACTGTTGTATTCTTGGGGTGGCTATCCTTGTTATTCAGAAAGACTACGACTTGCTTACAGGAGTTGTTTATGCTTTCTCTACGGCAATAGGCTTTGGCTTGGCATTGACATTATTTGCAGGTCTGCGTGAACAGATGAGCCTTGTTAATGTGCCGAAGGGTATGCAGGGCACTCCAATAGCCTTAATTACTGCGGGTTTACTGGCAATGGCATTTATGGGCTTTTCCGGAGTTGTAAAGATTTGAAATAAAAAACTAAAACAGGAAAAGGGTATAAATTAATTTTTATACCCTTTTCCTGTTTTTCTTAAATTAATTTCCTTACATTTGTGGCGTAAAGATAACCTAAAAGCTAAATTATTTATAGTTATATGAAAGAAAGGATATTAGTTACAGGAGGAACCGGATATATTGGTTCTCATACCGTTGTGGAACTTCAGAACGCAGGTTATGACGTTGTTATTATTGATAATTTGTCAAATTCCAGCGCAGACGTTGTAGATAACATTGAAAAAGTATCTGGCGTTCGTCCGGCATTCGAGGAATTGGATTGTTTGGATTATGCTGGTCTTGATGCCGTATTTACTAAATACAAAGGTATCAAAGCTATTATCCACTTTGCTGCCAGTAAAGCTGTCGGAGAATCTGTCCAGAAGCCATTGCTTTACTATCGTAACAATTTGGTTTCATTAATCAATTTGCTTGAGTTAATGCCTAAACATGAAGTAAAGGGGATTGTATTCTCATCTTCTTGTACTGTTTACGGTCAGCCAGACGAGCTTCCTGTGACGGAACAGGCGCCTATCAAGAAGGCTGAATCTCCTTATGGAAATACGAAGCAGATTAATGAGGAAATTGTCCGTGATACGGTGGCTTCGGGTGCTCCTATAGATGCTATTTTGTTGCGTTACTTCAATCCGATTGGTGCACATCCTACCGCTTTGCTTGGTGAGCTACCCAATGGCGTACCTCAAAATCTTATACCATACCTTACTCAGACAGCTATTGGTATTCGAGAGAAGTTAAGTGTATTCGGTGATGATTATGATACACCTGACGGTTCTTGTATCCGTGACTTCATAAATGTGGTGGATTTAGCTAAAGCGCATGTAGTAGCCATTAACCGTATTTTGGAGAAGAAGCAGAAAGAGAAAGTAGAAGTTTTTAATATTGGTACTGGTCGCGGACTTACAGTTCTTGAGTTGATTAATGCTTTTGAGAAAGCTACCGGTGTGAAGTTGAACTATCAGATTGTAGGTCGCCGTGCTGGTGATATTGAGAAAGTATGGGCTAATCCTGAATTGGCAAATAATGAATTGGGATGGAAAGCAGAAACCAGCATAGAAGACACTTTACTTTCTGCATGGAATTGGCAATTGAAGCTTCGTGAGAAAGGTATTCAATAATAGGGAAATGTATATTTTGTGTTTTTTAACAAATAAGAGATAAACAAATGCTTCCCCGCATTTGTTTATAGAATGCAAATCGGCCTGAAGCTATTTATGTGTATGTGAATATCCATAATTAGTACATATGCCTCCCTGGCATAGACAGGTAAGATTGCATAGTAGTTTTGTCGTGTTTTATTTTGTGTTTGTGTTGTGAATAAGCCTTGTCGAGAGACAAGGCTTATTTTTTGCTCGAATATAATAATGTTTAAGATTATTTCGATAGGTATTGATTTATTTCTGTTACTGTAGCGTCTTTCAATAAAACTTTTTTATCTTTATCAAGAAGATAGAGGGTGGGGATGGCTTTTAGGTCGTATAGATTATTTTCTTTGATGACTTGATTGGCATCATGTCCATTGATCCATTCAAGAGGAAAATCAGAGAGGTGTCTTTTCCATTCATCAAGTTCTTCATCAGGATAGAGAGATAGGATTTGCAATTGTTTACGAGATGCAGAATGGTTGATGGCAGGTGCATGCTTTAGCGCTTCGATGGTTTCTGTGCAGGCATGACAGCCGGGATTGTTGATAAACAATAGTGTGTAATGGCTGTTCAGAGCATATAAAGTGCCTTTCTTTCCTGATGCTAAAGTATAGGTAAAATCTATGGCTTTTGTGCCTATACGGTTTTTTTGTGCCAGTTCACGACGAGCTTGTGGTCGTATTTTTTCGACACTATCCAGAATAGGAGTGGAGATGAGGGCATCTAATACCGATATATATAGTTCTTCATTGCGCATAGGCGAGTTGGGATCATATAGATATTTATCTGCAAGTTCTGCAAGGTACAGATAACTTGCTTTTGCTTTTTCAGCTTGCAAGAACATTCTTTTCAAAGCAGCATCGGCTTTTGGGGCAGGAACAAGTTTTAAAATGTCTATGTAGTCCACCCAAGCCTGTTCAGTAATTTCCGGATGATGTATGTAGTTTGTGTCTGCAAAGTTTGTGTTTTCCCAATAATGTCCTACTAAATAATTAGCACGCAGTTCAGGGGTATTCAACATTGGAGGGATGGAAGGTAGAATAAATGCCGTGATTGTATCCACCGGAGTTTCAGTTTTAGGAATGTTATTTGCTTTGTTGCTGCTGCATGCAATGCAGAGACATAAAGGCAATATAAAAGGAAATAAATTATTCTTCATGAACATATTATTATTAGTTTTACTTTTCAGCGATTATAGCAAAGGTATGTTTTCTTAGTTTATGTGGCAAATAAGTGAATGAATATTTTTTTCCATGAAACTGAAAAAGGCAAAAATGGCAGAATAATAATGTTAACCAACGTTATTGCTTTCGTAACGAATTGTTCTTTTTGTAGCATTAATCATTCAAAATAGTATAATTTGTGGAAAAAAAGTTTGGTAGGAGAACAACGAGAACTGATTTGTTTATACATTTGCAAACGTTGTTTATATAACTATTTTGATGAACAAACCACTGTTGGCGAACGTTTATAACTTTATCGGATAGAACAAATTAAGGAAATAGAATAAAAAAGATTGCTTATGTCACAGATTGTCGGACATATATCACAGGTAATAGGTCCTGTTGTGGATGTTTATTTCGAAGGTACGGAAACAGAACTTATGTTGCCGAGTATTCATGATGCATTGGAAATAAAAAGGTCGAGTGGTAAAAGACTTATTGTGGAAGTGCAGCAGCATATTGGTGAAAATACAGTGCGTACCGTGGCTATGGATAGTACAGATGGGTTGCAAAGAGGTATGAAAGTACATCCGCTTGGAGGTCCGATTGCCATGCCGGTGGGCGAACAGATTAAAGGTCGTCTTATGAATGTGGTGGGTGACTCTATTGATGGGATGAAAGAACTGGATCGTGAAGGAGCATATCCTATTCATCGTGAACCGCCTAAGTTTGAGGATTTGACTACCGTACAAGAGGTGCTCTACACAGGAATTAAAGTAATTGATTTATTGGAACCTTACAGTAAAGGAGGCAAGATTGGTTTATTTGGTGGTGCTGGTGTAGGTAAGACAGTCCTTATTCAGGAACTTATCAATAATATTGCCAAGAAACAGCATGGTTTTTCTGTGTTTGCCGGCGTAGGAGAACGTACCCGTGAAGGCAACGATTTGCTGAGAGAGATGATTGAATCGGGTGTTATCCGTTATGGTGAAGAATTCAAGAAGAGTATGGAAGAAGGTAACTGGGATTTGTCTAAGGTAGATTATAATGAAGTTGCCAAGTCTCAGGTAGCGTTGATTTTCGGTCAGATGAACGAGCCTCCCGGTGCACGTCAGTCAGTGGCTTTGTCCGGTCTGACGGTTGCTGAATCTTTCCGTGATATGGGAGCCGAGACAGATGGGCCACGTGATATCCTGTTTTTTATAGATAATATATTCCGTTTCACTCAGGCTGGTTCTGAAGTATCTGCTTTATTGGGACGTCTGCCGTCTGCTGTGGGTTACCAACCGACATTGGCTACCGAAATGGGGGCCATGCAGGAACGCATCACTTCCACACGGAGTGGATCCATTACTTCCGTACAAGCTGTATATGTACCCGCCGATGACTTGACGGACCCTGCGCCCGCAACGACTTTTACACATCTGGATGCCACAACGGTCTTGAGTCGTAAGATTACTGAACTTGGCATTTATCCTGCTGTAGATCCGTTGGAATCGACTTCACGAATTCTTGATCCACACATTGTAGGACGTGAACATTATGAAGTGGCACAGCGCGTCAAACAGATTCTTCAGCGTAATAAAGAGTTGCAGGATATCATCTCTATTCTCGGTATGGAAGAACTATCTGATGCCGACCGTACATTGGTGAACCGTGCACGCCGTGTGCAGCGCTTCCTTTCGCAGCCGTTTGCTGTTGCCGAACAGTTTACAGGCATTCCCGGAACAATGGTTTCCATTGAAGATACAATCAGAGGATTTAAGATGATTCTTGACGGTGAAGTGGACTATTTGCCCGAACCTGCTTTCTTGAATGTAGGAACTATTGAAGAAGCTATTGAGAAGGGTAAGAAATTACTGGAACAAGCAAAAAAATAATTTTAGTTATTAATTAAAGGGAGATGAAAAAGTTGCATTTGAATATTGTATCGCCGGAGAAAGAACTTTTTAACGGAGAAGTGGAAAGTGTCACACTGCCTGGTGCAATGGGATCATTTTCCATTTTGCCACAACATGCGCCGATTGTATCTTCACTCAGGATGGGGACATTGATTTACGTGACAGATGGCGAAGAACATAAACTTGATATTCAAAGCGGATTTGTGGAAATGAGTAATGGTAAAGTTGATGCTTGTATAGAAAATTGTCCTATTTCTTCCACCACCAATAATTAATATTTGTAGCCGTGACTATTACGAAGCGAAATTATCTACTTCAGACAACGCTCTTGACTGTATTGATAGGAGGTATAGGCGGATGGGTGTATTTTTCGATTAATCCCCACCATTATTTTGGCGGCTATCCGTTGATTCCGCTTTTCTTCTATATCTTCGGCATATTCATGATAAATATGACCGAAACCAGCCGACATCGTATGCCGGGACGTATGTTACAGATTTATCTGTTGATGCGTGTCATGAGGATGCTTGCCTCTATGGTTGTGATGTTGATATACTGTATTATAGTACGCGAGGAGTCAAGAGGATTTCTGTTGACGTTTATAGCAAACTACCTGATATATTTGATATATGATTCCTGGTTCTTCTTTACTTTTGAAGCGAACCGGAAGCTGAAAAATAGAAGAAAAAATGAGACAATTGCGTAACATACTGACTGGAATATCCTTTACCTTGGGATTGCTAATGCCGCTTTCTGGTTATGCGGACAGTATTTCGAACCCTATGAGAGGACTTGAAACTGAGCTTGAGAGTGGGAGCCGACATGATGATGTGCCTGTTGCCGGTCAAAAGGAGAGTACTGTGGATGTAAAAGAAATAGTTTTCGGACATATCGGTGATTCTTATGAATGGCATATTACAACCTGGGGTAAGACGCATATTACCATTCCGTTGCCTGTAATTCTGTATAGTACAACTACGGGATGGCATACGTTCCTGTCATCGCATCTTGAAGAAAACAGAGGGACTTATGAAGGATTTTCCATTGCTCCCACAGGTAGCAAATATGAAGGCAAGTTGGTGGAATACGACGCTGCAGGCAATGAAATTCGTCCGTTGGATATTTCCATTACAAAAGTGACACTGGCATTGCTTCTCAACAGTTTGTTGTTACTTGTCATTATTCTTGGGGTTGCCCAATGGTATCGCAGGCATCCTCAGGACAGTGCTGCTCCGGGAGGATTCATCGGATTTGTGGAAATGTTCATCATGATGGTGAATGACGATATTATCAAGAGTTGTGTGGGACCGAAGTATCGCAAATTCGCTCCTTACCTGCTGACGGCATTTTTCTTTATCTTTATTAACAACATGATGGGATTGATTCCGTTCTTTCCGGGCGGTGCTAATGTGACAGGGAATATTGCTATTACTATGGTGCTTGCTCTTTGTACATTTATTGCAGTGAATTTTTTCGGAACGAAGGCTTATTGGAAGGACATTTTTTGGCCGGATGTACCTTGGTGGTTGAAGGTTCCTATACCTATGATGCCGTTTATCGAATTCTTCGGTATTTTGACGAAACCATTTGCTTTGATGATTCGTCTTTTCGCTAATATGCTGGCAGGTCACATGGCAATGTTGGTATTGACTTGTCTTATTTTCATTTCTGCCAGTATGGGGCCTGTTTTAAATGGTACGTTGACTGTAGCTTCGGTGTTATTCAATGTTTTTATGAATGCATTGGAAGTGTTGGTTGCTTTTATACAGGCTTATGTGTTCACAATGCTATCTGCCGTATTTATAGGATTGGCGCAGGAAGAGCATAAGGAGCCGAAGACCGAGGAGCGTAAAGTTGGAGAAACAAAAGCTTTGGCTGAGAAATAAAAATATATTAGTAAAATAAATCATTAAAAAACAAAAAGTTATGTTACTATCTGTATTATTGCAAGCTGCTGTGGCAGGTGTGGGAGTTAGTAAATTAGGTGCGACAATCGGTGCAGGTTTGGCTGTTGTCGGTGCTGGTGTAGGTATCGGTAAAATAGGTGGTTCGGCAATGGAAGCCATTGCCCGTCAGCCCGAAGCATCGGGAGATATCCGTATGAGTATGATTATTGCGGCCGCCTTGATTGAAGGTGTTGCTCTGTTGGCAGTGGTTGTATGTCTGTTGGTGTTCTTCTTATAAATAGAAATTATGTCATTGTTATTACCCGATAGTGGTTTGCTGTTTTGGATGCTTCTTTCGTTCGGTGTAGTGTTTGTAGTGTTGGCCAAATATGGTTTCCCTGTAATCACCAACATGGTGGAAGGACGCAAAAACTATATTGACCAATCATTGGAGGTGGCACGTGAAGCAAATGCCCAGCTTGCCCGACTGAAAGAGGAAGGCGATGCTTTGGTGGCTGCGGCCAATAAGGAGCAAGGACGCATCTTGCGGGAAGCTATGCATGAACGTGACAAGATTATTGTCGAAGCACGCAAGCAGGCGGATATTGTCGCTCAGAAAGAGTTGGATGAGGTTAGAAAGCAGATACAGCAGGAGAAAGAAGAAGCTATCCGTGATATTCGTCGCCAGGTCGCTGTTCTCTCTGTTGATATTGCCGAGAAGGTACTTCGCAAGAATCTGGATGAGAAGCATGAGCAGATGGATATGATTGACCGTATGCTGGATGAAGTGCTGGTGGCTGATAGAAATAATTAATAGAGATAAATAAGATGGATATAGGAATTGTTTCGATGCGATATGCAAAGGCGTTGATGGAATATGCCAAAAGCACGGGTGAGGAGCAGACACTCTACAAGGAGTTGAGTATGCTGTCCCGGAGTTTTGAGAAGCATCCGGATTTGCGTCTGGCACTGGATAATCCTATCTTGACGGTACGTGAGAAGTTTTCGCTGATTTGTGCTGCCGCTGTCGGTGATACTACCGCCGGACGTGAGTTTACGCGCTTCATCACTCTTGTCTTAAGGAATCGGAGGGAAGCCTTTTTGCAATATATTTGCTTGAGCTTTCTCGAATTATACCGGAAAGACAATCGTATCGGTGTTGCCAAATTGATAACCGCAGTACCGGTAAGTAGGGAGGTAGAAGAACGTATCAGGAACAGTGCCTCTTCCTTGTTGCATGCACACATGGAGTTACAGACAGAAGTTGATTCTACAATTGAAGGTGGTTTTATCTTTGATATCAACGATTTCCGTTTGGATGCCAGCATTGCCACCCAACTCAAAAAGGTGAAACAACAGTTCATTGACAAGAACAGAAGAATCGTTTGATTTATAGGTCAACGTCATTTTTGGATTGGTTTCTCTCAAAATAGTAAAACAGTAAATAGTAAAACAGTAAATAGAAAAATGGTGTCTGAAAATATAAAAGTAAGCGAAGTTTCCGATATCCTCCGTAAACAGTTAGAGGGTATTGATACCCGCGTGCAACTGGACGAGATAGGCACGGTTCTTCAGGTCAGTGACGGTGTGGCGCGTATCTATGGATTGCGCAATGCCGAGGCAAACGAACTGCTGGAATTTGACAATGGTATTAAGGCCATTGTGATGAATCTCGAAGAAGACAACGTAGGGGCCGTTCTGTTGGGACCTACTGATAAGATCAAGGAAGGTTATACCGTAAAACGTACTAAGCGTATTGCTTCCATCATGGTGGGTGAAAGTATGCTTGGACGTGTTATTGACCCATTGGGAGAGCCGTTGGATGGCAAAGGATTGATAGGAGGAGAATTGTGTGAAATGCCGCTGGAACGTAAGGCTCCGGGAGTAATTTTCCGTCAGCCTGTGAACCAGCCATTGCAGACTGGATTGAAAGCCGTTGATGCCATGATACCCATAGGCCGCGGGCAACGTGAATTGATTATCGGTGACCGTCAGACCGGCAAGACTGCAATAGCCATTGATACCATTATTAACCAACGTAAGAATTACGAAGCGGGAGATCCGGTGTATTGCATTTATGTAGCCATCGGACAAAAAGGTTCTACGGTTGCTTCCATTGTAAATACTCTGCGTCAGTACGGCGCTATGGATTACACCATTGTGGTAGCTGCTACGGCGGGCGATCCTGCTGCATTGCAGTATTATGCGCCATTTGCGGGTGCTGCTATCGGTGAGTATTTCCGTGATACCGGCCGTCATGCGCTGGTGATTTACGATGACTTGTCCAAACAGGCGGTTGCTTACCGTGAAGTATCATTGATTCTGCGCCGTCCGTCGGGTCGTGAGGCATATCCCGGTGATATATTCTATTTGCATTCCCGTTTGTTGGAGCGTGCGGCAAAGATTATCAGCCAGGAAGAGGTGGCTCGTGAGATGAACGATTTGCCCGATAGCTTGAAAAGTAAAGTGAAAGGCGGCGGCTCGTTGACTGCATTGCCTATTATCGAAACACAGGCGGGTGATGTGTCTGCTTATATTCCTACGAATGTGATTTCTATTACTGACGGGCAAATATTCCTTGATACGAACCTTTTCAATCAAGGTAATCGTCCGGCTATCGATGTAGGTATTTCTGTGAGCCGTGTAGGTGGCAATGCCCAGATTAAAGCCATGAAGAAAGTGGCGGGTACATTGAAGATCGATCAGGCGCAGTATCGTGAGTTGGAAGCGTTTACTAAATTTAGCGGTGATATGGATCCTGTGACGGCATTGACCATTGACAAGGGACAAAAGAATACTCGCTTGCTTGTGCAGCCTCAGTATAGTCCTATGTCGGTAGAGAGGCAAGTGGCCATACTCTATTGTGGTACGCATGGATTGCTGAAGAATGTTCCTTTGGACAAAGTTGGTGAGTTTGAAAACAGTTTCCTTGAATACCTTGAAATGAATCATCGTGAAGATGTGCTCGACTTTCTGAAAAAGGGGGTTATAGATGATGAAGTCAACAAGAAAATAGAGGAGACTGCAGAGATGATTGCGAAACAATTTATGTAATAATCAGAAAGAGGATGTGCCTAAAAAACTATAATGACACATTCTCTTCAAAGTTTAAAATAAATGGAATGGCTTCACTGAAAGAGGTAAAAAATAGAATTAGCTCCGTCAAGAGTACGCGTCAGATTACATCGGCGATGAAGATGGTGGCATCTGCCAAGCTGCATAAAGCGCAGGGGCGGATTGAAAGTATGCTGCCTTACCAACGGAAGCTGAATGAGATCTTGACAAATTTTTTGCGTACGGATACATCATTCGAGTCACCATATACCGAGATAAGGCCTGTGATTAAAGTGGCAATTGTGGCATTCTCCTCCAACAGTTCATTGTGTGGAGCTTACAATTCAAATGTAGCCAAGATGTTAGAACGTACATTGGCTGATTATCGGTCATTGGGAAAGGAAAATATTCTGATTTATCCGGTAGGCAAGAAGGTGGAAGAAGCTGTAAAGAAGTTAGGATATGTGCCGCAAGGCAGTTATCAGGTGATGGCCGATAAGCCTTCGTATGTGGAGGCGTATGAGTTGGCCGGCAGACTGATGAAGGAATTTGTAGGGAGGCGCATTGACCGTGTGGAATTGATTTATCATCATTTCAAGTCTATGGGTACTCAAGTGCTGCTCCGTGAGAATTATCTGCCCATTGACTTGACACAGGTTGCTGAGGAAGCTGCGGAAACAGTTCCGGAGAATTCTCGAAGTTTTAATAATGACTATATTGTAGAACCTTCTATAGGGCAGTTGATTGCCGAACTTCTGCCCAAGGTGTTGAGCCAGAAAATATTTACGGTATTGCTGGATTCCGGAGCCTCCGAGCATGCGGCCCGTACACTTGCTATGCAGACAGCAACGGACAATGCGAATGAGTTGATACAGGATTTGACGAAGCAGTATAACAAGAGTCGTCAACAGGCTATTACCAATGAGTTACTGGATATTATTGGTGGTAGCTTGAAGTAAGGAAAATAGGCTGGCAGTTTCTAATTCCATTTAATCTCTGAACATCAGTCTTATTCCTTCATCCAGTGTATGCGGTTGATATTTCAATTCTTTTCGTGCTTTCTCTATGCTCAATCCGCTGAAGCAGGGGCGGGGCGTTTTTTCTTTCATTTCCTCTGTGCTGATTGGACAGATCAGAGAACGGTCCAATCCGAGTATATCTGCTACCCGGTAAGCGATACCTGCAATTGTAAGACAATCGCCTCCGCAGATATGATAGATTCCGTTGTGTGGATGATTAATTAATTTTTCTACACCTTGTGACACATCTCCCACAAAGGTCGGAGTACGCCATTGGTCGGACACGACAAAGATTTCTTCGTTATTTCTCAGTCTGTTGGCCACAAGTTGGAATATGTTACCATGTTGTCCCGGAAGGGCATTACCATATACCACTACAACACGTGCGATGGCATAGTCATTGCAGATGGTGGCTATCTGCCTTTCACCTTCCAATTTTGTCTTACCGTAATAGTTGACAGGAGCAGGAGTATCTTCCTCTGTATAAAGGCGCTTGGTATTTCCATCGAACACAAAATCTGTGGAAAGATGGATCAGGCGACTGTTGTGTGTCCGGCAATGCTGCGCCAAATGCATTACGGCTGTGATGTTTATCGCTTCCGCTTCTTCATGGTGTATTTCGCAATAATCCGGTACGGAAAGGGCGGAAGTATTGATTACTGCATAGGGTTGTACTTCCTCAAACAGTTTGTTTAAAGCTTTGCAGTCTCGAATGTCTATACGGACGAAATGATAATCTCCCGAGTTGGGGCAGATGTCATCGTGCAGGGAGCAACCTGTGACTTCATAAGCCGCATTGTGTGACAAATCATTAAGAATCCTTCGTCCAGTGAAGCCATTGGCTCCTATAATCAACACTTTCTTTTTCATGTTTTTCTGTCTGTTAGTCTCCTCAATACGGAGCATTTCTTCCTTGTTGCACTTCAATGCGTATTCCGAATGCTCCGTTGGCGGATTTCATTTCGAATGCACCTTTAAAATTGTTCTTTTCCCATGGCAGGGCAGAGGGATTATGCACCTTCCATCCGTCTTTGTCATATTCCCCGTAAGTATTGATACGCATGCCGTTCTTTAGTTTGAAGCTTCCCGTCTGAAGATTGTCCGTGATACCCCAGAAGCCTGTCAGTCCGAAAGGATTTGAACTGAAGTAGCGAGAGTTTCCGGGTGAAAAAAAAGTTGAAAGTTCCCGTGAGTAGGTGATGTTGGAGGGTAGCCGGAAGATACTGCCGTAGTCTTTGCTGGCGTCTGGTATCTTTAAGGTGAACCTGGGAAATGGGGCAGGCTTCAAATTCATCATGCCCATATCCAATAAGAATCCGTCATAGTTTTTCACGTTTGCAGACAGAGGGCTGATGGTATCGGCAGATACTTCATTCTGTGCATGGACAGTGGAGATGCCTGCAAGCAGGGCGATGACGCAGAAGAAGACTCGTTTCATGTTCTTTTTTTACTTTTGGATTTATGCCCGTTTTGCGGGCTGTGTACTGAACAAAGATACCCTTTTTCTTTTTACTGCAGAAGATTTCTTTGCATTATTTCAGTTTACTATTAGTTTATACCCTATTCCGCGCACGTTCACAATGCGGATGCGTTCGTCTTGTGACAATCTGTGACGCAGTTTAGTGATGAATACGTGCAAGCTACGTGTGTTGAAAAAGCTATCGTTGCCCCAGAGGTCAAGCAGTACATTCTGAGTATTGACCACCTGGTTGCGGTTTTCGCAAAGACGCTTCAGTATCTCGCTTTCCCGATGAGAGAGTTCTGTTTCCAATCTGTCATCATGTGGAAGTAGATCCATGCCTATGTACGAGAGGCGTTGGGTGATGGAGTTGAAGCGGTAGTTCCCAATTTCAAAGACAGTGACTGTGTTCTGTTGTTCTGTTTCGGAAAAACAGAAAGCCTTGCCTGCCAATGCCTTGATGCGGATAATCAGTTCCTGCATACCGAAAGGCTTCTTCAGATAGTCATTGGCTCCGAGTTCAAATCCTTCCACCACATCGTTAATGGCAGAACGGGCAGTGAGGAACAGTACCGGTGTGTGTTTGTCCGTCTGGCGGATGCGGCGCACCATTTCAAAGCCGTCCATGCGGGGCATCATCACGTCCGCTACCAGTACGTCGGGGCGTAAATCAAAGAATCTGCGCAAGCCTTCTTCACCGTCTCCTGCAATGTGTATCGCAAAGCCTTGACTGTTCAGTGTGTCTTTGATAATCATGGCGAGGGTTTCTTCATCCTCCACTAATAGTATGTTAATCTTTTCCATATCTGTGATTGTTGAGTTCTAAATCTTTATAGTGAACACACTTCCTTTATTTGATTCGCTTTCCACACTCACGCTTCCACCATGTTTCTCTGTCAGAGTCTTCACGTAGAACAGTCCCAGACCATAGCCTTTCATATTGTGTAGGTTGCCTGTGGGTATGCGGTAGAACTTGTCGAACACGTGCTGCAGCTTATCGGCGGTAATACCTGTTCCGTGGTCGCGGACAGAGATTTCCGTCTGCCTCCCATATTCCGGTGAGGTCACCGGGCGGCAACGAATGTCTATCACTGCTTTCCCCGGTGAATACTTAATGGCATTGTCAATCAGATTGCTGACAATGTTGCCCATGTGCATGCGATCCGCATTGACGGTGAGGTCATCGGGCTTAATATCGAGGGAGATTTCCACGGATTTGTCTGCTTTCAGCTTATGCTGCTCCACAAGTTTTTCGAGTAGTCCCCGCACTTCTATGTCTTCCCTATGTAGGCGGAACGTCTTTCGGCGCTCCATGCTCATGCTCAGTATTTGTTCTACCAGTCCGCTGAGTCGTTGCAGTTGTTCTTGGCAGATGCGCAGATACTTGTCACGCTGTATTTTTTCTTCCGCCTGATTGAAGTTCAGCAAAGCATCATTGGCGGCGTAGGCCACGGCTATGGGAGTTTTCAGTTCGTGGGTGATGTTGTTGGTAAAGTCGCTTTTCATTTCTTCCAGAGTCTTTTGTCGCAAGATGGTGCGTATCAGGAATCCGAAAGAAAAACCAAGAATGATGAGGATGACGAAGGACGTGGCAAGGATGCCGGTCATCTGTTTCAGTACCAATAGAGTGACGGGTTCCATCGTGAGGCGGTAGAGGTGATGGGAGTACAAGTCGAAAGAGTACTCATAGTTTTTGGCTTTGGAGGTAGGCATGTATCCGGGCGTACCCAGTACGGCAAGCGTATCGGTGAAGGTACAAGAAGAATCTTCTTTCGATCCCGTGTACAGATACTCCAAGCGGTGGGGTAAGGTGATGCCCGCTTCGTGCAGACGCAGAGTGAGCAGGCTGTCAAAAACTTGCGTGTCGGGATCGGTAAGAATGTCAATCCCTGAATGTAAACCGCGTTGAAAGTAGTAAGACAGTTCTGTGATATTGTTCTTATTTTCCAGAATCATGGACAGCCCGGCATTAGTGTGCAAGCTCGACTGCGGCTTGTCAGATTTGAAAGTGTCTGTCTTGCTGATGCTGTCTTGTTTTGGTTTATGAAGTTTTATGAGTATTGTGTCTTCAGACATTTGGGCACTGTCCTTGTCGGTATGCGAAAAGACAGTGCTGCTGCTTACATACGTATGCGTGCGTCTGCCGTCATCACTGAATCCGGCAGACACGTTTACTTCTCCGTGGTCTGTGCTGTTTTTCCGCAAGGTTTTTATACGGAGTATCATTTCGTTGAAGTCGCATATACGCAAGGCTTCGAGGATACTTTGTTCCATACCTCGTTTCTGCGTGTGGTAGAGGTTAGTCAGCCAGTAGGCTTGATATGTGAATATCCCGGTCAGCGAGAGGATGACGAGGATGACGATATATTTTGAAGGTAGTTTCATAACCGTTTTCTGATTGCTTATGTAAGCAAAGATAAAGAGTTATCCCATGTCTTGCTGCTTTTGGTAAGACTAAATAACACTTCCGGTAACAGTAGATAAGACTAAGTAAGTTTATAATAACATAAAGTTGCGTTGCTAATACCGTACTTTGCAGAAGTCAGCAAATATAAAAATATATATGAAACGGTTTTATCTATTATCAATCATCTGCCTTTTAAGTATTGGCATTTCCGCTCAAGAAAGCACCGACAAAGAGTGTACTCTTGGTGCAGACAGTATTATAACCTCGGATGCATGTCTGGACAGTCTTTATCAAAGCCTGCCCGAAGTAATGATAACCGGTGAGCGCCCGGTAGTAAAAGCATCGCCGGGCAAACTGGTTTATGACTTGCCGCGGCTTATCCGCGACCTGCCTGTGGACAATGCTTATGATGCCATAAAGGAACTTCCCGGAGTGACCGAAATGAATGGGACTTTGCAACTGGCAGGGCAGGGTGTTACCGTTATTCTGAATGGAAAAGTAACTACTCTCAGTGTCGGACAGTTTTACTCATTACTGCGGAGCATTCCTGCAAGCCGGATAGAAAAGGCTGAAGTAATGTATAATGCACCTGCCCGCTATCAAGTGCGCGGTGCTCTTATCAACATACAATTGAAGCAAACCGCAGACAGCACTTCTTCCTGGCAAGGCGAGCTTTATTCCCAATATAAACAGAAGTATTATGAGGCCTTTGAAGAACGTGCAAGCTTGCTTTACAATAGAAACAAATTCTCGGCAGATTTTCTTTACTCGCACAAACATGGCCGTACTTACAATACGACAGACAAAGATGCTATGCACATTTTAGCGGACGGATCGGTACATCCGATGTCAACCGATGAGGTGAGCCGGGGCCGTTCGCACGTGCATAGTTTCCGAGTGGGAACCGATTATAATATAGCTAAAGAGCATCAGTTGAGTTTTGTCTATAACGGTAGCTATACAACGTCTCACAGACGGACGAACATCAACGGTTCGCAACAATCCGCCACATTGAGCAACAGTACCGATTGGCTTCACAGCGGCCGTCTGGACTATTGCACTCCTTTCGGCCTGAAGGCAGGTGTCGAGCTGACTTATTATCGTTCTCCGTCCGACCAATTGCTGCATAGCCACCTGCTGGAGAGCGATGAACTTTACTTCTTTACGCAAGATTGCCAGCGCATCAACCGTTGGAAAATATTCTTGACGCAAGAACACAACTTGAGCAAAGGCTGGGCACTGAGTTATGGTATTGTCTATACCACCGGCATCGACAACAGTTATCAATATTACTATGATCCGGAGACAGGAAAACCGTTGAGAGATGAAAGTGCGACTTCATTGGCCAAAGGTGATAATACCACTGATAACCTTAGAAATATGGAGTCCCGCAAACGTGAAGAAACGCTGAATATCTATACAGGTTTCAATAAGAGTTTCGGTGATAAGCTTTCGCTGGATGCTTCCTTAGCTATAGAACGATATAAAACGTCTGTCTGGAATCAGTGGGACTGGTATCCTACCATCAATCTGAACTATATGCCTGCCCCCGGACATATCCTGCAACTTGCTTTGAGCAGCGACAAAGATTACCCCGGTTATTGGGCTGTGCAAGATGCTGTTTCTTATATCGGCGGTGGATATTCCGAAGTCCGCGGCAATCCTTTGTTGAAACCTGCACAGGACTATAAGGTCAAGACGAACTATATTTTAAAGAGCAAATATATCTTCAGTGCTTGGTTTAATCATACTAAAAACTACTCTACACAGACGCTTTATCAATCTTCACAACAGCTGGTGGAAATTTATAAATATCTCAACTTCGATTATCAGCAACAGGCCGGAATACAAGCATCAATACCATTCGGTATAAAGAATTGGTTGAAATCACGCCTGACGCTTATCGGAATATGGCATCACGAGAAAGACAAAGATTTTTGGGATATTCCCTTCAATCGTAAGCAGTGTTACGGTATAGCTCAAATGAGTAATACCTTCGCCGTTTCCACCAAACCGGATTTTAAACTGACTGTTACCGGATTTGTACATAGCAAAGCCATTCAAGGAATTTATGATTTGCCTACTTCCGGTAATGTAAATGTTGCCTTGCGTTATGCCCTTGCCGGAAACAAAGCTATTCTCAACTTCTATTGCAATGATATTTTTGAGACAGGGCAGATTTCTCCACGCATCCGCTTTAAGACGCAGAACGTGACGAACCATTACTCCTGTTTCCGCGAGTTTGGCGTGTCGTTTACTTATAAATTCGGAGGTTATAAAGAAAAACAACGGGAAGCTGTGGATACGTCACGATTTAAATAATTAACTGGGGCTTATTCTTTTCTTTCAAAAATCATAAATTTCAAACTTAATCATAATTTCAATGAATCGAATTTTTATCCGTTCTTTCACCCTGCGGATAGACTATGGAAAACAATGCATCAAAATACTACTTCTGATGATCCGGATGATGGATACATACTGATGAAAGGCCATAGTTAAATAACAATAAAAGGGATTACGAAGGCATCGTAATTCCTTTTATTGTTAGTATCATTGCTTATTGTTAATCAAAATCATAAATCGGACATGAATTGCAAAGAGGTAATCAGCGTGGTGTGCCTATTGTTGGTAAGTGCCTGCATGCAGGCACAAGGCACTTATGTCATCGAAGGCAAGGTGAAGAATGTGAAACAAGGTGTTTGCCTGAATCTGTTTCGGATGGAAGGTGATGTAGGGAGTAGTATTGCGATAGATACCCTCCGGGGAGATAGTTTCCGTTTTGAAATTCCCGTATCGGAAGCTGGTACGGATCGTTTGACTTTGGCGATTCGTGACGGCAACCTATACAGTATGGGATTGTATCTTTGGGCTAATTCCGATTCTTATATCCGCCTGACAGGTGAGGATATGAACATCTATACTTGGCGGGTAGAAAGTGAAGTTCCCCAACAGAAGATATGGCAACTTTTTGTGGATGATTCGCGTGACTTGTGGAATCTCAAGCAAGAGAATCGTATGGAACAGATGCGGCTTATGCGTAAATACCCCCGGAAACCGGATGATGCAGATGTATTGGCAAGGGTCGTTGCTTTGCGTGACAGTTTGGAGAAAGTGGGTGATAATTTGGATTTCCGCATAGATTCCAATGTAATAGTTCGTATGAGGCAATTACCGATAGAAGAAATATGGATGGTAAAATTGGAAAGTCTGGCTATAGCTTTGAAATATAAAAAAGGCTTTCCTTTTCGCAAGGAGGTGGAAGAACTGTATGCCAGACTTTCTGACAAGCAACGGCAGACACCTGAAGCTTTGGATATCCGGTCTTATTTAGCACCTTCGGATACGGTTTCCATTAGAGAGAAAGCTGCGGATGGAGATTTGTTTGACTTGCAAGGAAATGTACACCATTTATCTGACTTTAGGGGAAAAGCAGTTTTAATTGATTTCTGGAGCCGTGGATGTGGTCCTTGTGTATTGGCCTTGCCGGAAATGAAAGAAATCAGCAAGCTGTACGCAGATCGGTTGACGGTGGTTAGCTTGAGTATTGACGATAAAACGAATTGGGAAATAGCTTCACGCCACCATGACATCAGTTGGTGGAATCTGAATGACCTGAAAGGAAAGCATGGATTGTATGCCAAATATGATGCAGGTGCTATTCCTCGTTATGTGTTTTTGTCTCCGGAGGGAGAGGTTGTGGAGATGTGGACTGGCTATGGCAAAGGCAGTTTGAAAAAGAAGATGGAAGAGTTCTTTGACAAGAAGTGATCTGAACGTAACAGAATATGGAGCTTTTTTTATACTTTTGCAACTTCCCAAACAGAAGATTGTTATAGTATAAAAAATCACGTATGAAATCAGATATTGAAATAGCACGCAGCATAGAGCTGAAGAAGATAAAGCAGGTTGCCGAAAGTATAGGTATTCCTCGCGATGAAGTAGAGAATTACGGCCGTTACATAGCTAAGATTCCCGAACATTTGATTGATGAAGAAAAAGTAAAGCAAAGTAACCTGATTTTGGTAACGGCTATTACAGCTACGAAGGCTGGTATTGGCAAAACTACCGTTTCCATCGGACTGGCATTGGGATTGAATAAGATTGGTAAAAAAGCCATTGTCGCCTTGCGCGAACCCTCATTGGGACCCTGTTTCGGTATGAAGGGCGGAGCTGCCGGTGGCGGTTATGCTCAAGTGCTTCCGATGGAGAAAATAAATCTACATTTTACCGGAGATTTTCATGCCATCACTTCGGCACACAATATGATTTCTGCTTTGCTGGATAATTATATTTATCAGCATCAAGCAGAGGGCTTTGGATTGAAAGAGATTATTTGGCGTCGTGTGCTCGATGTAAACGACCGTTCTTTGCGTAGCATTGTTACGGGACTTGGGCCTCGTGCCAACGGTGTAACTCAAGAGTCAGGATTCGATATCACTCCTGCATCGGAGATCATGGCCATCTTGTGCCTTGCAAAAGATACGGAAGACTTACACAGACGTATTGAAAACATAATTCTTGGATTTACGTATGATGATAAACCATTCACTGTGAAAGATTTAGGTGTATCTGGCGCAATCACTGTATTACTGAAAGAAGCCATTCATCCCAATCTTGTGCAGACCGCCGAAGGGACAGCGGCTTTCGTGCATGGCGGTCCGTTCGCCAATATCGCACATGGTTGTAACTCCATTCTTGCTACCAAAATGGCAATGACTTTTGGGGATTATGTAGTAACAGAAGCCGGTTTCGGAGCTGATTTAGGAGCTGAGAAGTTCTATAACATAAAGTGCCGGAGAAGTGGTTTGCAGCCAAAATTGACAGTGATTGTCGCCACTGCGCAAGGATTGAAAATGCATGGAGGCGTCAGCCTCGACCGCATCAATGAACCTGACATGGAAGGGCTTTGTGAAGGATTTGGTAATCTGGATAAGCATATTCGGAACCTCCGTTCCTTCGGCCAGAGCATTGTGGTCGCTTTCAACCGTTTTGCCAATGATACGGATGAGGAGGTGGAAGCTATCCGTCGCCATTGCGAAGAAAATTTAAAAGTAGGATTCGCTATCAATAATGCCTTTGCCCAAGGCGGGGCTGGAGCTACAGATTTGGCAAAACTGGTGGTGGAAACCATTGAAAAGAATCCTTCCGTTCCATTGCAATATACTTATGAGGAAAATGATCCGGTGCAGCAGAAAATAGAAAAAGTGGCATGCAATCTTTACGGCGCCAGCGTGGTGACTTACAGTAGCGCTTCGCGTAAGGTGATGAAACTTATCGGACAGATGGGCATTACACATTATCCTGTCTGCATAGCCAAGACACAGTATTCTTTCTCTGCTGATCCGAAGATATATGGTGCAGTCAATAATTTCGAGTTTCATATTAAGGATATTGTCATCAATAACGGTGCTGAAATGATTGTAGCCATCGCCGGTGAAATACTCCGTATGCCTGGTTTGCCCAAATCCCCACAGGCGGAACGGATAGATATTGTGGATGGGAAGATTGAAGGACTTTCTTAAATCAGAAATTGTGAATAATTGATAATAAAGGCTGCACATGATTTGAACATCAATGTGCAGCCTTATTTTGTAAGAATCGATGTTGTCTGATTCTTATTAATATGCGAACAGAGGATAATCTTTCATGATCTCATTCACATGTGCGCGAACTTTGGCAATTACCTCTCCGTTATCCACGTTAGAAAGTACGGTTTCAATCATCTCTGCGATTTCCAGCATCAGACCTTCTTTTGCCCCACGGGTTGTGATGGCAGGAGTGCCCAAACGGATGCCGGAAGTCTGGAAAGCGGAACGGCTATCGAAAGGAACCATATTCTTATTTACAGTGATGTCGGCGGATACCAATGCTTTTTCAGCTACTTTACCGGTCAAATCAGGATATTTGCTGCGCAGGTCAACCAACATGGAATGATTGTCCGTACCACCGGAAACGATGGTAAAGCCACGATCTGTCAAAGCCTGTGCTAATGTGGCGGCATTTTTCTTTACCTGTTTGGCGTATTCTTTCCATTCCGGTTGTAGAATTTCACCGAAAGCTACTGCCTTGGCAGCAATGACATGTTCCAATGGGCCACCCTGGATACCGGGGAATACGGCAGAGTCAAGCAACTGTGACATCATTTTGATTTCACCTTTCGGAGTTTTCTTACCCCATGGATTTGGGAAATCCTTACCCATCATGATGACACCGCCACGAGGACCACGCAAGGTTTTATGAGTGGTGGAAGTCACGATATGAGCATATTTTACAGGATTATCTAATTCTCCGGCAGCAATCAGGCCGGCGGGGTGAGCCATGTCAATCATCAGGATCGCACCTACCTTGTCTGCGATTTCGCGCATACGTTTATAGTTCCATTCGCGGGAATAAGCAGAACCGCCGCCGATAATCATTTTAGGTTTTTCGCGTAAGGCGATTTCTTCCATCTGGTCATAATCTACACGGCCGGTTTCCTTGTCCAGGTTGTACTCACAAGGTGTGTAGATAATGCCTGAAGTATTGACCAGAGAACCGTGAGAGAGATGACCGCCGTGTGCAAGGTTCAGTCCCATGAATTTGTCACCGGGATTCAGAACAGCAAGGAATACGGCTGCATTGGCCTGCGCACCTGAGTGTGGTTGTACATTGGCCCATTCTGCACCAAAAATTTGTTTCAGACGGTCAATGGCAATTTGTTCGCTCTGATCCACTACTTCGCAACCGCCGTAGTAACGCTTGCCGGGATAGCCTTCAGCATACTTGTTGGTGAGGCAGGAGCCCATTGCCTGCATAACCTGGTCACTTACAAAATTCTCCGATGCAATCAGTTCAATGCCTTTGAGCTGGCGTTGATGTTCTTTTTCGATAATCTCGAAAATTAAATCGTCTCTTTTCATTGTTGCTTATTAGATAAGTTTGGTAAATCAGTATTCTCTTATTAAGCGTACAAATTTAAAAGAAATAAATGATAAATTGAGAGAAAAAGAAGAATTTATTGTCAAAAGAATATGCCCAATGAAAAACTGAGAACATTGTCACGACGGTGGAAACGGATTTCGTGGTTGGAAGCATTTTTATTCACCGTGCCATTGTCTGCAGGAACTTTGTAGCTCACTCGTTTGGAAATGTTGTGCAGTCCTATATCGTAGCGGAAGTCGAAGAAGATACGTGAGATGGTGACAGCAACACCAGCGGTAAAACTCAGGTTCAGCGGGCGCAATTCTTCTTTTATATTTTGTTGTTCAAAGTTTTCAAAAGTTACTTTACTTTTTTTGTCCCAGATGTAGCGTACTTTCGGTCCGGCAAATACAGCAAGGCTGTAGGGCCCTTCCTTGATAATATTGTACCCGTAGATCACAGGGATGTCGATACTGTGGATAGATGAGGTGATGGATGCTTCGACGGGCGTGGTTCCGGCAGATGCGTTTTCTGGTAAAGGCTGATCGAAGGTAATGTTGCAGCGATTGACGTTATAGGATATTTCCGGTTGCAGGAAGTGCCGGTTGAAGTTTATTCGTATGAAAACGGAACCGAAATTACCGATTTTGTAATTGTTCTGCACTTCGTCAATTGCCACACCGTTGATACTGAAGTTGGAAACAAGAAAGAGGGAAGAAGTAAAGCCACCTTTGATACCCAAGTTTATGGGACGGTCATGATGAGTTTTTGAATGTTCTTCATCGGATGTACCCGGCACGACGGGTGTTTGCCCCCATATCGCGGTAGAAAAAGCTGCCAGGCATAAGCAAATATAGAATCGATTCAGTCTCATGATTTTATCATTTTATTGTTTTTTTCTCCACCGACCAACCGAATTTACCGATTTTCTCACCTAATCCGTAGTATCCGCCATGCACATATACCAGCGGATTTGTTTCCGCCAGTTCCAGCTTGCCGGTTTCAGGATTCAGATGATCTGTGTTCGCTCTGACGTTTACGACATCGGCTATGAACATGTCATGCGAACCTAAGGCTACAATTTCCTTTACCCGGCACTCAATGCAAAGGGGTGACTCCTCGATGGCAGGTGCACTGACTACAGTGCTTTTGCCGGGTGTGAGATGCATTTCCTTAAATTTATTGTAATCTTTGCCCGAACGTACTCCACACCAGTCTGTGGCTCGTGCCATATCTTTTGTGGTGAGATTGATGACAAATTCCATATTCCTTTTAATGATGTCATAGGAATGGCGTTCGGGACGAACGGAAATATAGCACATGGGCGGGTTTGTGCAAATCGTTCCCGTCCATGCCACCGTCAGTATGTTGTATTCTTCGGGGACGCTTCCGCAGCTTACCAAAACGGCGGGCAACGGATAAATCATTGTTCCCGGTTTCCAGTCTTCTTTCATTTCGGCTAAATAATTTCAATATCTTCTCGTCTCTGTTCTTTTTCGCAATAGTGGCATTTGATTACACAGTTTTCTTTATCCACCACATGAAACAATGTAGGCATCGGTTCATTGTTCGTAATGCATTTGGGATTGGCACATTTTACGATGCCCCGTAATTCTTCGGGAAGGCTTACCTCACGTTTTTCCACTACCTCGTAGTCGCGGATGATATTTAATTTTACGTTGGGAGCCACTACGGCGATGCGGTTTATTTCTTCATCGCAGAAAAACTTATCAGCTATTTTAATGATACCTTTCTTTCCCAGTTTTTTGCTTTTGAGGTTGAAACCGATGGTAATATTGTTGCTCATGCGTTCCAGCCCAAGCAAGGAAACTACGGTAAATAAGTTTTCGGAGGGGATATGATCGATGACAGTGCCGTTCTCCAGGGCGGCTACCTGTAATTCTTGTTTCTTTTCGCTCATGTTTCGATTCTTTTCAAATAAATCCGTTAAACTCTTACTTCATCCAGCGTGATGCCCAGCACATCGCAAAGGATGGCTTCACGGGCATAAAGCCCGTTTTGTGCTTGCTGGAAATAATATGCTTTGGGACTGTCGTCCACGTCGTAGGCTATTTCGTTGACACGGGGCAGAGGGTGCAGGATGCGCAGGTTGGGGCGGGTATGTTCCAACATCTTGTTGCGCAGGATATATACATTCTTTACCCGTTCGTATTCCATAAGGTCGGTGAATCGTTCACGCTGCACGCGGGTCATATAGAGAATGTCGGCATCAGCAATTGTTTCTTCAGTAAAGTCTGTATGCTCTACGTATTTGATGTGTTGCTCGCGGCAGTAAATTTTATATTCCTCCGGCATTTTCAACTCATCCGGAGCAATGAAATGGAAAGTGGGGTTAAAGTGCCGCATAGCCATCAGTAACGAATGGACTGTACGGCCATATTTCAAGTCGCCCACCAGGAATATGTCCAGATTTTCCAGAGTTCCCTGTGTCTTGTAGATGGAATAAAGGTCAAGCATGGTCTGCGAAGGATGTTGGTTGGCTCCGTCTCCGGCATTGACGATGGGGATGGCAGTTACCTCACTGGCATAACGTGCAGCCCCTTCGAGATGGTGGCGCATCACGATAATGTCCGCATAATTGCTCACCATCTTGATGGTGTCTTTCAGTGTTTCGCCCTTGGATGAGCTGGTAGCTTTAGGATCACTGAAACCTATGACACGTGCGCCAAGACGGTTGGCTGCTGTCTCAAAACTGAGGCGGGTGCGGGTAGAGGGCTCGAAAAATAAAGTGGCGACAACTTTTCCGTCCAATAGACGCCGATTGGGATGAGCTTCAAACTCTTTCGCCATTTCGAGCATATAGAGGATTTTTTCCTTACTGTGCTCGGCTATGGTAACTAAACTTCTGTTTTCCATATCATTGATATTCATTTATACTTTTCGAGAGTGTAAAGTTAGAGAAAAAACTTGGTTTCCGGAAATCTGCAGGAAGAAAAAATTTTAGCCTGTAACGTTTTTCATTCTCTTGAGTTTCGCACCTCCTTTTTGTGTCTGACAAAGAAGATACTGTCTCAGAAAAGAAAAAGGAGAAGACCTCCTTTCTGAAGAAATTGCTTCTTTAAGAGCAAAATAATCTCTATATTCGCAATCGCAACATTCATTTTAGTACATAATTTTATGGATCTGAAAAAGTTTAATCAATTATTTTCTGAATACCAGGGACGCTTTATCCGCTTTGCCCAAACGTATGTGCGCGACATGGCAGTGGCTGAAGATTTTGTTACTGAAGCATTGATGTACTATTGGGAGAAGCAGGACAGTTTGCCCGGAGATGTGAATGTACCTGCATACATACTTGTCATTATAAAGCATAAGTGCTTGAACTATCTTCAGCACTTGGAGGTGCGCGAAGCTGCTTCCGAACGAATGAAAAAATATGCCGAGTGGGAATTGAAAACAAGGCTTGCTACTCTGCAGGCCTGTGATCCCGATGAATTATTCTCTGCTGAAGCTCAGGCAATTGTTGACCGTACTTTGGCTGGAATGCCGAAACAGACCCGTGAAATTTTTATTATGAGCCGCTACCAGAACAAATCCTACAAAGAGATAGCGGCCTTGACCGGAATGACTCCCAAAGGAGTTCAATTTCATATCAATAAAGTTCTTCAAGAACTTCGTGTCAATTTGAAAGATTACTTGCCTTTATTTATCTACTTGTATAATTCCGGCTTTTAAAGGTCTGACTTTGAGCTGCTTTAAAAATACATTTCATTTTTTCACTTTTTCTACTATCCATTGTTATTCCTGAACTGCTATATATTATAGAAAGCAATGCTGAACAATATGGATAAAGAAATACTATACCGCTTTTTCGAGGGAAATGCTTCCTTGGAAGAAGGAGAACAAATATGGGCCTGGGTAGAGGAATCTCCACAAAATGAAAAAGAATTCTTCAAAGAACGTAAGCTGTTTGATGCCATGATACTGCTTACCCGGAAGAAAAAGGGAATGCTTCATATCCAGTGGAACTCTGTGAAAAATGAGTTGCTTAAAATAGCGGGAGTGGTTTTACTTACATTAAGTGTAAGCTACCTGTATCAGCAATACGAGCTGTCAACAGAAACTCCGGCTATGCAAACCATTTATGTTCCGGCTGGTCAGCGGATGAATATAACTTTACCTGATGGAACAAACGTATGGCTCAATGCCCGTACCACCATTCAATATCCACTTGCTTTCAACCGGAAGTCCCGGCAGGTGAAACTCGACGGACAAGCCTATTTCGATGTAACCAAGAATCCTGAGAAACCTTTCATCGTTCGAACCCGGAAGTATGATGTGGAAGTTGTGGGAACCAAGTTCGATGTAGAAGCATATTCGGATAAGAATCAGTTTGAAACGGCCTTGATGCAAGGTAGCGTGAAGCTGGTGTCAGTAGAAAATCCGAAAGAGACTTTGATGTTGGAGCCCGATTGTAAGGCGGTTCTGGAAAACGGTGAACTGAAGGTGAAACCTCTGGATAACTATAATGTCTATCGCTGGAAGGAGGGATTACTCTGCTTCACCAATGAAACCTTTGATGTGATCGTGAGAGATTTTGAGAAGTACTTTGAAGTAAAGATTGAAGTCAGTAACAAGGAAGTGTCAAAATACTATTATACCGGCAAATTCAGGCAGGCGGACGGCATTGATTATGCCCTGCGGGTTTTGCAGAGGGATATACGGTTTACATATACGCGGGACGATGAGAACCGGATTATATATATAAAATAAGAACTGAGTAATAATTTAAAATCGAGTAGCCTATGAAGTAAATCTGTTAACCTGAAATGTTGTCGATTGTTTCCGGATTATATGAATATCCGTTCGGCAAAGCAATCAATACTATTTAATAACCTATCAATATAAAGAAATGAAAAACTGCTTTGTGCTCAAGAAAGAGCTGTTTATAGCTTTACAGAATAACCAAATCTATAAAATTATGCGAATCACCACGTTTCTACTTATGGTGTGTGCTTTTTGTTCGTATGCGAAGAATACGCATTCGCAAAATGCAAGAGTTAACCTTAATAAGAGTAATGTCAGACTGAATGAAATTCTTACTGACATAGAGAGTCAGACCGATTATTTGTTTATTTACAATAATCAAGTGAATGTTAATCAAGTGGCTTCAGTGAAAGCCAGACAAAAACCGGTTTCGGAAGTACTCGACAAGCTTCTGGGCAATACAGATATTGTCTATGTGATGGAAGGCATGCATATTGTGCTGTCCAGAAGAACTTCTACCACCGGACAGGCAGTGCAGCAACAGGCCCGCACCATTAAAGGTACTGTGCTGGATGGCAGTGGCGTTCCTGTTATCGGTGCTAATATCCTTATCAAAGGGACTGCCAGAGGTGTCATATCCGACATTGACGGTAACTTCGTTTTGGAGGCCGACGGGAATGCTGTTCTGGAAGTATCTTATATCGGCTATCTGAAAAAGGAAGTACCAGTGAACAATCGGCAGGATATACGCATAGTGTTGCAGGAGGATTCCAAGGCACTGGACGAAGTAGTGGTTATCGGTTACGGCACGCAGAAGAAGGCCGATCTGACCGGCGCTGTGGCAAACATCAGTACAGACAAGCTGAATACTCAAAGCAATGTGAATATCGGACAGGCTTTGCAGGGTAAAATAGCCGGTGTGGATATCGTGTCGCAGGGAGGTGCACCGGGACAGAGCAGCCGCATCATGGTGCGCGGTATCGGTACACTGAATAACGCAAGTCCGCTTTACATCGTAGATGGCATGTATATGAGCAGCATGGATCACCTCAATCCCAATGACATTGAAAGCATTGATGTGCTGAAGGACGCTTCTTCGGCTGCCATTTACGGATCGCGTGCGGCCAACGGCGTCATCATCGTCACTACCAAGTCGGGCTCCAATACGGAAGGCAAGCCCATTATCGACGCCTCTGTCAATATAGGCGTGCAAACTCCCTCCAAATATCTGGAAATGCTGGATGCCGATGAGTGGGCGAAACTGACCGCTGTTTCACGCCGGGCCATAGGTTCCAATCCGCTGGAAATGGCACAGAACATTACGGAGAGCAATGACTGGCAGGATATCATGATGGGGCCGGCTCTGATGCAGAATTATAATCTCACTGTTCGCGGAGGTACGAAATACTTTACCTATTATACCGGTTTGGGATATGTGAACCAGAATGGTACGATAAAAGGAACTAACTATCAGCGCTTCAACATACAGTTCAAATCGGAATACAAGAGGGGCTGGTTTACATTCGGCAATAATATAGTGTTCAGCTCCCGGCAGAACAATCCGCTTTATGGTTTTGCCCGTGGCGGTTACATCGGTATTATTCTGCAATCCATTCCTACTTTGCATAAGTTCGACCCTGAGAATGACAAAGGAGGTTATGGCAAGGTTTACGGGGATGCCACGGATATTCCCAATCCTCTGGGCATTCTGGATACCAACCTGACGGATAGAACCTGGAATACATACAATGCCTATATCAACCTGTATGCCGAAATCAAACTGCCTTTAGGTTTTAAGTATCGTTTGAATGCCACTCCCGATTTTTCATTCGAGCGTAGTACTGCTTATGAGAATGTCTTTGACTTCGGGTTGCGCAACAATGCAGTTTCTAACATGAGGGAAGATCGTTATAATCGCAATAACTATTTGATAGAGAATTTACTGTCTTTCGACCGTACTTTTGGCAAGCATAAGGTTAATGTTTTGTTGGGCTACTCATTCCAGAGATACCGCAACCGTTATATTATGGCTTCAGGAAGAGGACTTCCCGACGGCATCCATGAAGTGGGAGCTGCTACCAAAGACCGCCTGAATGATACGTGGATGAAGGAGAGTGCACTGACCTCCGTGATTTCACGTGTATTCTACTCTTATGACAACCGTTACCTGATTACAGCCACATATCGTCGTGACGGTTCGTCTAAATTTGCGAAAGGCAACCGTTACGGTCATTTCCCTTCGGTGTCTGTGGGATGGAATGTAGCTGAGGAACATTTTATGAGGAATACCCGCAGTTGGCTCGACCAATTCAAACTGAGAGGCGGTTACGGTGTATTGGGAAATCAGGAAATCGAAGATTACATGTACACCAGTGTGATAACGTCGAACATTAATTATCCCGATGGTAACGGCGGTTTGATTAGCGGTGCTTTCCCGAAAGATTTTGCCAATCCGGCTATTAAGTGGGAATCCACGGCAATGACCAATGTAGGTGTGGATCTTGCTTTCATGAACTCACGACTGATGGTGACAGCCGACTGGTATCGTAAGGATACGAAGGATATTCTGTTGACTGTGCCCATTCCGGTTTCTACAGGTGGGGCCAACGATCCGGTGCGTAATGCAGGTAAGATAAAGAATATAGGTATGGAATGGACCGTAAACTGGAATGATGCTCCGAGCCGGGATTTCTCTTACGGTGTGACCTTTACCGGCAATGCCATGAAGAATGAAGTAGTAGAGATGGGTGATGCCAATCAAGTGATTGAAGGTGGAAAGAATCGTCTGAATGTAGCTACTACCCGTACTTTGGCAGGTTATCCTATCGGTGGTTTCTGGCTGATTCCTACTGACGGACTCTTTCGGAACGATGCCGAGGTGGCAAGCTATGTAAAGGACGGTACATTGATCCAGCCCAATGCCAAGCCCGGTGACATCCGTTTCAAAGACAGTAACAATGATGGAAAGATTACCGATGCCGACCGTGTATATTGCGGCAGCCCTTTCCCCTCGGTTACTCTTGGGCTGAATTTCAACGCAGCTTATAAAGGTTTCGATATCCTGTTGGGCATGCAGGCTGTAGTGGGCAACAAAGTATATAATGCTACCCGCCTTGAACTGGAAGGTGTAAATAAAGGAACCAACTTCCTTGCCACTACCAAGGACTATTGGACACCGGAAAATCCGAATGCTTCTCATCCCCGTCTGGTATGGGATGATCCTAACCAGAACTCTCGTCCGCAAAGCGACCGTTATCTTGAAAACGGTTCATTTTTCCGTCTGCGCAATTTGCAGGTAGGTTACACTTTCCCCAACCGGTGGTTCCATGACAGGTTACAGAAGCTTCGCGTGTATATGAGTGCCGAAAACCTGTTTACTTTCACCGGATATAGCGGCTATACGCCGGACGTTAATAGCGGCGACGCCACCTCCCGTGGCTTTGACAACTTTACATATCCTACAAACAGGGTATTTATGTTAGGACTTAATCTTACATTCTAAATACAGCACCAATTATGAAGACATTTTATAAATACATCGTATTAGCCTTTTTGGCAATAGCATTGGCAGGTTGCGAGGGAATGCTTGATGTGACAAATCCCAATAAGCCTACTGATAAAACTTTTTGGAAGACAGAAGCAGACTTCAGACAGGCTCTGGCTTCTTGTTACACACCTCTTAAAAACTGGAACGGCGGTTATTATGGCACTCGCGGTTTGATGGCCCGTATCAGCAGGGCCGATGACATTGAGTTCCGCAATGACATTCAGGACATCTACTCCATGCACCGTTTTACGAACGACCCCAACAACTCGGTCGCACAAAATATATTCTACCAGTTTTACAATGCGATTTATCGTTCCAACTCCATTCTGAAAGAAATCGAAGGGAAAACTTTCTCGAAAGACTTCATTGATAATGTGCGTGGTGAGGCTTTGTTTATCCGTGGCATGTACTATTTTCAGTTGGCCAAAGAGTTCGGCGGTGTGCCGTTGCGCCTGGAAGCCTCTCAAGATCCTGCCACTTTCCAGAAGGCCAAGTCTTCTCAGGCTGAAATCTATGATCAGGCTGCCGGAGACTTCATGGAAGCTGCGGGGCTGCTGCCTGTTGAGAATGCGAAAGGCAAGCCCACCAAGGGGACAGCGAATGCTTATTTGGGTAAGCTCTATGTTTACCGGGAGAAGTGGCAGGAAGCCAAGAATGTATTGGAGCCCTTGACTAAAGCGCCTTACAAGTATCGGTTGATGGAAGATTTTACTTGGAACTTTGATGAAGCTCACGAGAATAATGCCGAAAGTATCTTTGAGATACTTTACGAGCCGGTCGGAGGTTCCGACCAATGGGATAACGGTGAGACGGCCAATTCGGCCCAATCCACTACGATTGCGGTGGAGTATGCTGCCGGTGAGGTAGGCGGTTGGTTTGAAGCCAAGCCCACCCCAAAGATTATGGATATTTTCCTGAAAGAGAAAGCCGC
Source organism: Bacteroides helcogenes P 36-108 (assembly GCF_000186225.1). Taxonomy (NCBI): domain Bacteria; kingdom Pseudomonadati; phylum Bacteroidota; class Bacteroidia; order Bacteroidales; family Bacteroidaceae; genus Bacteroides; species Bacteroides helcogenes. The sequence goes on along the minus strand of NC_014933.1, from coordinate 2,980,202 downwards.
CAATGGAAAGCCCGATTACCGTGTCCTTACTTCGGTTGCATGGAATTATGAGGGATGTATGTATTACATGAAGCCCTTTCAGGAAGTATTTGCGAGAAATCCCGATGCCTTGAATTCCTATTGGATTCTGAAATATCAGAACTCGGCTACCCGTGACCAGGAAGTAGAGACACTGCCGTCGTACATCAACGAGCGTGCTATGCGTTTTGCTGATGTAATCCTGCTGCTGGCCGAATGTGAACTCAACCTGAATCCTGCTGATACGAAGCCTGCCATCGACTATATCAACAAGATCCGTACGCGTGGTGGCAATCTGCTGCCTTATTCCGGAGCTACCGATGCGATATCGGTAAAGGAAGAACTGATTCATCAGCGTGCCATCGAGTTCTTCAAGGAAGGTGAACGCTTCTACGACCTCCGTCGTTGGGGGTTGCTCGAAAAAGAGTTGAAAGCTCAAGATCCACTTCGTTTTGAGAACTTTGCAAAACGCTATTATTATCTGCCTATTCCGGCAAAAGAAATTCAGACTAATCTGTTGTGCAAACAGAATGAGGGCTGGTAACTGTAAAATCAATATGAAACTTTATGCTGAATTATAGAAAAAAACTTTTGTTGCTTTTGCTCGGGATTATGTGTTCCGTAAACGGGTGGGCACAGACAGAATCGGGCATTACCCATTCCGGTCTGTCCACCGGACAGCCGCGTTTTCCGGTGGGCTCTTATGAAGAACTTCCTGATCCGGCAGCCACCAATCCCGTGTTATGGCAAAATGTACAGGGCGTCAACCTTAGTTGGGGCTCTACCGACGTCCGCTATAAAAAAGAAGAACCGGCGCCATTGCCTTCTCTTTGCAAGCGTATGGAACTGACTGCTTGGCGTGGTGAGCGTGTAGCGGCCCAATGGCTTGTGTGGGGAAACCGTCCTTTGCGGGCGCTCTCTTTTTCTGTGAAAGGGCTGACTCACGCCAATAAGAAAGACCGCATTACGGAAGATTGTATTCTTACCGGTTTTGTACGTTACGTCATGACCGATGAATTGAACAAAGACGGTAAAGGGGCATGCGGTAGCCGTCCCTATGCGGCCGCTTTCGATTCTTCACTGGTTGCTGACCCCATCGACCCTGCCACAAAGGAGTTATTGGTCCCTGCACAGAACACACAAGGAGGGTGGGTGCGTGTATGGGTGTCCCGGAATGCTACACCGGGAGTATATAACGGGACAGTGGTGGTAAAAGACGGAACAACGGAATTGGGTACGCTCAACCTCACCGTCAAGGTGAAGGATCGTACCTTGCCGGCTCCTTCGGACTGGAAATTCCACCTCGATTTGTGGCAAAATCCGTTTGCCATTGCCCGCTACCATCAGGTAGAGCCATGGAGTGAGGAGCATTTCAGAATAATGCGTCCTTATATGGAATTGTATAGGGATGCAGGTGGTAAGGTAATCACCGTTTCCATCATGCATAAGCCATGGAACGGGCAGACTTACGATTATTTTGAAACCATGGTTACCTGGATGAAGAAAGCTGACGGAACATGGAGCTTCGACTATACCGTTTTCGACAGTTGGATTGAGTTTATGCTCGGGCTGGGAATAAACAAGGAGATAAACTGCTACTCGATGATTCCATGGCGACTTTCCTTCCAATATTTCGACCAGGCAAGCAATCGGCTTCGTGAAGTTCACACAAAACCAGGAGAGCCTGCTTACAATGAGATGTGGAGCACCATGTTGAAGTCATTTGCCGCCCATCTTAAGGAAAAAGGCTGGTTCGGCATTACTCACATCTCTATGGACGAACGTCCGATGGAAGTAATGCGGGAGGCACTCAAAGTTATCCGTCAGGCCGATCCCGACTTTAAGGTTTCTCTGGCAGGAGCTTTGCACGAAGAATTGTCTGATGAACTGAATGACTACTGTGTGCCCCTCCGTATGAAATACCCGGAAAGAATGATACGGAAACGGAGGTCGGAAGGCAAGGTTACCACATTTTATACCAGTTGTGAAGAACCGCGTCCCAATACTTTCACATTCAGTCCTCCCGCCGAGTGCGAATGGTTTGGTTGGTATGCCGCCAAAGCCGGGTTGGATGGTTATTTGCGTTGGGCTTATAACAGTTGGGTGATCGAACCTCTGGTGGACAGCCGCTTTTATACATGGGCGGCCGGTGACACCTACTTTGTTTATCCGGGTGCTCGTACCTCGCTCCGTTTTGAACGGTTGATCTCCGGGGTGCAGGCATTCGAAAAGGTGAGGATATTGCGTGAAGAGTTTACCCGTACAAATAACCGTTCTGCTTTAAAGAAGATCGGGAAAGCTTTGGAGGCATTCGACGAAACTGCCTTGAACCACATACCGGCTTCGGAAGTCGTCAGCCGTGCTAACCGGACGATAAATTCATTTTAACTGAAAGGATATACTGAAAGTACAAAGGCTGTCTCAAAATTTTCTTTTGAGACAGCCTTTGTACTTTCGTTACATATTCATTGCGTTGTTTCCCCAATGTTCCTAATGTGATGGGGCTTTATCCCAACGGATTTTCATTCTCGTCCCCTGATCCGCCTTCCGAACCGCCGGTTCCTGCCTCACCGTCCTTGTTCAGCAGTAATTCCAGATCATAGAAATCAATCTTCTGTCCTGCGCGCGTAGCAGTAATGTCCGGCCTTACAGTGCTCGAAGGTCGAAAATTGATTTTTACGGCCTTAATGTTTTTGGCTGTGCACTCCTTCAGTTCCGTCACTCCGGCCGTACGCGCCGACAGGCTGAATACTCCGAAGTTCTTGATGTTCACTGACTGCCCGTTGTAGAGTGTTGCGAGCATCGCCTCCACAAAGTTGGTCAGCACACTTTGTATGTCTCCTAATGTCAGCGAGCTCTTTTCCTTCATCATGTAGGCGATGTCGTCCAGCGATGCGTTATCTCCCAATGTCACCAATTGCGGGTAGAATTTTGCTGTGGCATCCGTTTTCCGTGGATCTTTTCTGGCAATCTTTTTAAATGGTACTCCCATAATTGTAAATAATTTAAATGAATAATTGAATACACTTTGCACTTCTTCTTTGAAGCGCATGCCAAAGGTAAACTCTCCTCTCAATCCACAGCACGAGTTACAAAGGTTTTGAAGGGTTATCTCCATTTGCCTCACGTTTCAATATAAATTAATAAAATTATTTACTTTTTCTGTCTGAAATATTAGTTCATGTCATTGCAAACAGCTATCTTTATGTCATAGTTAAACAATAAAAATTAGGATGATGAAAACAGAGAAATCAATGAACGAAATGAAAGACGAAGACCTTCGCCCATTCCATTTACGTACCTACTCCAAAGAAGAACTTGCCATGCTCTACAATCCCGCTACTCCCGTGACCAATGCCATCGGAACCCTTGCGAAGTGGATTCGCGGCAACAAAGCTTTGGCGGCAGAATTGGCCGCTGTAGGCTACAATCGCTACCGCCGCAGCTTCACACCCCTCGAAGTGTCTTTGTTGGTAAAGTATTTAGGAGAACCTTGATTCATTGATAGATGATAGTTGTAAAGAAAATGCCTATACAGGTAAAGTCCCGTAACATATATTGTCAGCTTGCATAACATATATTGTTACGGGGCTTTCCGTTTTCTTATCTTTTATTTCTTTCTCTTTAGCTTTTCTTTTCTACCTCGTCCAGTTGCAGATCCGTCACTTCATACTCTGTGGTGTCCTGTTCGTTTGTCCTTGTCTTGAAGCCGTATTTGTCCAGCACCTGTACCAATATGGCCTGTGACCGCCCGTTCACTTGCACTTTGCCGTATATGCTTAGTTTCGTCAACATGGCGCTTGCCGGCAGCCACTTCACGTTCAGGTCTTCGGGCAGAGGCTTACGATAAAACACAAACAGGTTCTCCTCCACGGGGTCCTTCATGCGGTGCAGCTCGTTATGTCTGTTCAGCCGTTCTATCTCCTCGCCTTCGTACCAATACCTGAAGCCGTTTTTCAGTAAAGCCATTGCCTGTGCATATACCCCCTGATAGTTCACTGGCTTGTGATAGTCTATTTCCTTTACGGTGACGGGCATGAATCTCCTGTTTCCCCCTATGTCTTGCAAGCACCGGCGGCTGTTGGTGCTTCCTATGAAAGAGCAGTGGCGGGGCAGGCTGAATGCTTCCACGTCGTATGCCTTCCTTTGAGTCACGTTGTTTTGGGCGACAATCCTTTTCAGTGCTGCCAGTTCTCCAGGCTTCACTCCCTCAAATTCCTCCATGTTGATGATGAGCCGTGTGGCAAGCAGTCTTAGGTCGTCTTTGTTCGAGGGATCTATGATTCCGCTATAGAAGTATTCTTTCCATTCGGGCGGCAGCAGGCGGCGTATCCAACTGCTTTTTCCTTTTCCCTGTCCTCCGTACAGGATGATGACTAACTGATTCATCTTTTCGTCATCCAATGCACAGTCCACGAGCCCCACCAACCATCTGCGAAACCCCTCTCTCCACAAATCTCCGTTTTCGGTTCGTACGGTGTCCGCCAGTTCTCCGATATAGTCCGTTCCGTTCCAGGGCGGCAGCTTGTCCAAGTAGTCCTTGTATGGGTCGAACTCTTTGGCATAGTTGGAGTCTATCACCGCCTTTAGGAAATTTTGGAAACAAGATATTCCTGCCATCTGCATGTCAACGAATATGGTGTTGTAGTCCTTTCCGCGCATGGGCAGGTATCCTTTCTCCACCTTTTCGGGTGAGTTATAGACAATGCACTCCAAACGGTCCAGTATGGTGTTTCGGCGTATGCTGTAATGCTCTTGCAAGAAGTCCATCACCTGATTGATAACAGGCTTTTTGTTTTCTTTTGCGGCGGTTGCTTCGGTGGTCTTGCTGGTATAGACATAAGAGTTGCGCAGGGGAGGCTCCACATCGAATCCTTCTTTTCCGAATTGTTCTTTGGCGAGCCTCACGGCCGTTTCTTCGTCCAGCCCTTTCGCATAGCACTTGTTTCCGAGGGCAAAGAGGAAGTTATCACGGCTTCCTTCCCTGAATCTCATGATGCGCTTCACAGCGGCCACTGCCTGTGAAAACATCATTGTTTCCCAAGGCTCTGCGGTGTGTCCCTTTCCGGGCGATGTGGATTCGTGCTTTTTCTTGCCGATCAGTGCGGGGATGATGTGTACTTCCAACGAGTCCATTTCTTGTTGCAGAACATCATTGAAGTAGGCTTTCGGGTCGAAAGAAACGAAATATCCTCTGGAAAGGTCCTTCCCGCTTCCGTCTATTTCTGTTCCGAGCAGTTTTTCATAATGCTCCTTAGCCGCATTGTACAGCTTCAGGTGTATTTTTTCGAGTTCGGCACAAGTTATTTCTCCTTGGGTCAATCGTTCCCGTAGTTTCCGTGCGTATATGGTGCGCAGGCAAGTGAAGAACTTGTATCCGTGCTGTTTGGGTGAGAGGAAGGACGCAAGCGTGTCCGGATCGCCGTTGATGAGTGTCCTGAGTTCTTCCAGTCTTTCTTCGGGCTGCCCATCGAGGTCCAGAGTGAGTACCGGATTGTAACGGATGATGCCGGGAGGCAGTCTGCGGTCTTTGTAGTTTGCCGTTACGGTGCGGAAGGGGAGTTGTCTCTTTACGTTGTTGGCTTCTTCTGTCTTGCCTTGCGCCACAAGGCTCGCAATCTTGATGACCGACTTGGCATATTTGCCGTTTCTGATGTCCTCCAGGTCGGCGGCGAGGGTTATCTCTCCGTTGACGGTACTGAAACCACGGTAGGTGGTTACCGGAATATTTTCCATATTTGCTGTTTTAGTCTGCCTTATTGGCGGCGCAAAGTAGGGGAGAATCTCTGGGAAAAACAAAAACGGCCTTTTGCTGGAAAAGACCGTTTTTTACGAATTTGGCATTTGCCGTCCCGATGTCTCTGTGCTATTCGGGATACATCTCATGATATAGGGCATTCAGTTCTGCTGCAATACATTCCACCCCCACAGGCTTTTTCCCTCCGTCGGCATCCATGAAGTCTATGGCCTGATGTAGTGCCTTTGCTGTCTGTCTGACGCCAATCAGTCCTTTTCCCTTTTTCTTGTTTATCAGTTGGTGTACAAGCACTCCGAGCACCGTCTTTCTATCCTTGTAATCCACTTTGGGCTTCATCTTGGGGCGTGTCAGAAATTCCAGCACCTCGTTGGCTCTCTCGCTACCTTCTTTGTAGAATAACATTACATCTTGCTCTTTGTAAAGCATCATCTCAATTTGTCTTTTTTTGTACTTTTCATACGAATTGCGTTTTGAATAATTAATATTTACTTTTAAAAAAGTTGCAAAATTAACAATTCAAGTTGAGACATCACTCTTTTTCCTTCTGTAATCTTCAATTTTTATTCCTATAGTGTGTGCTATGAATATTTTTAGAGGGGGGGGATATACCCGGTATATATTTGTATAACACACACCCTTTAGAAAAAAGTAGAGAATAACGCGCCTGCGTGTATCTAATTAGACTGTAAATATGATTTGTTGCTTATTGAGGGTGTCCATTAAACGTTCGTTTAATGGACGCAAATTTAACTTCAAGAAATGATATTACAAAATATTTTTATGAATAATGCGATACTTTTTTTGGGAAAGTATCATATCTATTTATATATCAATCTTTTAAATAACGATCTGAGTTTATGGATTTGCGTGTGTTTTTAGAAAAATTGCATGATATGAGAAAGAGGGAAGAGGGGTGTCCATTAAACGAACGTCTATTGGACGATTTTCGTTTATAACATATTGATACATAGTTGTTTTTACAATTAGAGATGAAGACTTGTAAAAAGTCTGTTGGCAAGATGGGCATAAGGCTTGCCGTATTTCACATAAAATGCTCGCAATTGATTGAATTCCAGTATAATGTACGGGGTTTAAAGCCCCGGAGGAATGCCCTTTTCTGAACACAATCGAAGATGGATAGGGAGAAAGAAACCGAAATCTGGTACGCCATGCGTGCCACATACCGGCGGGAGCCGGATGCCATGCGCCTTCTCGAAAAGGAACAGATAGGCTGTTTCGTCCCCATGCAATACAAGGTGAGCCTGCGCAGAGGCAGGAAGGTCCGTGCCCTTGTGCCCGTTGTCCACAACCTTCTTTTTGTCCATGCCCTTCCTTCCGCATTGAAGCGTGTCAAGTCTCAGGTATCCTACCTGCAATACATCACCGATACCCGTAGCGGGCGTAAGATAATCATTCCCGACCATGAGATGCAGCGCTTCATTGCCGTTGCCGGAACTTACAACGACCATCTCCTTTATTTTCGTCCCGAAGATCTGAACCTCTCCAAAGGCACTAAGGTTCGTGTCACGGGCGGCGACTTCGAGGGTCAGGAGGGGATTTTCCTGAAAGTGAAGGGTGCTCGCGACCGCCGTGTGGTTGTTCAGATACAGGGTGTCATTGCTGTTGCGATGGCCACCATCCATCCCGATTTGATAGAAGTAATCGGCTGACCTTTCATATTAAATATTCTGCTCTTTAATTTTTAATTTATAATTCATTATTCATCATGTCTCTTTCCGAAGAAGCAATCTCCCTTCAGCGTGCTGCGCACGACCTGATGTATTTGGGTACGGACGGCAGTCCTGTTTATAGCGATGAATTGTCCCGTCGCAACGGTCAGGTGTACTGCTTGGCCACGGCCTTGTATGATTCTATTTCCGGTGGCTCTACTATCGAAGAACAGGGCAACGTCTGCCTTGCTCTCTTGATGGGCTACAGCGCCTCTTTCATCGACCACGGTGAGAAACAGGATCATATTCAGGAAGTGCTGAACCGTTGTTGGGACGTCCTCGATTCCCTTCCTGCCTCGCTGCTCAAGCTCCGTCTGCTCACGGCTTGCTATGGTGAGGTTTTTGACGAGCCTTTGGCCGACGAAGCCCGTGCCATTATCACCTCTTGGGAGGGACAGCCGCTTACCGCCGAGCAGCAGGAAGCCATTGCCGAGTTCCGGAATGTGGTGGACAATCCCTATCCGTGGGAAGAAGTGGAAGAATAGAAGTAGAAATTTATTCTAACTATAATCCTTACATGGGTGAATATGACCGGTTGGAACAGGCACGCAAGATTCACCGTGAGGCAGCGGACGCTTCCGCCAGTTGGGAAGTGTGGAAAGCTTTGTTGACGCCATGCATGAGGGCGAACTCATGCAACTGGTACTTTTCGCTATCAGTTTTTAGAAATATATGCAATAAATAATAAGTGAAATGAAAGCATGTTTTATGGGGTTGGGCTATATCGGCTTGCCCACAGCAATTATTGCCGCTAAACACGGCATTCAAATAACCGGTGTTGATATCAATCCAAAAGTGGTTGAGATGACTAATCAAGGTAAATTACATATCATTGAGCCCGGTATGCAAGAATTGCTTCAAGAGGTAATTTCGGCCGGTCAATTAAAGGCTTCAACTACCCCTGAGGTTAGTGACGCCTATTTTATGGTTGTACCAACTCCTTTCAAGGGTGACCATGAACCGGATATTTCTTATGTAGAAGCTGCTACTCGTACAGTGATTCCCTTTTTGAAAGAAGGAGACTTATATGTGATTGAGTCAACTTCTCCAGTTGGCACTACTGATAAGATGACCAATCTGATATTTGAATTACGCCCGGAACTGAAAGATAAAATTTATATTGCTTATTGTCCGGAACGAGTGCTGCCGGGAAATGTTATCTACGAATTAGTTCATAATGACCGCGTGATTGGTGGTATGAATGAGGCATCCACTGATAAAGCCATTGAATTTTACAGTCAGTTTGTACAAGGTACGCTTCATCGTACTAATTGTAAAACGGCGGAAATGTGTAAATTGACGGAAAACTCTTCCCGTGACGTGCAAATAGCTTTTGCCAATGAGTTATCTTTGATTTGTGATAAGGCTGGTATAAATGTTTGGGAGTTGATAAAATTGGCAAACAAGCATCCTCGTGTCAATATTCTCCAACCGGGTTGTGGTGTGGGCGGTCATTGTATTGCGGTGGACCCTTATTTCATTACTGCAGATTTTCCTATGGAGTCTAAGATTATTTCTACTGCTCGTGAGATAAATAATTATAAGGCTTTTTGGTGTGCAGAGAAAGTACAGAATGCCATGTTGAAGTTTGAGTTGGAGCATCATCGTAAGCCCGCTATTGCTATGATGGGGTTGGCATTTAAGCCGGATATTGATGATTTGCGGGAGGCTCCTGCAAAATATATTACAACCAAAGTGATGCAAAGTTGTAATAATGCCAATATTTATGTGGTAGAGCCCAATGTACAAGAACACAATGTATTTAAATTGACTGACTATCAGGAAGCGTATGCCAATGCTGATATAGTGGTTTTCCTTGTAGCTCATACCCCTTTCAAGTCTCTCCCTTATGATGACAAGAAAATTATTCTTGATTTTTGTGGCATTTACAAACGATAATAAATCCCCGTCTGTTTTATGAAGAAAATAATGTTGGTTTTCGGGACTCGTCCCGAAGCCATAAAAATGGCTCCTCTGGTGAAAGAATTTCAAAAATATCCGGAAGAGTTCAAGACCATCGTATGCGTTACCGGTCAGCATCGTGAAATGCTTGACCAAGTATTACATATATTTGAAATCACGCCTGATTATGATTTGAATATCATGAAACAAGGGCAGGATTTATATGATGTGACGGCTCGTGTTTTGACGGGTATGCGTGATGTATTGAAAGAGGTACAGCCGGATGTCGTTTTGGTTCATGGCGATACAACCACTTCCACGGCTTCCGCTTTGGCTGCGTTTTATCAACAAATTCCGGTAGGTCATGTGGAGGCGGGGCTTCGCACGCATAATATTTATAGTCCGTGGCCCGAAGAGATGAACCGTCTGATAACGGGTCGTATCGCTACCTACCATTTTTCACCTACACCGTTGAGTCGGCAAAATCTGCTGGACGAAGGCGTGAGAGAATCTGTCATAACAGTGACCGGCAACACGGTGATTGATGCGTTGTACATGGTAGTGAATAAGATAAAAAGTGACAAGAAACTGGATAAAGAATTGGAGGATATTCTCGAACTGGCAGGTTATGATGTAAATCGTTTATCTACTGGCAAGAAGCTTGTTTTAATAACCGGTCATCGTCGAGAAAACTTTGGTGATGGTTTTATATCCATGTGCAAGGCAATTAAATATTTGACTCAAAAATATCCTGAAGTGGACTTTATTTATCCGATGCATTTGAATCCTAATGTTCGTAAACCTATCCATGAGGTTTTTGGTGAAGACTTAACTACCTTAAATAATATGTTTTTCATAGAGCCTTTAGAATATCTCTCATTTGTTTATTTGATGGAAAAATCAACGATTGTTTTGACGGATAGTGGAGGTATTCAGGAGGAAGCGCCGGGACTTGGAAAACCAGTGTTGGTGATGCGAGATACTACCGAACGCCCTGAAGCATTGGAGGCGGGAACTGTGAAACTCGTAGGTACTGATTATGATAAGATAGTTAATGAAGTATCTGCTTTATTGAATAATCAGGATTATTATGAACAGATGAGTAAAGCTGTCAATCCTTATGGAGATGGATTGGCTTGTGATAGAATAACTCGCTTTGTTATGAATTATGTATCTAAAAAAAGAATATCGTAGAGTTCTTGAAAATTTTTGTTCATTATCTGTTTTAAATATAGCAAACTATATTTTTCCAATTATCTTGATACCTTATTTAACGAGGGTATTAGGAGTCGAAAAATATGGAACATATATTTATGCTTATGCAATAATGAGTTATTTTACTCTTTTTGTGTCATATGGTTTTGAATATTCAGCAACTAAAAAAGTATCCCTTATACGAGATAATCATAAAATGTTAGAGGAAATATATTCTTCTATCATGCTATTGCGTTTCGTTTTTAATATTTTGGTTTCGTTGATAGTTACTTTTCTTGTATTATTCATTCCATTTTTTAAAGATGAAGCAGCTCTATATTCATGTGGATTATTATTAGTTTGGGGACAGACTATAATACCATTATGGTTGTATCAAGGACTTGAGAGAATGAAATTTATAACTTTAATTTCCTTTTTGTCTCGATTAATATCTGTATTGCTAATTTTTGTATTAGTCCGTAGAGCTGATGATTATAATGATGTCTTGCTCTTGCAGGGATTAGGATATGTTATAGGAGCTATTATTTCATTGTATATTGTTTCCTTTCATTTGCATATAAAATTTATATTTCCTCAAAAAAGGATGTTATATACGGAGTTAAAAGATGGTTGGTATCTTTTTCTTTCTACAATTGGTATGAATTTCTATCGTGAGTCTAATATTATTTTATTGGGCTTTTTTACAAACTATTCTGTGGTAGGTATGTATGCTCCAGCAGAGAAAGTAATTAAAGCATTTCAGTCGTTGACATCTCCTTTTGTGAACGCAATATATCCTTTTTTTTCAAGAAAAATGTGTAATAATGGAGGATTAGAATCTTATTATAAGATAGGTCGTTTATATTCTTTAGTACTATTTATTTTATCACTAATAATAGTATTCTTCTCTCCAATTTTGGTAGAAACATTTTTAAATGAAAACTATTATAAATCTATATTAGATATACAAATAATGGCTTTTGTTATATTATTTGGTGGTATGAATTTTTACTATGGTATAATAGGTTTAGTCAATATGGGATATTCTAAAAAATTTGTAGCTTGTGTTTGGAAAGCAGGATTCTTTAGTTTGCTGTTATGCTCTTTATTATCAATGGTTTTGCAAGATAGAGGTGCTGCAGTTTCTATGATTATATCAGAGATATTTTTACTTATTCTAATACGGAAAGAATTAAAAAAAATAAAGGAATAATTTCATGGTAGAAAAACTTTATATCATTATATTAAATTGGAATGGCTATAATTATACTAAAGATTGCCTCATCTCCTTGAAAAAAGAGACGGATATGGATTATACCATTGTTTTAGTTGATAATCATTCAGAACAAGATGAATATGAATTATTGAAATCTTATTGTCAAAACAACTATTCTACGTGTGTATGTTATAATGAACAGCAGGCAAGAAATGGTGGGGAGATAGATACAGAAAGAGAGCTGTTGAGTATTGGCTGTCAAGATAAAATAGTACTTATAAGAAACTCGGATAATTTAGGATTTGCGGCTGGAAATAATGTAGCATTAGAGTATGTTGAAAAACTTGGCTATAAGTATGTGCTATTATTGAATAATGATACTGAAATTGCAGAGAATGCAATTTCTAAATTGTTCTCTTTTGCGTTAGAACATTCTCAATTTGTGGCATTTGTTCCTCAGATTCGTTTATTTAATCCATCAAATCGTATATGGAATTGTGGGGGAAAAATAAGTTGGTATGGTGCTCGTTTCTATTACTATCCTAATGAACATATACAAAATGTACCTCAGACAGGTTATAAAGAAATTGATTATGCAACAGGTTGTGCTCTTCTTTTTGATATGAGTCGTACTGGGAAACTAACAGAACGTTTCTTTTTTGGAGAAGAAGATTTTGAGTTTTCTTTGAGATTAAAGAAGAAATCTTTAAAAAAAGTCTGTTTATTTTCTTCTGTGATTTATCATAAAGTAAGTTTGTCTCAAAATAGGATATCAAATAATAATATAGGAAAGGCTTGTTATCATTATGCTATAAGATTGGCTGATTTGAAAGAATATCAAAATAGATTTTTGTGGATTATTTCTGTATGTATATATATAATCTTTTCTTTTTTTACATTAAAATGTAATTATGGAGCATCATTAATGCAATGTATTGTTGTTCAAAGAGAGATATTTAAACTATTGAAAAGGAATGATTTTAGTAAATACATCTTCTTGCAAACTTTAAAATTATGTAAATGATGAAACATATATTTATGTTGTTTTTTGTTTGGTTGCATATAGATGTATTTTTTCGTTTTTGGAACCGTAAAAAAGTGACAATTATTTCTTATCATAATCCTACTGTGGAGGTGTTTTCGTCACATATAGAATTCTTAATGAAGAAATATGTTATAATCTCAATGAATGATTTTTTATCCAAAGTAAATCTTCCTGATAATTCTTTAATTATAACATTTGATGATGGGCATAAGAATAATGTAGAATTGTTGCCAATAATAAAAATATATAGCTTGATGCCAGTAATATACTTGTGTTCTCAAGTTGTAGCTACAAATCATCCCTTTTGGTGGAAATGCTTAAATGGAAATTCGGCAGAACCTTATAAAAAATGTACAAATATAGGGAGATTGCAGTTATTAAAAGAGAAAAAACTTTATTATCCTAAGATGGTATTAAGTTCACCTCATGGGTTGACTAAAGATGATATTAATACTTTGAAAAATTATGTAATTTTTGGGTCTCATACCCGTATACATCCTATATTACCCCAATGCACTCAAGAAGAACAATGGGACGAAATTGCTAATTCTAAAAAAGAATTAGAGGCATTGTGTGACTGCCCCATTGAACATTTCGCTTATCCAAATGGAGATTATAATAATTATTCAATTGAATGTGTTAAGTTGGCGGGTTATAAGACAGCTAGAACAACGGATGTAGGCTGGAATGATGGAAATACGAACCGATATAAATTGAGAGTAATAGGTATTAGTGATGATGCTGATATGCTTAAATTGAGGTTTCAACTATCAGGATTATCATTGTGGATACAATATTTATTGAAGGGATCATTTAGAGGTAGGAAATAATGGCTTTAATCTTATTTATTATTGAATCCTGTAGTATTATTTATTTTGATAGAAAATTTTACGGTACATATTATACGCCTGCAATAGCATTAAGCTTACCAATGATATTGATTTCAATATTGGCTGTTGCTTTTGCACAACAGATAGGATTCTACTCTATATATTTGCCTATCTTTTATCTATGGAGTATTGGACTTTTATTCTTTTGGTTAGGTGGTATAATGTTATCCATGATTATATGTCGTAGAGGGAATAAACGATTTCCAGCGGAGCACTATTTAAAATTATTGCTAAGGAGCAGAAAGAAGATACTGTACGTTGGAATTGCTATGGCAATATACATAGATATTTATATATATATTAATTTATTGAGGTTTAACTTCGTGTTTGATGATGATTGGGAAAATGTAATTTCTACAGGAATGTTTGCTCATATAAGTCTGTTTTTTAAATTGATTAGTATCTTTGCTTTTAGTTGCATATCTTCTAGAAATAAAAAAATATTTAATATTGGTTATGTATATATTTTCTTATCAGCTCTTCTTCTAGCAACGTTGTATACTGTAAAAAGCGGTATACTAATATTATTGTTAAGTGCGATTTTGCTACGAATATATATATATAACGTGAAATTTAAGATAAAATATTTTGCTTATTTATTGTTGCTGGCATTTATTATCTTCTTTTTATCATATAGTCTCGTTTTTGGCTATTGGGCACCTTTTGATTTTATTATTAATCATACAATTTTCTATTTTACTTCTAGCATAGCTAGCTTTTCTCAATATTTGTACCACGAAAATCCGATGGGAGTTAGTTTTCAGTTTTTATTTATGCCATTTTTTAATTTATATAATAAAATTATGGGGTTACCAATGCAGGAAGTTATTAGTGATTTGTGGACTCAAATAGGAGCTGATGCTTCCTCCAATGTTAAAACATTTTTTGGAACAGTTTTTATCTATGGTGGATATCTTGGAGGTATTTTTACTTCATTTATTTGGGGAATTGTTGCCTATTTTTCATTCATTATGTCTGTTAAAGGATATTGGATCTTTTCAGCTAATACATGTTTGATTATAACTGCTTTATTTTTTGGTTGGTTTGATTTATATTTTAATACATTTGCTTACTATGAGTACTTCTTTTATACAGTAATGTTATTTTTATGCAATTTATGTTTTGTAAGAAAAAAATAAAAAGCCAAATACTAATAATAGGTAAACGACCTCTTCCTATTGGTGGGGTAACAATACATGTAGATAGATTAGTTAAATTGCTTGATAAATTGCAATATGACTATACTTTTTATGATTTGAATAAATTTACTATATATTCTTTTATTAAGGCAATTAGTGCAAGTAATATTGTTCATTTACATACTTCTTCACCAATATTGAGAGTTTTTTTTGCTATATGTTGTTTAGCACAACGAAAGACTTCCTTGATAACGTATCATGGGGATTTGGGACGCTTTGGCTTTGTAATGAATTTTTTTGATTTTTGTTCTGTAAGGCTATGTACTTATCCTATTGTGATAAATAATCATAGTCTTAATATGGCAATCAAATATAATTTTAGGTCCACATTGTTATCAGCTTATATACCATCTATTGAGGAACCTGATTTAGAAGATAGGATAAAGTCTGAACTAATAAAATTGCGAACGAAGTTCTCTTTCGTTTGTATAACAAATGCTTATAATTATTCTTTAGATAAGTATGGGCAGGAGATTTATGGAATATCCGATTTAATAGCATTTTTTGCTAAAAGATTAAACTGGGGATTAGTAATCTCAGACCCTTCAGGCATGTATAAAAAGAAAAATCATTCATTGCCGAGAAATATTATAATATTAAATAGACCTCATTCGTTTCAAAAAGTATTTGATTATGCAGACTGTTTCATTCGCTATACTTCAACAGATGGAGACAGTTTATCTATACATGAAGCTTTAGATTTTGGATTAAGCGTAGTAGCTACTGATGTAGTGGATAGACCACGTGGAGTGTGTGCAGTAAAGCGAAGTGACATGGAAGGACTGTTCGTTGTGCTGGATAATATTTCAAATTTGAAGAATAAAAGGAAATTTGTAAAACATAATATTTCAGATTTGGCATTAATTCGATTTTATGATAAAATTATAGCAGAATTAAAATAGAGATAAAAACATTATTGGTGTACAATTGATTATGAAACAAATCATTCAAGATATGAAATCGGGCAAGACGGTACTTGAAGAAGTTCCGGTTCCCCAAGTAAAATCAGGCTATGTTTTGGTTAAAACATCCTGTTCTTTAGTATCTTTAGGAACAGAACGTATGCTTGTTGAGTTTGGAAAAGCAAATCTGATAGAAAAAGCTCGCCAGCAGCCGGATAAAGTGAAGCAGGTACTTGACAAGATAAAAACAGACGGGTTGCAGCCTACGTTGGAAGCTGTCTTTAATAAGTTGGGACAGCCATTACCTTTAGGATATTGTAATTCTGGGGTAGTGGTTGCTGTGGGAAACGGAGTGACAGAATTTAAGGTGGGTGACAGAGTTGCTTCTAACGGTCAACATGCTGAATATGTATGTGTTCCAAAGAATTTGGTAGCTAAGATACCTGAAAATGTATCGGATGAAGAAGCTGCTTTTACAGTAATTGGTTCTATAGGTTTACAAGGTATTCGTTTGTTGAAACCACAGTTGGGAGAAACTGTGGTGGTGATTGGATTAGGTTTGATAGGATTGATAGCAGCACAGTTGTTGAAGGCAAATGGTTGTAAAGTTATAGGCGTTGATTTTGATGAAGAGAAGGTAGCATTGGCACGTACTAAGGGAATAATAGGTATAAATCCGGCAAAAGGAACAGATTCTGTAAAATATGTCCTTGAAGAAACTTCCTCCTACGGAGCTGATGCAGTATTGATTACAGCTTCTGCCAAAACAGATGAAGTGATTCATCAAGCTGCTGAGATGTCAAGAAAAAGGGGGCGTATCGTGCTGGTTGGTGTGATAGGATTGGATATTCGCAGAGATGATTTTTATAAAAAGGAACTGTCGTTCCAAGTTTCTTGTTCTTATGGACCGGGACGTTATGATGAAGATTATGAAAACAAGGGGATAGATTATCCGTTGCCTTTTGTACGCTGGACAGAAAAAAGAAACTTTGACACTATTTTGCAAGCAATATCTATGGAGAATATTGATGTGAAATCATTGATTACTGAAGAAGTGGATTTGGATGATTATGAAAAGATATATGGGGATATGCGCAAGCATGGCTCTATCGCTTCTATCTTGAAATATCCTGTTGATGCAAAGCGGAATACAATAGTTGAGGTTGCATCTGCTAACTTTTCAGCAACAAAAGGTCAAATAGGGATTATTGGCGCCGGAAATTTTACATCGGCAACGATGCTGCCTGCCTTGATGAAAGCGGGGGCACATATTCGGTACATTGCGAGTGCGCAAGGACTATCCGCAAAAGTTTTGGCTCAAAAGGCCGGAGCCATGAAAGCAACTTCTGACTACAAGGAGATTTTAAAAGATGAAGCCGTTGATTTAGTAATGATTACCACCCGTCATAATCTTCATGCTTCAATGGTGCTGGATGCATTACGAGCGGAGAAACATGTGTTTGTGGAGAAGCCATTGTGCTTGAACCAAGCAGAATTGAATGAGATAACTGAAACTTATCGGGAGGCACAAAAGAAAGGAGTAACATTGACTGTGGGGTATAACCGACGTTTTTCTCCTTTTGCGGTAAAAATGAAACAACTTGCCGGAAACGGAGTAAAGAATATTGTAGCAACCATGAATGCCGGATTTATACCGCCTGAAGTATGGGTGCATGATTTGAAAGTGGGAGGAGGACGTATCATTGGCGAGGCTTGCCACTTTATTGATTTGTGTTCGTTCTTTGCAGATAGCAAAGTTATTGCCGTATGTATGAATGCAATGGGTGAAAATCCGGAAGAGAATACGGATAATGCAAGCATTTTGTTAAGATATGAGAATGGAACGAATGCTGTGATAAATTATTTTGCTAATGGTAGTAAGTCTTATTCGAAAGAAAGAGTAGAAATCTATACACAAGAAAAGATACTGGTTCTTGATAATTGGAGAGAATTGAAGGGATATGGTTGCAAAGGGTTCTCTAAAATGAAAAAAGGCATGGATAAAGGGCATACTGCTCAATTTGCGTTATTGAATGATAGAATACGGAAAGGGGGAGAGGCTTTAATCCCATTTGACTCCATTGTAAATACGACTAAAGCGTCATTTGCTTGCATTGATAGCTTGAAGCAGAACAAGTGGATTGAGGTAGAATAATTCAGCGTTCCTTATGAATAAACTTCTTCTTTATTCTCAGCTATTTCGTAACATGGGAATGAAGTACTTCTTGTTTCGTATTCAGTATGAGATATGCCGTAAAGGGGGAATATTGAAAAAATCATATCCGGTTTCTTGGGAGAATAAAGAATATTTGTCATTGGCGGATTGGAGAAAGCATGCAATGCCCTTTTTCTTCTCGAATAGAAAAAATATAGAATTGACAGATACCGATAGTACAGTTCTTTCAGAGAGAGTTAATCGCATGAAGCGCGGTGAGTATTGTTTCTTTTCAGCCACTTGGTATAATCTTGGGACGGATTATGACTGGATGACAAATCCTGATACGAATTATAAATATAATGCTAACGTACATTGGACGGAAGTAGAGGATATTGTGCCTGAAGCGGGAGATATAAAATATGTATGGGAGAAGTCCCGCTTTTCTTTTCTCTACGATATTATCCGCTATGACCAGAAGTCCGGTGAAAATCATGCTTCTTTCGTGTTTTCTCAAATAGAGGACTGGATTCTGAAAAATCCTCTTAATTGTGGACCTAACTATAAGTGCAGTCAGGAAATATCTTTGCGTGTGTTGAATTGGATATTCGCCCTTTATTATTATAAAGACTCGGTTGAATTGACGGAGGATGTTTTCAAGTTAATCATTCAGTCTGTTTATGGGCAGATGAAGCATGTACGTGCAAACATAAACTTTTCTCGGATTGCTGTACGCAATAATCATGCAATAACGGAAACATTGGCATTATATATAGTCGGTATGTTGTTCCCTCAATTTCAAGAAGCTGTAGAATGGAAGAAAAAGGGGAAGAAATGGTTTGAGGAAGAGATAAAATACCAGGTGGCAGAAGATGGTACTTATTTGCAATTCAGTATGAATTATCATCGGGTAGTGGTTCAGCTTTTGACATGGGCCATTACTCTTGCTGACAGAAATGAAGAGCTGTTTTGTAAGGAAGTATATGAACGTGCTTATCAGTCTGTGAATTTCTTGTATCAATGTCAGGATGATTCGACTGGTTGGTTGCCCAATTATGGTTCAAATGATGGAGCTTTGTTTTTTAAACTTAATGATTGCGATTATCGTGATTATCGTCCTCAACTTGATGTGTTGCACTATTTGCTTACTTCCGAACATCTGTATGGTCGAAAATATGAGGATAGGGAATGGCTCCTGTGCGGGTGGAAAGTAAATCGACAGATGTATCCACCAATAAAAAAACAGTTTGGTTGCATCTCTTTTGACAAGGGAGGGTATTATTGCATTCGTGAAAAAGATACTTTTTCTTTTATCAGATGTGGAAGATATAAGAACCGACCTGCACATGCGGATAACTTGCATTTGGATATTTGGCATCGGGGAGCGAATTTGCTGTTTGATGGAGGCAGTTATAAATACAATACAACGGAGAAGTTGCTCCGTTATTTTATGGGTACGGAATCTCATAATACAATAATGCTTGAAGGATATGACCAGATGTTGAAAGGAGCTCGATTTATTTGGTATAATTGGTCGCAAGCCGAATGGAGTTCATTGAAAGAAACAGAGGACGCTTATATATTTGAAGGAAAGGTGTCCTGCTTTACTTATCTGAATAAGACTATGAAACATTGTAGAAGGATTGTGAAATGGAAAAATATATGTAAATGGGAGATAGAAGATTGTATAAATGGTAAACCTAAAAATATGAATATGCGTCAACTATGGCATACCAATAAGGATAATCTTAGTTTGGATTCAAATGGTAAAGCTGTTGATACGAAACAATTATGCTCTAATTATTATGGACAAACGACTGAGTGCAGACAAGTCGAATTTCAGACTAAAAATAATTCAATAAAAACAATCCTTCAAGTTATATAAAATGAAAGTGCTTTATTTTCATCAACATTTTACTATTCCTACCCAAGCGGGAGGGACGCGCTCTTATGAATTGGCAAAGCACTTGATTGCTAAAGGCCATTCTGTTTGTATGGTTTGTGGTGAAACGGCAAAACTGGATTTGCCGCAAACTAAGATGAAAAATGTTCATAGAGGAATGGTAGATGGTATAGATGTGATTCAAATAGCCCTGCCGTATTCTAATAAAGATAGCATTGCAAAAAGGGCATGGACTTTCGTGAAATTTGGATGGAAAGGAATCCAAATCGCATTAAAAGAAGATTATGATTTGCTGTTTGCAACTTCTACTCCTTTGACCGCAGGCATTCCCGGTATAATAATGAAGCTTTTCAGGAAAAAGAAATTTGTATTTGAAGTTCGTGATTTATGGCCTGAATTACCTAAGGCTTTAGGTATGAAGAACCCTTTCTTGCTATGGGGAATGAGTATTTTGGAGTGGCTGAGTTATCATTGTGCGGATGCATGTGTTGGCCTCTCTCCCGGAATTTGTAAAGGAATTGAAAGAAGAAGCCAATCAGGTAAACGGATTGCAATGATTCCGAACGGATGTGATTTGGAGATATTCAAGCCATCTTCACGTGATAATCTTTCGTTGGATGGAGTCTCTGCAACAGATAAGGTGGCTGTATTTACAGGTGCGCATGGCATTGCTAATGGCTTGGATACGGTGTTGGATGCTGCTGCGGTGTTGAAAGCAAAGCAACGGACAGATATTGTATTGGCGTTTATAGGAGACGGTAAAATGAAACCGCATTTGATGGAACGAGCTCGAAAAGAGCAATTGGATAATTGTCGTTTTTACAATCCGGTTCCTAAGAAAGAGCTAAACAAAATTGTGGCTTCTGCCGACTTGGGCCTGATGGTATTATCTGATGTGCCGGCATTTTACTATGGAACTTCACCTAATAAATTTTTTGATTATATATCCTCAGGACTGGCTGTACTGAATAATTATCCGGGCTGGCTTGCCGATATGATTCAAGAAAATAAGCTGGGGATTGTTGTTCCTCCTAAAGATGCAAACGCTTTTGCTGAAGGTTTGATTTCTTTATTGGACGATGATACATACAGAGCAGAGTGCGGGCAAAGAGCAAGGGCATTTGCAGAAGCTAATTTCTCAAGAAAATCATTAGCAGATAAGTTTGTCTCATTCTTGGAGGAGATAAATTCTTTGAAGTAGGTTAGCTGTGTGTGAATTTATAGGAAAACCGAACTTGAGGTGGCTTTCCCTAAGTGACACGACAGAATTGAACCTTAACTTGAATAGCCATGTATGCACGTTGTTTTAAAAGATTAATAGACATTGTTTTTGTGTTTTGTGTGTTGGCAATCATTTGGCCGATACTGCTTTTTGTTACTTTATGGCTGCAATTTGCCAATAAAGGTGCTGGAGCATTTTTTACCCAAGAGCGACCAGGGAGGAATGGGAAAAAATTCCGAGTGATAAAGTTCAAGACAATGACGGACGAACGGGATTCGGACGGCAAGTTGTTGCCGGATGCTGAACGTCTGACCAAAGTGGGAAGCTTTGTCCGTTCTACTTCGATTGATGAACTTCCACAACTGATAAACGTGCTGAAGGGTGATATGGCATTGATAGGCCCTCGACCTTTATTGCCTCAGTATTTGCCGTTATATAGCAAAGAACAGGCGAGGAGGCATGAAGTACGTCCGGGAATAACAGGGTGGGCACAAGTGAACGGACGTAACGCCATCAGTTGGGCGAAAAAGTTTGAGTTGGATGTATGGTATGTGGATCATTGCTCGTTTCTGCTTGATTTGAAAATCGTTTTAATGACAATAAAAAAGGTTTTTGTTCGTGAAGGCATCAGTTCAGAAACTTCGGCTACCATGGAAGCCTTTACAGGAAATAATTAATATCAGAAAATGTATTTATATGGTGCAAGTGGTCATGCAAAAGTGATCATCGATATTCTTTATGCCAATCATGAGCGTGTTGAAGCGCTGTTTGATGATAATGAAAATCTGCATACGCTTTTAGGTTATCCCGTACTCCATTCAATGGAAGTGAAAGGCCCATTGATTATCAGTATCGGCAATAATAGCATCAGAAAAAGAATTTCAGAATCTCTTGATGTGGAATTTGGCAGAGCTATTCACCCTTCGGCTATAGTGTCTGAGACAGTAAGGATAGAATGTGGTTCTGTTGTGATGCAGGGTGCAATAATACAGAGTGATACTCACATAGGCAGGCATTGTATCATAAATACCGGTGCTTCCGTAGATCATGAGTGTGTGATCGGTGATTATGTTCATATTTCTCCCCATTGTACTCTTTGTGGTAATGTGCAGGTAGGGGAGGGTACATGGATTGGAGCAGGTACTACTATTATTCCAGGTGTGATAATCGGTAAATGGAGTGTAATTGGTGCTGGTTCAGTTGTCACCAAAGATATACCGAATGGTGTATTGGCTGTGGGAAATAGATGTAGGGAGATAAAGAAACTCCAATTTCCATAATTTAGGCATGACATCAAAATCATCATTTACACCATACTTGGCAAAGATTTATAAGCTTCTTTCCTTTCTTTTCATTCCCCACTACGTGAGGAAACCGCATCATTAGAACAATCACATATATTTTATGGATAAGAGAATTTATCTTTGCCTTGCTCACATGAGCGGCAAGGAAATGGGCTTCATACAGGAAGCCTTCGATACGAACTGGGTGGTTCCACTCGGTCCGAACGTGAATGCCTTCGAGCAGGATCTGGAACATTTTGTAGGCCGGAACAAGAAAGTGGTCGCATTGAGTGCCGGTACGGCAGCGGTGCACCTGGCTTTGTTGGCCTGTGGAGTGGGTCAGGGCGATGAGGTGATAGTGCAGAGTTTTACGTTTTGTGCCTCAAGCCATCCGGTAACGTACCTCGGTGCTACCCCCGTATTTGTGGATAGCGAGGAGGATACCTGGAACATGGATCCTGTGCTTCTGGAAACAGCGATTCAAGACCGTATCGGGAAGACGGGCCGGAAGCCAAAAGCGATTGTCCCTGTCTATCTTTATGGCATGCCCGGCAAGATTGACGAGATCCTGGCTGTAGCTGCCAGGTATGACATTCCTGTAATCGAGGATGCCGCCGAGGGCTTTGGCAGTAGGTTTGACGGGCAAGTGTGCGGCACGTTCGGTACATATGGTGTCCTGAGCTTCAACGGTAATAAGATGATAACCACCAGCGGCGGCGGTGCGCTGATTTGTTCCGGTGAGGATGCCAAGAAAGAGATCATGTTCTATGCCACCCAGGCGCGTGAGGCTTACCCCTATTATCAGCATGAACAGATAGGTTATAACTACCGGATGAGTAACATTTGTGCGGGTATCGGTCGTGGCCAGATGACGGTGGCTGATGAGCACATTGCCCATCACAGGCATGTCTGTGGTTTGTACAGGGATTTACTGCAGGATATAGAGGGTATCACCCTGCATGAGAATCCTTCGGAGCGTTATGACAGCAATTACTGGCTGAATACGGTTCTTTTAGATGAGAACCTGCCTGTGAAAGGTGAGGAGGATGCTTACCGCGAGACAGTTCAGGGTGCTGTAGGTGGTGCTGCAGGTGTTACCCACGAGGCACAAAGTGTGCATACCTCTTGCGAACCTAACCGTAATGTGGAAGCCATGCGCCTATGGCTGGATAAGGCGGGTATCGAGAGCCGTCCTTTATGGAAGCCTATGCACTTGCAGCCGGTTTATGCCGATAGTCCAGCCTATGTGAACGGTGTGAGTGAAGCCTTGTTTAAGCGTGGTTTGTGCCTGCCCAGCGGTCCGTGGGTGACGGATGAGGACGTACACTATATTGTGGAAAAGATAAAAGAGTGCATGGCATAGAAAATGCATAGTATCGGCATTATAGCCGTGCAGTGAATGCCTACGCTGAAACTACTTATTATTTGTAAGTGGTTTCAGCGTTTTTTTTATGGCAGATAAAATATAATTCCATACCTTTGCCACATTATTGATTCTTGATTAAAGCTGGAATATGATTAGAAAAATCGTCAAAATCCTTTGGATTTTCATTGCGCTGGTGGCGTTGGTAGGTGTTATTATATTCTTTTCGATAGCCAAAGGCTGGATAGGCTATATGCCCCCGGTAGAAGATTTGGAAAATCCGCATTATAAATTTGCCACAGAGGTGCTGTCTGAAGACGGACAGGTGCTGGGCACGTACTCTTACAGCAAGGAGAATCGTGTGTTCGTGGGATATAATGACTTGTCTGAAAATGCAATAAATGCTTTGATTGCTACGGAGGATGTGCGTTTTGCCGAACATTCGGGAATTGATGTCAAAGCGTTGTTCCGCGCAGTGGTAAAGCGTGGTGTGTTTATGCAGAAAAATGCAGGGGGAGGCAGCACCATTACACAGCAACTCTCCAAACAGCTTTATTCTCCCAGTGCGGACAATGCGGTAGAGCGTCTTTTCCAAAAGCCTATTGAATGGGTAATTGCCGTAAAGCTGGAGCGCTACTACACGAAAGAGGAAATACTTACGATGTACCTCAATAAATTTGATTTTCTGAACAATGCCGTAGGTATCAAGACTGCGGCTTTTACATACTTCGGCTGTGAACCGAGGAATTTAAAGATTGAGGAGGCTGCCACACTGATAGGAATGTGCAAAAATCCTTCACTATATAATCCTGTTCGCTATAATGAACGCTCACGCGGAAGACGCAATGTGGTGCTTGACCAGATGAGGAAAGCCGGATATATCACAGAAGAAGAGTGTGATTCGTTGCAAAAATTACCTCTGAAATTGAAGTATAACCGTGTAGATCATAATGAAGGGTTGGCAACATACTTCCGTGAATATTTGCGTGGTGTGCTGACTGCCAAGAAGCCGGATAAAAGTGATTATCGCGGCTGGCAAATGCAGAAATATTACGAAGATTCACTTGACTGGGAAAATAATCCACTGTATGGATGGTGCGAAAAAAATCACAAGAAAGACGGCAGTAAATACAATCTATATACGGATGGATTGAAAATTTATACGACAATTGATTCTCGTATGCAGAAATATGCGGAAGATGCCGTTACAGAGCATCTGAAGGAGCTACAAGGTTACTTTTTCAATGAAAAGAAAGGGGCCAGAAAGGCGCCTTATTCCAACGCGATAACTCTGGAGCAGGTGAATGGCATTTTGGATCGTGCCATGAAGCAGTCCGATCGCTATCGCTCGATGAAAAATGGTGGAGCTTCCGAGTCAGAAATCAGAAAGGCATTCAATACGCCCGAAGAAATGTCAGTGTTCAGTTGGAATGGTGAAAAGGACACGGTGATGACACCCATGGATTCCATCAGATATTATAAGTTTTATCTGCGTGCCGGATTCATGTCGATGGATCCGCGCAACGGACACGTAAAAGCTTATGTGGGGGGACCTAATCATAACTACTTTAAGTATGACATGGCAATGGTGGGACGTCGGCAAATTGGTTCTACTATGAAGCCTTATGTGTATTCGCTGGCTATGGAGAATGGCTTTTCTCCTTGCGACGAGATGCGGCATGTAGAGTTCCAGGACTTTGATGAAAACGGTACACCTTGGAATCCGCGTAACGATAATAAGAAACGATATGGAGAAATGGTAACACTGAAGTGGGCTTTGGCATATTCGGATAACTGGATTACTGCCCGTTTGATGAGTAAACTGAATCCTTATGAACTGAAACGTTTGGTGCACAACTTCGGTGTCCGTAATCGTGCGATAGTACCTTCCATTTCTCTCTGCCTGGGCCCTTGTGAGGTGTCGGTGGGTGAGATGGTCAGTGCTTATACGGCATTCCCGAATAAGGGAATTCGTACTGCCCCGCTGTTTGTTACTCGTATAGAAGATAACGAAGGTAATGTCTTGGCGACTTTTTCACCCGAAATGCAAGAGGTTATCAGTGTATCCAGTGCTTATAAGATGTTGGTGATGCTGCGTGCAGTCATTAATGAAGGTACAGGTGGACGCGTTCGTCGCTTGGGTGTTAAAGCTGATATGGGAGGTAAGACGGGGACTACCAATGAAAATGCCGACGGCTGGTTCATGGGTTTCACTCCCTCGTTGGTTTCGGGATGTTGGGTCGGTGGTGAAGACCGTGATATTCATTTTGACAGGATGGTTCATGGGCAAGGGGCTTCTATGGCGCTTCCGATCTGGGCTAAATATATGGTGAAAGTTCTTGGAGACAAATCTTTGGGTTATGATGAAAAAGAGACGTTTCAGTTGCCTGAGGGCTTTGACCCGTGCAAGGACAATCCAGAAGGTAGCGACAGCTCAACAGAGGAGTCGCCGGAAGGGCTGGATGATTTATTTAATTAATGAATTATAATTGTGCAAATCACCACCTGTTATTATTTAAGAAATGATTTATACCATCAGCATAGGCAGCAACAAGCATCGGAAAGACAATTTGGCTTTGGCGCGCAGACGATTGTCGGAGTTGTTTCCGGATATTTGTTTTTCGGTGGAAGAAGAAACGGAGCCTTTGTTTCTTCATCATTCATATCTGTTTTCCAATCAGGTGGCGCGTTTTGTTTCCGATTGTCAGGCAAAAGAGATTATTTCTCTGCTGAAAGCTATCGAACGAGAAGCCGGAAGAACTGCCGAAGAAAAAAAACAGGAAATCGTCCGCTTGGATATTGATTTACTTTCATGTGATTCTGTAATATACAAGCCGGAGGATTTGAAGCGTGATTATATAGTACGTGGTCTGAAGCAACTCTCGCCGGACAATTGTGGTTAGACAAATAAATATCTTCCCTCAGGAAACGGGGGCTAAAACAATATTTGAAATGAAGTTTTTAGGAATTATACCTGCCCGTTACGCATCAACGCGTTTTCCGGCCAAACCGTTGGCTGTGTTGGGTGGAAAGACTGTGATACAACGGGTTTATGAGCAAGTGTCTGGCATTTTGGACGACGCTTATGTCGCTACGGACGATGAACGCATTGAGGCTGCGGTAAAGGCTTTCGGCGGAAAAGTGGTGATGACTTCCATAAATCACAAAAGTGGAACTGACCGCTGCTATGAAGCCTATTTAAAAATAGGCGGTCGGTTTGATGTCGTGCTAAATATACAGGGAGATGAACCTTTTATCCGGTTTTCACAGTTACAGGCAATCATGGCTTGTTTTGATGATCCTGCCACTGATATAGCTACATTGGTGAAGCCTTTTGAAGCCGGAGCCGATTTTGATGTTCTGGAAAATATGAATTCTCCGAAAGTGGTGCTGAATAAAAACATGAATGCATTATATTTCAGCCGTTCCATTATTCCTTATCAGCGTAATGCCGAAA
Source organism: Bacteroides helcogenes P 36-108 (assembly GCF_000186225.1). NCBI lineage: Bacteria > Pseudomonadati > Bacteroidota > Bacteroidia > Bacteroidales > Bacteroidaceae > Bacteroides > Bacteroides helcogenes. Next base: position 2,952,965 of record NC_014933.1, on the reverse strand, counting down.
AAAGGGATTGGTTGAAGAATCATGTTTATTATAAACATATAGGCTTGTATGCTTATCGTGTAGAGGTGCTGCGAGAAATCACATCTCTTCCTCAGTCTTCACTTGAACTGGCGGAGTCATTGGAACAATTGCGTTGGCTGGAAAACGGCTATACAATCAAAGCCGGAATTACAGAGGTGGAAACTATAGGCATTGATACTCCGCAAGATTTGGAACGTGCGGAAATATTTCTGAAGAGTCAAAGTTCTGAATGATAATTAATCAGATACTTCTTAGAGGATGTTAAATAGAACCATTCAACCCAAAATTCTTGAACCGGAGCAATTGAGCATACAGATGCCTGAACGCATAGTGCTACCCAATGGAATACTCCTGAATATACTCAATGTAGGAGACAGTGAAGTAGTACGTATTGATTTTTTGATAGAAGGAGGAAGATGGCAGCAAACCCAGCCATTGCAGGCTTTGTTTACAAACCGTATGTTGCGCGAAGGTACTCGCCGTTATACGGCTGCTGAAATAGCGGAGAAGCTGGATTATTATGGAGCCTGGCTGGAATTGTCCAGTGCATCGGAACACGCTTATGTCACACTTTACTCACTGAACAAATATTTGCCTGAAACGTTGGAGGTGCTGGAATCTATAATAAAGGAACCGCTATTTCCGGAAAAAGAATTGGGAGTGCTTATTGATAATAATATCCAGCAGTTCACCGTTAATACTTCCAAAGTGGATTTCCTGGCACATCGCGGATTAGTAAAGGCTGTATATGGCGATCAACATCCCTGTGGGCGTCTGGTGCAGGAAGAAGACTATCGCCGTATCAATCCTTCGGTATTGCATGATTTTTATACCCGATACTACCATTCGGATGATTGTACCATTTATTTGTCGGGTAAGGTGACGGATGGATGCATTCGCATGATTGAGACTCTTTTTGGAGACATACCTTTTGGTACGGACTTTCGCAGGCCTGAAAAGAAAAAGCACTTTTCAGTCACTTCTATGGAAAAAAGGATTTTCATAGAGCGTCCCGATACTTTGCAAAGTGCGGTTCGCATGGGAATACTTTCTCTTGGAAACAATCACCCTGATTATTTGAAAGTACGCGTGCTGGTTACTCTGTTCGGAGGCTATTTCGGAAGTCGTCTGATGTCTAATATCCGTGAAGATAAAGGATATACCTATGGCATTTCTGCAGGAATCATACCTTATCCCGGAGAAGGTTTGCTGACAGTCAGTGCTGAAACCACCAATGAGTTTGTAGAACCTCTGATCAGTGAGGTTTATCATGAGATAGACCGTCTGCAGAATGAGTTGGTTTCTGACGCAGAGCTTTCTATGGTGAAGAATTATATGTTAGGGGAGATGTGTCGAAGTTATGAATCGGCATTTTCATTGGCGGATGCATGGATTTTTGCCCAAGCGTCAGGACTGGCGGACTCTTACTTTGCGGATGCTCTGAATGCCATAAAAGAAATTATGCCGGAGGATATCCGGGAACTTGCCGGGCGGCATTTATGCAAAGAGAAATTAAAAGAAGTCGTGTCCGGCAAAAAAATGTCATAAAAAGCGTAAACTACCGTGTTGTTTTAATAGATAAATTGTATCTTTGTGCATACGACGTTGAGAGCAGTGTAACATTTTGCATTGTTTTTATTTAATAATGTAAACTTTAATACCTAATGAAATATCTATATACTGCACTTGTTTTCGCTTTTATCTGTGAAAGCGGAACTGTTGCTCAGGAAAAAAAAAGCGGCTTTTTTGACAAGGTTAAAAGTACATTCTCTTCAGAGATAAACATAGGAACATATACATTTAAAGACGGTAGTGTATATACCGGTGAAATGAGAGGGCGTAAACCTTATGGAAGGGGAAAAACGGTCTTTAAAAATGGTGATGTATATGAGGGGGAGTATGTAAAAGGAAAGCGTGAAGGCTATGGTACTTATATGTTTACTGATGGTGAGAAGTATGAAGGGCAATGGTATCAGGATCAGCAGCATGGCAAAGGCATTTATTACTTCATGAATAATAATCGCTATGACGGTATGTGGTTTCAGGATTACCAACATGGTAAGGGCATAATGTACTATTATAACGGTGATAGCTACGAGGGCGATTGGGAAAATGACAAACGTGAAGGTCAAGGGACATATACTTGGAAAAACGGTTCCAAATACGTAGGCTTTTGGAAAAATGACAAGAAGAATGGTAAAGGGAAGCTGACTTGGAATGACGGAAGTAAGTATGAAGGACAATGGAAAAATGATGTTCGTGATGGCAAAGGCACTTTCGAATATGCCAACGGTGATAAGTATGTAGGAGATTGGGTGGATGATATGCAGCATGGAAAGGGGATTTACTTCTTTCATACAGGCGACCGTTATGAGGGTTCCTATGTACAGGGTGAACGCACCGGAGAAGGCATATACTATCATGCAAGCGGTAATAAATACGTTGGCCAGTTTAGAGATGGCAAACAAGAAGGACATGGTATCTTTACATGGGCAAGCGGCGCCGTATATGATGGTGAGTGGAAAGATAATCAGCGCGACGGACAAGGTGTTTATAAATGGAATGTCGGTGATTCTTATGATGGTGAATGGAAAGATAATAAGTTCAGCGGTCAGGGTACTTTAATATTGACTGACGGAACTAAATATAAAGGCGGATTTGTAAATGGTATGGAAGAAGGCAGTGGAATTCAGGAGGATAAAAATGGTAACCGCTATGAAGGATTCTTTAAACAGGGTAAGAGACACGGTCCTTTTGTAGAAACTGATAAGAATGGGAAAGTGATCCGGAAAGGGACATACAAAATGGGAAAACTTGAAGCCAACTAAAAATAAAAAATAAAATGAAAGGCTGCGCAATCCAAAAATTGCGCAGCCTTCTTTTATTCTTAAATTATATATTGTGAACTGATTGATTCATTATTCATAACTCGCTTGATTGTCTCTGCAAACATATCGGCTATGCTTAGTTGTTTAACTTTGGCACATTTCTTAGAGTAGGGGATGCTGTCGGTGAATACCATCTCCGTTAAACCGGATTCTTGAACACGGAAAGAAGCGGGATCAGACATAACACAATGGCTGGCAATAGCGCGAACAGATTTTGCTCCTGCTTCCAGCATGATGTTTGCTGCTTTGGTAATTGTTCCGGCTGTATCTACAATATCATCAACCAATACAACATTTTTGTCTTGCACGTCACCGATAATCTGCATGGTGGCAACGACATTGGCTTTTTCACGTGTCTTGTTGCATAATACCAATGGTACGCCGAGATATTTGGAGAAAGTGCTGGCACGCTTTGAACCACCAACGTCCGGAGTGGCTATTACCAGGTTTTCTAATTTTAAAGATTCAATATAGGGGAGGAACACTGCTGATGCATAAAGGTGATCCACCGGAATATCGAAGAAGCCCTGAATTTGGTCGGCATGGAGATCCATTGTAATTAAACGGTCGATGCCTGCCACGGAAAGCAAATCGGCAACCAACTTGGCGCCGATGGATACACGAGGCTTGTCTTTTCTGTCCTGACGTGCCCAGCCAAAATACGGGATAACGGCCACGATACTTTTTGCTGACGCTCTTTTGGCTGCATCAATCATTAGCAACAGTTCCATTAAATTGTCAGAATTAGGAAAGGTTGATTGAACCAGGAATACATGCGCGCCACGGATTGATTCCTCATAAGAAACCGCGAACTCACCATCGGCAAAATGGGTGATGTTCATTTTTCCCAGAGGGCAATCAAGGCTGGCGCAGATTTTTTCTGCCAGGTATCTCGAGTTTGTTCCGGAGAATACCATAAAGGGTGCTTTTTCGCTCATTTGTGTAATAGATGTTACCTATTTGTTAATTTGCATGCAAAGGTATGAATTTCCCATTACATAACACAAGACTTATTGTAGAAAAAACATTTTTAGTTCCCGGATTTATTTGTAGCTTTGCTTTGTGAAACCGTATTCTTCAATATTGTCAGCAAGTTTGTTGTGGCTTTGTACAGCAATGATTTCGTGTGTGGGCACAGCTCCCATAAAAGAAGTACGTCTCATTGATTCCTTAAATCAGGTGGCATATACATATCGTTACAAGAATCTGGATTCATCCTATCATGCTGCCTCACGTGCCTATAATGAAGCAGGTCTGTATAAGTCGGGAAAAGCGGAAGCCTGCAATAATTTGGGCTTTTGCGCTTTTATGCACATGGATTTTGAAGGGGCGGTAAAATATCATCAGGAAGTATATGATCTGACTAAAAATGAACTTGAACTCTTTGTTGCCGATATAGGATTGATGAAGATATACCAGCGTACTGCTTCAAACAAAGAGTTTTATGATTTCCGTAACAGTGCATTGCGGCGTATGAAGCGGATAGACGAAGACAATAATCTCTTTGTGGACAAACATGAGCGCTTGCGGCTAAATTATGCCCGGTCGGAGTTTTATATTGTTTCGGCCGTTTACTACTATTATTTGCAACAGCGTCCGGAAGCGGTGGCAAATATCAATAAAGTGCTCGAAAATGAAGCGCTGTCGGCAGATACCAATCAATTGCTATATTATCATTATATAAAGGGGTCTGCAGCCTTGTGTGATGGAGAGACAACAGATGAGCAGCGGTTATGTGAGTTTGATGAGCTTTATACTACCTGGCATCTGGCTTCACGGAAAGGATATCCTTATTTTGAAGGAAACGGGGTACAGGGACTTGCCAATTTAATGGTTTCATCGGATGGTTATGAATTCTTTTTGAATCGGCGTCCGCACGCATTGAAACAGTTGGGAGTTCCGGTTGATTCTCTATTACCGATGCGACTGGGACAATTGGCTTTGCAGAAATTTCGGAAATATAATGATTTGTACCAGATTGCGGGAGCTTATGTTTCTATCGGCAAGTATCTGAATGCGCATGGAAAATACGAAGAGGCTTTGGACACATTGAGAACTGCATTGGAATGTGTGAATGAGCATCATCGTCGTTATTATAATTGTAGTGACAGTATAGACTGGCTGAAAGCTTATGACAGAAAGGATACCATTTGTGCCGAAAAGGCATGGATAGAGCATAAATTGAAAACTGTGCCAGAGTGGATCTCCCGTGTTCGTGAGCAGTTGAGCGTTTCTTATGCCGGATTGGGGATGAAGGAAAAGTCGGATTACAATCGTAATATTTATCTGGACATATTGGAAGACACTCGGCAAGACAAGGAGTTGGAAAGCCGCTATCTGGCATTGGAGAAGGAGGCGACCCAATTGAATGCACTGCTTTTTTTGGTTATCACAGGTCTTATGATGGTAGTTCTGTTCTTTTGGATTTTTAATAAACGCTCTAAAGTGAAGAATAGATTGCACCTGCACCGTCTGCAAGAAATGCTGGACATCTGCCAACAGATAATGTCATCCATTCCGTCGGATGCGGAGATGGAGGAGGAGGTCGTTGATGCCATTCAGACTGCTGTCGCTCCAAAAATGGAAGAATTGTTCGGGATGAAGAATGTGCGTATCGTAAATCGGCAGTTAGTGCTTCCGCAACGGATGAGGAAGGATGAACTGGCAATGATGAAGATTGTAAATCCTTATATACAATGGGCGTTGGATAATGGAATGACTTCCATTTCTTTGGGAGATGAGCGTCGAAGGCTGGAAAAACAACGTTATGTTCATGAACGGCATATTGCCGAAAATAAACGGCAGAATCTGATCAAGAAGTCATGTATGTCCATAGTCAATGGCATTTATCCGTATATAGATCGCATTATAAATGAGGTGCATAAATTGAATGAGAAAGGTTTTATTAACGATGAAAGCATCAAGGAGGGAAAATATCAATATATCGATGAGCTGGTGACGACCATAAATGAGTATAATGATATTTTGGCTTTGTGGATTAAAATGAAACAAGGGGTCTTGAGTCTGAATATTGAAACCTTTGAATTGAACGACCTTTTTGACTTGCTACGTAAGGGTAACCGTGCTTTTGAAATGAAACAGCAGCATTTGGAAATCATTCCAACAGATGCTTGGGTGAAAGCAGATAAAGCCTTGACATTGTTTATGATTAATACCTTGGCAGAAAATGCACGAAAATATACAGGGTGGGGAGGTGTGGTAAAAGTGTATGCCCGTTCGTTTGAGGATTATGTAGAGATTTCCGTAGAAGATAACGGATACGGTCTGTCAGTGGAAGATGTGAGTCGTATTGTCGGTGAAAAAGTGTATGACTCGAAAGATATAGGCATGGATAGTGCCATAGATCAAGAAGAATTGCGTAAAAATAAGGGAAGTGGTTTCGGACTGATGAATTGCAGAGGAATCATAGAAAAGTATCGGAAAACGAGCGATTTGTTTAAAATATGTCTTTTCGATGTGGAAAGTGTATTGGGGAAGGGAAGTCGTTTTTACTTCCGTTTGCCGAAAGGAGTTCGTAATGTGCTGACTGTTTTGTGTCTGGTATTGTCTTTGGGGCTGTCATCTTGTGGTAAAACGGTAGAAAACACTACCGGTGTGATGGCTTCTGACTCTGTGGTATCGGCCGAACGAAATGAGTATGAAACTCTGTTGGATATCGCTTCAGACTTTGCCAATAATGCTTATTATAGCAATATAGAGGGAAATTATGAACAGGCTTTGCTATTTGCGGATTCTGCTATATACTATCTGAATGCACATTATGAAAAATATGCTCTTTCTCCTCATCGTTTTATGACGCTGACAGGTGACGGGCCTTCTGCCGAACTGGATTGGTGGAATGAGATGTTTAACTCTGATTTTCACGTTATTCTCGACATCCGAAATGAGGCTGCTGTCGCATTTTTGGCTTTGAAGCAATGGAATGATTATAGTTATAACAATGCTGCTTATACTACTTTGTACAAGCTGCTGGGGGAAGATCAATCGTTGGAAGAGTATTGCCGTTTATTGGAGCGCTCCACTAATAACAAGCTGGTGGGGATTCTGTTGGGTATCATTCTGCTTTTTGTGCTTTTGCTGGGGTATTATATTCTTTATATTCGGAAACGGTTAGTGAACAGGTGGAATCTGGAGCAGGTTTTGGAAATCAACAAGCAGGTGTCCGGTGCTTCTTTGCCGCCGGTTTCCGACACGGATGAAGCGTGTCAACGTGAGGAGGATATTTTGAAATATATTCCACAACAGATAGTAAATTCTGCTTTTGATGCGGTGAATGAACTGCTGAGCATAGATCGGCTGGGTATTGCTGTATATAATGAGGATATGTGTCGGTTGGAGTACGCATCCAACCCTCCTGAGGAACAATTGGAGGCAGAACCGTATAGGAAAGGATTTGTGCAATGTTGTTTTGAAAAACAGGCGTATTTGGCAGAAAACGGAAGGCAGGCTCTACCTCTTGTGGTGGAGGCGGGCAGCGCCTCGTTTTGTGTAGGCGTTTTGTATTTGGAACGCAGGGAAGGTACGGAGCAGGAGAGTGACCGTCTGCTTTTGGAATTGACAGCACGTTACGTGGCTGCCGTCATATTCAATTCAGTAGTGAGACTGGCCACTAAATATAGGGACATCGAAGCGGCACAAGATGAAGTGCGGCGTGCTTCCAGAGGGGACAGCCTGCTACATGTGCAAAATATGGTTCTTGACAATTGTCTTTCCACCATAAAGCATGAGACTGCCTATTATCCGAACAAAATAAAACAATTGATTGGTAAATTGCGTTCGGGGCAGTTTGCGGCAGTTGAAGAACAGGAAACTGTGGCGGCTATCGGTGAATTGATAGAGTATTACAAAGGCATATTTACAATACTCAGTTCCTGTGCATCCCGCCAGTTGGAAGAAGTGACTTTCAGGCGTACCATTGTTCCGGTATCGGAACTGATGAATGCTGCAGAAAAGTATTTCCGTAAAAGGAATAAGGATAACAGGCAGAGGGTTTTGCTCCGGACTGAAGGATTGGATGAATCGGTCATCGGTGATTTGAACCAGTTGAATTTCCTATTGGAGAATTTGATAGACGAAGCGCTTTCTGTTTCTGCCGAAGGAGAGATATCACTTAGTGCTGCAGTAGATGGGGCATATATACGCTTTTTATTCACAGACACGCGGAGGGAAAAGACACGTGAAGAATTAAATCAACTGTTCTATCCCAATCTTGCGCGTATGATAACCAGTGAAAAGGGAGAGCTGCATGGAACAGAATATCTGGTTTGCAAGCAAATCATTCGCGAACATGATGAATTTGCCGGTTGCCGGGGTTGTCGCATAAATGCAGAGCCTGACGAGAATGGGGGATATACCGTATATTTTACTATTCCGAGAAAAAGAAAGTAGTGAGGTGATTCATTTCTTATTTTTTTAGTTCGTTATTTATAATAGTATAATATGGAAAGAAAGAAATTTAAAGTAATCATTGTCGAAGATGTCAAACTTGAATTGAAAGGTACGGAAGAAATTTTTCGCCATGAAATACCGGCTGCTGAAGTTATCGGTACAGCCATGACAGAACAGGAGTTCTGGCCGCTGATAGAGACCGAGGTTCCCGATCTTGTATTGCTTGATTTGGGCTTAGGAGGCTCTACTACAGTCGGAGTGGACATTTGTCATAATATATGCAAGCGCTATCCCGGTGTACACGTACTAATATTTACCGGTGAGATATTGAACGAGAAATTGTGGGTGGATATACTTGATGCCGGTGCTGACGGAATTATTCTGAAGACAGGCGAATTACTGACTAAAACAGATGTACAAGCGGTGATGGATGGAAAAAAACTTGTATTCAATTATCCTATTCTCGAAAAAATTGTGGAGCGTTTCCGGAAATCTGTATTGAATGACGCCAAACGCCAAGAAGCCATAATCTGCTATGATATAGATGAATATGATGAGCGTTTTCTGCGTCACCTTGCTTTGGGATATACCAAGGATATGATTGCTAATCTCAAGGGGATGCCTTTTGGAGTAAAGTCATTGGAAAAGCGCCAGAATGATTTGGTGGGACGTCTCTTTTCCGTGGGTGAACGGGTAGGGGTGAATGCCACGCGTTTGGTGGTACGTGCTCTGGAACTGCGTATTCTGGATATTGACCGTTTGGAAGCTGATGAGGAATAACTATTGGAATCCTATGAAGAATAAATGGTTTATGCCTCACCCGGCTACAATGTTCTGCCTGTTCACTTTGGCAGTAATCTTTTTGTCATGGATATTCGATGTTTATGGTCTGAGTGTGTTGCGGCCTGAAACGGGAGAAGAAATACGTGTCCAAAGTTTGCTGAGTCCTGAAGGTATTCGTTGGCTGCTAAGACATGCAATAACGAATTTCACAGGTTTTGCTCCATTGGGGATGGTCATTGTAGCGATGTTCGGTATCGGCATAGCACAACATTCGGGCTTTATCGATGCTTGCATCCGTTGTAGAGTACGTGAAAACAGGCATCCGCAGCGTATTATACTATGGGTAATCACTTTGGGGCTACTATCCAATATAGTGGGAGATGCGGGGTACATCATTTTGCTGCCTATCGCTGCAACATTGTTTCATTCGGTCGGATTGCACCCCGTCGGCGGAATAATAACAGCCTACGTTTCTGTATCATGCGGATATAGTGCCAACATTCTTCTGAGCACTTTAGATCCGATGATTGCAGCGACGACACAGGAAGCTGCCGATATGGCAAATATTGCTCCAGGCCAGACAGGACCTTTGTGCAACTATTATTTCTTTTGTGTATCTACTTTTTTATTGGGTTATATCATTTACCATATCACTCGTAGAAGTTTGTTGCCATTATTGGGTGAATATGAAGGAGATGTCCGTTTTATCGGTTATAAGCAGTTATCCCGTAAAGAACGAAGGTCTATGATGAACGCACTTCTGATTGGTTTGTTGTATATGGTGATAATATTGTGGGCTACTTTTTCTTCTTGGGGAATATTGAAAGGGGTTAATGGCGGATTGATTCGTTCTCCGTTTATGGTCGGGATTCTTTTCTTACTTTCTTTTGGCATCGGATTGATGGGAATGGTGTATGGTTTTGCATCCGGGCGCTATAGGACTGATGGAGATGTAATAGAAGGGTTGACTCAACCAATGAAATTGTTGAGTGTTTATTTTGTCATAGCCTTTTTTGCTTCACAGATGTTTGCTTGTTTTGAATACTCCCATTTGGATAAGTGCATAGCAATTATCGGGGCAGATTTGCTTTCTTCTGTCCGCTTGGATAGCTTGTGGATATTGATTCTATTTATATTATTTACAGCTCTTGTAAATCTTATTATGGTTTCTGCAACCTCCAAATGGGCTTTTATGTCTTTTATCTTTGTTCCTGTATTAGCTGGTATGGGCATTTCTCCGGAAATGACACAGTGTGCTTTCCGTATTGGTGACAGTGCAACGAATGCCATCACTCCTTTTATGTTTTATATGCCTCTTGTGCTGACTTATATGCAACAGTATGATAAAAAATCCACCTACGGGTCTTTGCTTAAATATACTTGGAGATATTCTGTATCAATTCTTTTGTCATGGACTCTCTTATTGTTTTTTTGGTATATTAGTGATTTTCCATTAGGATTATAATGATAAGCGGTAATTCATTTTACTCCTCCTCATTGCTTTCAGGCCATTTTTACTGATAACAAATTATTACTTTTATTATATTAACGTCATTTTTTATTTAGAAGTAATCTACTTTTTTAGATACAAAAATTTGGAGATTTCATAAAAATACGTACCTTTGCACCGCAATTAAGGATGGTTCCGTAGCTCAGCTGGATAGAGCAACGCCCTTCTAAGGCGTGGGTCTTGCGTTCGAATCGCAACGGAATCACAACGAAAAGGCAAGTAGTCGATAAAAAGACTGCTTGCCTTTCGTTGTTTAGCTGTATATCAATAATTTACTACCTTACCTTTTTCAGAAGAATTTGTGCAAAAAGTAGGTAACATAGCAGAAACACAGCTTTCTGTGACCTTATTTTTCCAATGGGTAGAAATAATTTAGAAAACAAAAATGAGTACGGTAAGAGTCATTCAAAACAAGCAGAGATTGACCAAAGAAGGCAATGCTCCGCTATATATAACCTTTTATATCGGCAAGGAAAAGTTGATGCTCCCCTGCAAAGTATCTGTACCCGTTACTAAGTTTGATGAGAAAAGCGGGCTTCTCAAAGGGAACAGCAAAGAGGCAAAGGATATAAACCTCATTGTGAACAATCAAAAGGCACGTGTCAACGACATATTAGTAAAGTTCCGGTTGAGGAACCAGGCTCTGACGAAAGATATTTTCATGAGAGAGTATAACAATCCGAGCGATTACAAAACCTTCCATGATTTCGTGAAGGAGTATATGAAGAGCTACAGCCGACGCATAGAAATGGGGACATTCAAGCATCATTTGAGTTGCATGAAAAAGTTCAAGGCGTATAATGAATTGTTACAGTTCCGGGAGCTTACTCCGGATTACTTGTCCGACTACCTGATTTATATGAAAAAAGAGCTCGGAAACACGGAGATAACCGCACAACGCAATATGTCCACAATCAAGATATACGTCACCGCAGCCTACAGAAAGGGTTATATAGAAGAAAATCCCTTTCAGGAGTTTCATATCAAAAGGATAAAGAGCGATGTAGATTATTTGACGGAAGAAGAATTGATGCAATTTGTGCATTTATACTATCAGAGAACATTACCGGAAAAGCTTCAGCTAACTTTGGCTTTCTTTCTTTTCATGTGTTTCACGAGCATGCATATTACGGATGCACGTATGCTCTGTATCGAGCAAGTGAACAATAACGTATTAACCTATTATCGTGTCAAGAACCGGAATTGCAAACCGGAACCCATTAAAATACCAATGCCGATACCAGCCTTAAAACTTCTGGAAGAGTGGGCTGAAGATAGAGAAGAAGGACGTCTCTTTAGGAATGTACAATGCGATCAAGTTGTCAACCGACAACTGAAAGCTATCGCCAAAGAGCTGGGAATTAACAAAAAAATATCGGCCAAAACGGGAAGACATACGTTTGCGACAATTTATCTCCGAAAAACGAAAGATTTGTCCAGCCTGCAAAAATTGCTTGGACACAGTAATATCCGGGAAACGATGATTTATGCGCACGTTATGGATGAGAGTAAGCGAGAAGGTATGCAATGTTTCAATAGCTTCACCCTATAATAGAGACTAAAAATCGTGCAATCGTGCGGATAATTCATAATGTGTTAGCTATCAAAGAAACGCGGTTGCACCGATTTGTACAAGTTCGTACAAAAGAAGGTGCAGCCGCACGAATTTATGATTTCTCGTACATCACCCAGTAAGGCTGTCCTGCCAGATATTCCACATGATACCGCGCATCTGTCAGTTGCCTGGCCAGCTCCATCGGAGCGACATTGACGATGTTCGACAGTTCATATACCAGTTCAGTAGTAGTCTTATAACATTTCTGAGAAGTAGCGCCAATAGGTGAATAGTTATGACCTATAAATTCGGCTATGGCTTTTTGCCGTTCGGCTTGCTGCTTCTTCAATTCGTCCTGCTTGTTCGGATCTTCCTCGCCCTGATAAGAACGGAATCCTATGGGCTTTCTCATTGTTCACCTCCTTCCTCTTCTGGAATCAAACTTTTTATCATGGATGACACTATGCGCAAATCACTTATTACGGATATAACCTCATCAGCACTAACTTCATTGTCAACCTTTAAATCCAGGATTAATCCGGTAGCCCTATCTATGGAATTGCAAAAAGCACAAGCACCGCCATTCTGCAAGATCGAGATAGTTTGGCTGATGGGGGGCGTTAATACGATATTGGTGATTTCAGTATTCATTCCTCACCTCCTTTCCGGCATTTCTTTGCTTTGTAAATGCACAATGCAGTAACCGCAAACAAAGGCGGGAATACCAAGCTGGCGCACGTCCAGCCGATGGCACGGAAATACCATCTGTCTGCTTCGGTCTTGATATCGCAGTCGGAAGTCAGAGCGCGATAATACTTGCGCTGGAGGTTGTTCACTTGCCCGGTGAGGGCATTGACGGTCTCGAATACATTGACCTCTGTGGGTTGTGGTGCATACAATGCACTTTGTTCTTGTTTTGTCATAATGAAACGCTATTTAAATAAAACAATATATTGAATAATGCAATAATCCTATGAAAGACGGGAAGGAAACTTTCTCCAAAAATCAGAAAACTTATCAAAAAAGAAAGTTCCGCTTTCCCGTTGCGTTTCACCTTGACAAGGCAGTGGGTGCATTAACACTCCACACGGGGGTCGGAACTATATGATACCATTAGACATAAAAAATGCCAACGGCGAAAGTTGGCGAACAGTCTCGCCTTGTCAAAATGAAACGCACCACAAAGATGAGGGTTTATTTTGAAATGGCAAAAGAAAAGCGGAGATTTTTTGTTTCTCCGCTTCAACTTTTATCATCCTTTCAAATATTTATCTATTGTCTCAAAATCAAGGGGCACATCGACCAGATTTAGCATTTTTTGCACTTATTCGAAAATAGCTTAATAGCATTTTGTAAGCAACAAAGTTATGTAAACTATACCACTATGATATTATTCAGAACCAAAAACAAAGTCAGCGATAGCCTGTGATTCAGAAATATCTAAATTATCTATCATTTTTTTTTCCAATGGCATATCTACTATATAAAATGTTGCATTATCTAATGAGTATTTAATTGAACCTTCATATTTTAACATGTTGCGATAATCGGAACCATCATGCTTTAATTTTGCGGCATCCTTTAAATCTGTTTTAAAATAATCGAATAATGCCATTTTTATGTCATAATCAGATATTTTTGCTGGAATTAAAAGTTCTCCTTCAAAAAACATTTCATACAAAGAGTCATTGTGATAGCTACAATCTATCACAAATTTGAATGTGTTATCTTTATACATGTGTGTTAAATACCAATTCTCCGTATCGTATTTGATTAATTCATTTTCAACTGCAACAAATAGTTTATTAGTCACCATTTCCTTTGAATCTCCAAAACGTATATCTAAGAAGATTTTTTTATTTGATGTGCTTTCTAAACAAGCCAAACTGTCATTATAGTGTTGATAAGTTAGGAACTCATCTATATTCATAAAAGAGTTTTTATCTGAAATCTTTTCTCCTTTTTTATTTGTATTACATGAGGTGATACAAATAAATATTAAAAGTAGGTGTAAAATTTTATTTCCCATAATATTAATATTTTGATAAATGAACATTATACATTAACAATGCAATAATTAAAAATAAAACTCGTTTCATATTCAATTATTTATAGTATTTTTGCCAAAAATAAAGTTGTCATGAAATATACTGATAAAGATATACAGAAGGCTATAGAGCTTTCACAATATGCAGCCGATAAATGCTCTGAATTAGAGGACTACTCTATAGAGATGGAAGAACAGTTGTCTCGTTTGCAACGGAAATGCAGTTTAATCAGAACATTGCAGATAACCACTCCCATAAGTTTGCTAATCGGCCTTTTGTTAGGACTCCTAATATAAAACCCACCGCTCCCCAAACAGCGTTGGCAATATTGATATAGTTTCCCCACAATGTCGTTTTCTTTATCCTACTATCCAGTTCGTTTTCTTTTTCCTTCATTTCCAAATATTTGGCAAATCCCATTTTTGCAGCTTTCTTACCTTCGCGGGTCAAACAAATAGATTCAGTTTTTCCTCGTGCAGTAGAAATTAATCCTTCTGAATCTATTTCCGTTATAGCTTGCGTTATACGTTCCATATTATAACCTTTTTTTCGAAAGTTGTCTTTAATATCCTTAGGATGAATAATGGTTTGTTCTGATATATATGTTAAAATGAAATCTTCCAATGAATTCATATCTAAAAAATCAATTCCTTATGCCGCGCGCCCACCGGAACCACCCGGAACCCGATTGAGTACGGGTTGCACGGCATAAGGAATTGAAACGTTTGGTTTATATTGGGCATTGCAAAGGTCGGAATAAGTTACCAAATGACAAAAAGAAAGGTGGAACTTTTTTAGAGTTCCACCCCAAAATTATAAGTCTTTGAAAAGTGCTAAATCAATACAGAGACTATTCTTAATTCGTAAAAAGGGCGGAGTACCGGAATCCGCTCTTAGTGTGTTAATGATTCACTTGATGCTTAATATAGTGTCCGATAACTTGTTCTTTATATCCGTAAGTGTCAATTTAAGTATTTCCAATTCATCCTCAGAAAAGGCACATGTTTTCCCATTCACTTGATTGCCATTGATACGTTGGGCTAACCAGCTACGATCTTTCTGAAAATACTGTTTCGATATGTAAGATAAAGACAACACATCATATAAATCTCCCAACTGGTTACGAACATCCACATCCATACGTTTTTTGCGTTCTCGTGCTTGTCTCATCTCCTGGAGTAAGAACTGTCCGGCCTCCTTACGTTGTTCTGCCGGAATATCTGCATTCAACTGACGCCAAATGTTATCAAATTCCTCACTTCCTTCCTTGGTTCGAAGCAGATGAAACTTGCCTACCAATTCTTTGATTCTTCCTTCAATCTGTTTGTCCATATATCTGTTTTTTTAAGAAGATGCTGATAAGGTTGATAAATGGGAACCTCTAAAGAGGCTCCCAAATTTTCATTCTTCTCTGAGTTCGTCAGCTATCATCAAGATAGTACTGAATAACTCGTCGTAGAATTCCGATTCTGAAAAAATAATTCCATCTTCGAGAATTTCTTTTTCGTATCGGATGAGGAATCTTAAGTAATCATATCTTTATGATTTTAAAAATTATCAAATAAACTTTGGAATTTCAATGGATTTTCTAATCTATTTTTTATTATTATTCATTAGTTACTTTTTACTTGTAATTTTTATTTTGAACCATAATGTTTTGTCATTTGGATTTTTAGGATGTAATTTATGATCAGTACTACATAAATATTGTCCAGTACTTACATGTTTCAGCATATAAGTATCTTTTTGATTTACCACACTTTCTATATCCCATAATTGATCACTTGCGCCATCATTAAAAAAAGGTAATGTTGCTTGTCCAATGGCCAAAGCCATATCTCTACCATCATTTACTTTTATTCCTATTCGATAATACTCCCCATAGGGATAAAAAGTCCAGCGTACACGCCATGCTCCTGAAGTGTTTATTTCCCAAGGATTACGATTATCTATCGGTAGCCTATTTAAATAAGCTGGATGGGAAGAATGTGCTTCCCAACTATAATCAATATCATAAGCTACAAGTAAATAGTTCTTGCTATCTGTCGCTAAATTATAATATATGACTCCTTCCTCATAATCGAATGTTGGTGTAGAAAGCATATTTACCTTTTGTTTTTCACAATATCTTATGATTGCATCTTCTATCTCTTTTTTCTTTGTTGTGTTCCCAATAAAATCACTAAGGAGGCAGATCTCTGTAGTATTATTGCCAATACCTATAATTTGCTCTGCTGATTGAGTAACACTATTCATCCAATCAGTATAATTAAAAGAAATGTTTCCTAACTGCCCTGTAAATGGATCAAAAGAGATCTTTTGATCTATTGCAGACGTTCCACCATAAGTCTTTATCGATATTTTTACATCCTTAAAGTTATTAAACCGTTTCTGCGCTTCGGTAGTCCCTGTCCCAGCAGACAATTGATTTATGAACAAATCTGCCTCATTTTTAAAGGCTTTTTGATTTGATATTGATGTCATTTTAGCATTAAAAATAGTACTACTCACACCCCCCAATAAGATATCAGTTAGTACATGTGTACCATATTTGGCTACCATTTGATCACCCGTATAAGTTGCTAAATTATCCAAAAATTCATCTGTTAAGAAATATTTCAAATATGATGGAGAAACTTCTGACATAGTCAATTTACGTGTTGCTTTTTGTATATTGGCTCTATAGAAACAATATGCGTTACTGAATCTGGAAGAATCGCTATAGTAACTTTTTAGATCTGCTGTGAATAATTTTAAGCCAAATGCATTGATATTAGATTTCACATTATACCTATTATGCTGACCTTGACTATATTCATTTAAATCAGCTCCCCATTCAGCTTCAACTTCACCACCTCCATGAAGCAATGCAATATTAATATTGCCTGGTGACATTATTTTCTCCACTCTGGTAATAGGATCTCTTCCCTGTCCCGATAAAAAGCGATCAATATCAATTATTCTTGCTTTTCCATAGCGAGATCCCTTAAAAACACTAAATGTACAATCGTAACCATACCCTAATAAGTCGTATTTTCCATCTCCTGCCGATCTGGTAGAAATAAGACCAAGATTAGAGTTAATTATTTCATCATTGCAACTACTAAATAAAAATAACGATAAAAAAACGCATGATAAAAAATAAATTGTTTTCATAATGATAATTTTAAAGTTAATAAAATTAATTACAGTATCTAATAATAGCATCTTCAATCTCTTTCTTTTTTGAGACATCCATAATGAAGTCACTTAATAATAAGATTTTTTTTATACTACCTATATCTACAATTTGTTCGTTATTAAGGTTTATGTTTTGAAGCCATTTCTGAAATCCAACTATTTGATTATCTTTAATTTCTATATCTGATTGATTGCCTCCTGTCATGTGAATATTGCAAATAATGCTATCACAATTGGGGAAGTATCTATTTCCATTAGCCGAATAGGAAGAGTTATAAAAATGGTTATAATATAAATTCATACTTTTCACCATTTCTTTTTCGTCGCCCTTAGAAGATAATTTGGCGATTGCTGATACTGAAATCCAACCACCTAACGTTATATCCGTGAGTACATGGGTTCCGTAAATTCTCACAATATCATCAGCAGACTTGCTATATAGATCTTTAATAAAACTATCAGAAAGGAAATAGCATAGATATTCAGGATATACTTCAGGGAGGGTGAGAATGCAGGTAGGCCTAAAATATTCATATGTAAAAAAAATATTTCCTGTGCTTTTATTATTAAAACTATTGGTGACAGTTCTAAAAAGTTTTAGTTGTATATTTCCAATAGATGTTTTTACTCCGCTAATTTCCATAAGATCCTTGACATGTTTATCAAGTGTTGCACTGATAAGAGAATGAGAGTAGCCACTTTGATGTAATATTGCTTTATTTATTTCCAATAGAGGAAAGCTCATAGAGAGATGTTTTATATAATCATATCCTTCTCCATTCAATAGCCGCTTCACATCAATTATCCTATTTCTTATGTAGTCATTTCCTTTTATAAGGCTGAATTTGCAGTCATAGCCACATCCAAGCAGGGAGGATGATGAATCCATTTTTTTTGTTAATGTGGTATCAATTCTAAAATACATGTCTGGGTAGTGATTATATTCAGGAGGAATAACCGGGGGATAATCCTTATTATGACTACATCCGAATATAAGGAAACAAGTTATGAATATATGATAAAATCTGTGTTTCATAATTAGGTAATTATGATAAAAAAATCAATTCTTTATGCCGTGCGCCAACCGGAACCACCCAGAATCCAATTTCCTACGGGTTGCACGACATAAGGAATTGAAATATTTGGCAATACAAAAATCAACATAATTTGCTAAATAACAAAAGAAAAGCAGAAGTTTTGAGAAAAAAATCTCGCTTTCTCCATAAATAAAGAAAGCGAGATTGAAATTGCACCCGAAGGCTGGCGGGTGACTTTTTGTTCAAATCGGGGGATATGTGTCCCGCAGCCTTAAATATTGTCAGCAGCACGGCGCAAGCGGTCTGCCAAATCACACAAAGCTCCACGCATTTGTTCTTTTTCCTTTTCTGAGAATTCTCCTTTGCCACCGTTTCCGTCTATGCCATCCAGTTTATGGTAAAGCCATGAACTGGACTTTCCAAAATAGTTGCGGGCTATTTCCCGCCATGACACTATCATCAGGACATCTTGAAGCTTTTGCTTCATTGTCATCTCAGCCTGAGGCGTTACAATCATTGTTTCCATATCTTCTATATTTTTATGGGTAATTGTGCCCACCCCCGAAAGGGTAGGCTTTCTTTTTAATCTCTTGGTAAATCCACCAGTTTGTCAAATAGTTCTTGACAATACCAAAGCAACTGCGGATAGCCATTGGGGAAAGAATTCTGATAATTTCTTATACACCGTATCAATTCCTCTTCCTCTTTGGTCAGCTTCAGTCTTTGTTGTGAAGCTCTCAATCTCTTTTTTCTCATATCACTTATTTTTTGAACATGACAAAGATACTACGAAAAAACGTATTAGACAAACTTTACTACGAAAATTTGTAGTTAAATATTCTGTAAAATTATTCTAATGGAAGAATACTCTTTCAGCATACCAAGGAAAGTCTATTTATTCTATCCGATAGAATGTGCCTTCTAAAATCGGATCCATCCCGTCCATTGTTACTTTTGCCTTGATTTTCCTGCATATGTATTTTTTGTTCCTGATAATATATATGTGCGTGGCTTTGGGAATATAGGATTTATGAAAGTCAATATGATACTCAAGATTCGAACGCATGGTGTCACCAATACCCAACCTGCTTCCTATACAGTCAACTGACGAGAGCCTTAATGACAATGATTTGGTCAATCCCGTAATCAAATGGCTGTCTTTTTGGGCACAATCCGTGTACATGTAATTCATCAGGTATTCATAGACTCCCCATTTACCTTTATTGGTATGTACCTGTTTATAGCCGTCATTATATGCAAGATTGATGTGCTTTATGACATTTTTCTCATTCCTGGTATCTTCTTGCAAGCAAGTCTGGAGGTTAATTTCCTTATCTTCATTTTCTCTTTTTTCCTCAGTGATATAAGGTAAATTCATCAATATCTTGTAATTCTCTGTCGTGTAAGTGGCCTCCGGTGACCATTCCGAGACATGATACAGATATTTCTTCATCTTCACCGGACAAATGGACAGTCTCAATTCACTTTGAGAATCCTCCGTTTTATCCTTGCCATTCCACAGGTTTACCTCTTTGAGTTCATACCTGCCATATTTCCCATATCCCGGATACGGGTCATATCCATCCCCGTTATCCCATGCTATATAATTGCGTCCATCGTCCGTTTTGTACAATTCATTATATTTTTTGGCATCCCCCAGTCCCTGAAAGGTGTATTCCAGATCCTCTTTAGAAGCGAAGAACTTTTTATCTGCCGCCTTGACAAGTTCCTCATCGAGCATGTCTAAATTGTCCGCATTTTCCATATCATACTTAACAATTGCCGCTTTAATATCATTTTCCTCTGCTTCTTCATTAACATCCACATCGTATTTACGGACAATGTCATCTATGTATTCAGACTGTCCATTTTTATAATAGTCTGACAGACTTACAAATCTGATTTCCTTTTTACTCTCATCAATTACGGCATAGGCCACAAAGAATATCTCAAGCTGCTTGATCAATTCCGTGTAAGTCCAATGAGGCAGATAATGCTTGAGATTAACCTGTTTTTGGGATGTTTTATTATCCATGACATAGGCACGGCATACATATAATCCCTGATATACCGCATTGTCATTGAAAATATCTTCATTCAGCACATAACCAATATTTCTAAAAACCTCACTCATCAAAAAGCGGAAATAAGGCATGGGAGAACATTCGTCATATTTGATCCGAATGCTGTTCCTGGATGAATCACCTCTGTCTGAACGGTTGTAATATACCTGATTTTTCAAATTGTTATCCTTATCAAGATAAGGTAAATAAACGAAATGCGTTTGGCTTTCGTCCCCAAGGTATTTGTCCCTGTCCGCTTCGGGTATTTCCGTATATGTTTTTGATTTGACCGGTACATCAACCGTACATATCATATCTTCAGCATCTATGTACTTGTTGCTATATACCATGTTCAGATGTGCATTGCCCGATGCCATCTGAACCTTTACCGACCTTTCGGTTACAGAAATGACGACTGCGCTGCCTCGCATGACTACACGTCCATTTATTCTGATCTCCATCTTATAAAATGTACGGGTCTTTTTAACATCCACCATATTTATATGCCCGAAAATCCCAAAGTTAGCCGGTAATGGCAGTTCTATATCATAGGAATAATCCGATACCCCCTTAAAATAAGGATTCTCGAAAACAAGATCTATGTCAAAGCCTTCCATTAATCGTGCGGCTTTGTCATTTATATAAATTTCTGTCATCTGGAAACATTTTTTATTAATTTATCATACTCTTTCTGGGCCCGGTTGATGCCTCCCTTTCCTGTAATATATGTTTCTGCCAGAAGCGGATCATCCAAACGGACCTTGAGTTTACGTAAAACGTGTATGCATTCAATAAGCACTGCCATCATCGCAGGATCATTGGTGGTAGTTGTGGCATTGACATTGCCCGTTTTGACAGGAACATTATGCATAACCTTTCCGGATCCTGCCACGGCTGCTATATCATCCGCCGTCAGATTACCTACGTTGCCAGAACGCTGAGCCACATCAATTACATCAAAAATAGGGCGCAAATTAGGATTTCCCACAGCAAAACGGTTTGCCACGAATTCATTGCTATGCACAATACCTTGCGGCTGGTCCCAATTGCCGGGACCGGTATAACCACCCGCATAGAAGTTACCTATGGCAGACTTAATTCCTGCAAATGCCGCTTTGATAGCAAGTATCTTTCCTATGCTTGCAAATATCCCCAGTGGGTTGAGAATAAACTCAGCGATTGTCACACTGCCGACCGCTGCTATCATCTCTTTCTCAATAAAGTCCAAGAACATGTTAAGAGTATTGCGCAGTGCATCACGCATACCCTCCTGGTCACCGGTCAACAGTTCACCCATAGCCGTACCAAGCTCTATTGATATATCCTCCAGCATTAGTTTTAGAGCCTCAAGTTTCTCTTTAAGTGCTTTTTGTAATCCATCAACATACTTGCACATCGAAGAATATTCAGGATCTTTCTCATCCATCTTTGCCAATTCTGCCTCTGCTGCGGATAGGGAAGTCATCATCTCCCGGAAAAAACTTTTCTGATCAAGTGGATTACCCTTTTTGGCCTTGTAAGCATTCAAGAGTGTATCGGATAATTTCTGATCATATTTATCTTTGATTTCTTTTTTATCTACCCTCAGCAGTTTCTCTCTTTTCTTGGCGTATTTATTTTGAATCTCCAATAGTCTTTGTTGATATTCCACCTCATTGATCAGTTTTTGTTCTAAACCGAACTTGAGAGTCTCAATCTCTTCGGTTTCTTTTTCTTTCAAAGCCTGAACCTCTTTATCATAAGCCTTTTTTGCAAATTCATCCGTATCAGCAAATATTTCACGCAATTTCTGTGAAAGTTTTAACCGTATATCCAATATCCTATTCTCAATCTGTTGACGTTTGGATTCTTCAATCCCTATCACTGCCAATTTTTCATTGAGGCACTTGATCTCGGCATCAAGCATTTTCTTATCATATTCCGATTGAGTCATCCGTTCATCATTCAAATATTCCTTCTTTATGGAAGCAATCCTTTCTCCGTGTCTGATTTCGATATTTTCCAACTCTTTATTCACGCGTTTTTTCTTCTCAGACTCTTTTTCAATATCCCCATTTCCGTTTGTGTCATTTTTCTTAGGAGCTATTCCTGTCACAACCACTTCCGGCAATTTATTTGTTTGTCCCACTCCCGGAACGAATACAGCCAGTTCTTCTTTCACCTTATTAATGCGTGCAACCTCTTTAATAACTGTATCTGCATATGCTGTGATTCCCTTGCGAAGATTATCTTCAAAGTCCTTGTTACCACCGTATAACTGACGAATTTTCTGTGCCAAAGCTATTGAAATCTGTTGAGCAGTCTGCCCTTTATTAATTGCCAGATTTACCGCCTTTTCAATTTTCTGCGTAATATCGTTGGTCAAATTAGAAGGAAACAAATTGGAGAGCGTGCTTCGAACCTTGTTCATTTTGTCTATTTTCTTGTCCAGCATATCACGACTGATCTCTTCTGTTTTTTCATCCAAAACTTTTTGTGCAATATTGGCTTGCATGGCAATATTAATTTCTTGATAAGCTTGTTTAATATCTTCGAGTGTAGAATACTCGTTCAGTAGGTTTGTCAGATATTTGCCATATTTCATATTGATTTCGTCAATCAGTTCCCTACGGCGTTTTGTCCCATCTCCGGCACGCTGTGCTGCATCAATCAACTTGTTTAGTTCTGAACGTTCGGTAACAAGCTGCTTTTGATAATCACTTACGGCTTTCTCTGCTTCAGTCGTCTGCATAGCAACTTTGTATATAGCAACTGCCACAGCAGCTATGGCAGCAGCTATAGCAACATAAAAATTGGTAGATACAGTAGCGTTGAATGCAAGCATGGCCACACGAGCAGCTTTCAGATTGCCTGTTAATACAGCCTTGGCAGCAGCGAATAAATAAGCGACCGCTGTAGCTGTTTTCTGCAAGGCTATAGATTTTGACATATTCCCGGAAAAGAGAACTAATATTTTATTAGCACCCGTTAGATTGCCGGCAACATTTGCTGTAGCCGCAGCATATGCAATTTTAAGTGTTGTCGCTATGGTTGTCACTTTATTGAGAGCTGTTTGATACAAAGCCCACATTTTGAGACAGCCTATATAGGCAACTACAGGAATAAGGAGAGCTATAATTGATGCCCCCCATTTCTGTAGCCATTCTATCAATCCTGGTAGAATTTTGATGAGTTTTGTCATCATATTGGTGCTGACAGCCAAGGCCGGGTTCAGTTTTTCCCCTAACTCAATGGCGGCCTGTTTCATCTTATTGCGGGCTTGTTCCAGTTTTGCCTGGGCCGTATTACTGTTAATGGCAGATTGCTCATATGCAACATTGGTATCAGTAACGGCTTTCGTGTAATCCTTTACCATTTCTGTGTTTTGCAAGATTACAGAAGCCGTGTTATATCCTTCTTCACCGAACATCTTCTTGATCGCACCGGCATCCATCTTTTTATTTTTCAGATTTTCCAATGCTTTATCCAATCCGACTATTTTAGGATTTGTTTCATCTGCTCCTGTTTGCAATACCAGAAAGAATTTCTTCAGTCCTGTACCCGCTACTTCATCTTTGATACCCCGATAGGCGAGTGTTTCAATCAAGCCGACAGTTTGTTCTATGGGAACATTAGCTGAAGCGGCAGCCGTACCCGCATTCCGTATAGCCTTTGCCTGACTGGCAATATTGGCAGATCCTGCCTGGGATCCGGCAGCCAATACATTGGCAAACTTTCCGGCCTGATCAGCCGCAGCCCCATACTGGTTGAGTGATAAGGTGAGGGAATCCACAGCCTCATTCAGTGTTATGTCCTTAGCTGCCGCCTGTAACCGCATAGCTTCCTCAGTGACCTGCTTCAATGCCTCTTTATCTCCAAGCAGTTCAGGTTTTGCTGAACCGACCAACATGAATGCATCAAGGATTTCAGCGGCAGACTGGCGGACACGCAATCCCTCCTTTGTCATTGTAGTGGAAAGAGTCTTCGCCTGTTCCGTTAACCAGGAGATATTCTCGTCATCAAGTCCTGTTAAGGCTTTTAATCCGGCTTGTGATTCTTCAAGCTTGTTGCGTTCGTTACGGATAGAGCGCAACGCCAGACTAACGCCTGTAAGCAATCCTACAACCGAAAGAATTATACCGCCAAAGCGATTGAACCAATCAACCATTTTTCCAACACTTAATGTGGCCTTTTGGGTTTCGGAGGTTATGCCTTTAATTTCTTGCCGGTGTTGTTTCAGAATACCCTGAAGATGCTTTATCTTCGCCATAGTACGATTGTATTCTTCTGAACCAATAGTCATAGTCTTTAGCTGCTGCGTTAACTGTCGGCATTCTTTTTCTATGTGATTGATATCATTGACGACTTCTTTACCGTCAATATACAGATAAATACCTCTTTTCTCCGATTTACTTTTTGCCATATTTCTGGATTTTTAATTTATCGAACGTGTCAAGTATCTTTTTGAAGGCCTTGTCCCCATAATACTCCCCTGAGATATCAGCCAGTTCGGTAATGTGTCTGTTAATTACTCCGTCTATGAAATCAACAGGTTTACGAAGCACTGTGAAAGTACCCAATTCAGCCCTGTACTTTTGTTTTTTAAGTTCTGCATCAGAATAGCCTTTTTTTACCAGTGCAGCCTTCATATCTTCATTTCGCCACTTTCTTTTTTTCTTGTTATAAAGATTATAACCTCTGGTTACCACACCATTGATACGAGTATATCCACGGCCTACACCATAGTGTACAAATACTCCGTATTGTTTGAATTTGAATGCAATACGGTCTATTTCATTTTCAGTACCTCCTTCAGCATATCTCATTTTTTTTTCCAGACTTCGGTTTAGCTCACTTGTTCCGTTAGTCTTAAGATGAAGGATATCTACTGATGTATTTATGATGGAATCCATCCAGGTACTCACATTCTTTTTAAACTCTGATGCGCGAACCAGTTTATCCTGATTTGTATTTTTCTCCATAAAAAAGCCTTTAGTTTCGAGAACAAAACTAAAGGCTGAAAGAATGTAAGAAAAGGACAAGAATTCAACGAACTGAAAACTTGAAATCATTGATCCTGTTGAGCCATCCCTTACGGAATATCAACTGTGACGGGTCACGCTCACATAAATTTTCTATAAAAGAGATACGTTCTGCCTTGATTCTTTCAAACAGTTGTCTTTGATTTGCCAAGTTAATACTGGCTATCGTTTGGGAACCAACGATACCATCCGTTTTGATCTGCAGAAGTTGTTGTACACCTGTAATACCAGGGCGTCCGGATGCCCATACCCAATCTACACAAATATTAGCTACAGACTGATTGTGTATGAAGTCAGCCCTATAACGGTCCCAATAGAATTTTTTGAAAATATAAAATACATCTTCAGGGGTAATTAACCTCAGATCATTTTCATCAATACCACCATCACCGTCCTTATCATAGCCACAAGATTTCCAAGTGGCAAGAGTGATCCCCATATTGGTCTTACCACCTTTATCATTTTTGTGATCACTCCATCCGCCTTCCCATTTACGAATTATTTTAAATAAAATTTCCGCTTTTGCCATACTTTCAATCAGATATTAAGTGTTATATTTTAGATGAATTAATAATCCATCTAAATCTCACGTGTTAAAAGTCATGCGCCCGCCTTGCTGTGAAAGCAGGGCGGGTTTTATTTCATTCCATGACAAGCAAAGTCTCTATCTTTTTCTTTATCTCAGCCATGTTTCCAGGCATACTGACACTCATGTTGAAATATCCATCGCCTATACTCGCACTGCCGACTACATTGTCATTGTCAACAATGTTGTAGCTGATACTTGTCACTTCTTCCGTCTGCTTGCCACCACCTCCATAATTGCGGGTGACCGTTTCGTTCACTTTTACTAATTCCATAATATTCTTATTTTTTTAAGTTATTAATAATATCATCCAAGACAGGAAACAGAACCTCATGCACAACTGCACCGAAGGCTTGTTCGACATAAACTCTCAAGGCGGAAGCACTTTTTGAATCCAGCTCCAGGCTCCCGGTTTTGTACAGCCTCCGGGCCATTTCTAACTCACCAAGGTCTTTTGTCTCATTATAGATATAGTTGGCAAGACCTTGATAGTCCATGTCAACCTTTTCCATACTACCGTCAATCTTCTTGACCGTCACTGTTCTAAAATCAATTTTCTTCATTATTACATTATTTATCAGTTATTATTTTAAGAATCCGTCCACCAGGAGCACATGGCCTGCCAATATGCACCGTCATAGACAAGTCTTGCAATGTTGAAGCCGGGAATATAAATCTCTGTGCGGTAATCCTGGTTACAACGGATCGACTTGCCATTACCTCTGATGCCCACACCCCCACCGCTGTCTTTCTTTATATAAATCACCTTTCCGGGTGTGGGCGAGGCAGGCAGGGTAATATTTATATGCGAGCTATTGGTACACGTAATCCAGGTATCATCATTGCTACACGTATAAAAGCTGCTTGTCCGTACTGCCTTTACGCTCAAGCCGCCGATACGGGTAGAGCCGATGAAATCAATAAGCTCACCGGTACGGGCGGTAAATATGCAGTTACCGTAGCTTTCGATGGCTTTGCCACCCGTCTGGGCAATAGTCATCAGACACTTTCCGGCAGTATCTTGCGTATAGATATATATACCCGTGACACCATCGGCACGGACAGACATCAATTTTGCCGTCTCGTCGTTTATCCTTAAAAAACGTGTGCCACTGGGCTCTACGAGAATTTTGGCTCCGGCAGCCTGTGTTATTTTCAGGGCATTACCTTCAATAGCCCATCCGCCAATCTTTGCACCGGTAGTTACGGTCAGATTCCCTGTAGTAATGGAAAGTGCGGCAATTTTCTCCGCAGTGACAACAGCAGACTGGACGGAACTGACGTTTATCTTATCGGCCGTTATGCTGCCCGCCTTGAGTTTGTCAGCCGTTATGCTGCCGGCCATTATCCTGTCACCGGTTATACTGCCTACCATTATCTTATCGGCCGTTATGGAACCTGCCCTGATCAGGGTAGTCTTAATATAGTCGCCGTCGATGATGGTAGTCTTTAGCTGGTCGGTATATCCCTTCGCGCCATTGAGAGCGTTGTTTGCTTTATTGCTCGCATCGGAAGCAGCGGCAGAGATGGCGGCACTCTTGGCACTGTTAGCCTTCGTTGTGGCATCGGAAGAAGCCGCACTGATGGCCTCACTCTTGGCCGCAGCCACCTGAGCAGGAGTAGCCTTCCCGTTGATGACAGCTTGTGCAGAGGTGTCAAACGACGAGAAAGTCACCATGCCGGCAAGAGATATTTTCTTGCCAAGCATGGATATGCCACCGGTGTCTATTGTAAACTGAGATTTGATTTCATCAACAGTTGGACGTTGACTTAGATCGGGAACAGGAGCATCGACAGCGGTCAGTATATCAAGCTTCTGGGAATACTGCCCGCTGCTCCATGTATATGCCGAAGTATGCAGGCTGATATTAGTGTCCGTAGCGCCTTCGGCCATCACGTGATACATGGAGCCGCCACGAACATAGATGTATTCCAAGCTTCCATATGTCAACTGGCCGATACTGCCCGCAGGCAATACACTGCAATGGGCATAGGTGTAGTCAAGTATTATCCTCTGAACACCGATGGTTCCCCATCCCGAAGCGTTCGTCCTCCACCGGCATAATACACTGAAACCACCCGGATGCGTGCTCCATGAGGGCTTACCACGGTTGACGTCCAATACACGGTCAACCGTAATGGTGTACATGGGTATGCCGACACTTAGATTTATCGTCACTGGATAATATTTGCTCTGATCCAATCCCCTGGCGTCAATCCAGACTTCCGTACGCTTGGCGGCACTGGCCGCAATTGCCTCTGTCTGGCTTTTCACAGTAAGTTTTATGGCATCGGGAGTTATTTTTGCTTCCGCTGACTGAAGGCGGCTGTGAATACCGTTGACTGTGGACTGGTCAGCCTTCAACCGGATGGAGTTTTCTGTCTGTGTTATGCGGCTCTCACAGGAGGAAACACGTGTACCCAGCGAGTTGAAATCACTCTTTGACACCTTGAGATCGATCTTCCCATTAATGACACTTATCTCCGAATTGGTATATGATTTAGCGACCTCCAACGCGGCATTCGCTTTATTGGCCGCGCTCTGATCCGCGTAGAGTTTTGTTTCATTGACGGCTGCCTTGATTTTGCCGGGAACTGCAGAAAGTTCCGTTCTGATGACTGCAACAGACCGGGCAGACGCATCGGCAGAATCCCTGGCAGCATCACTCTGCCTTTTAATTTCCTCCAAAGCACCATCCACCGTCTTACCCGACAGAAGACGGAAAACTCCCTTCAGATAAACATTCCTGCCGTAAAGACCTGAACCGGACAACGGGCCGAAGTCATCATCCGTAATACCGGTAAGGTTGCCCGTACGGGTAACAAGCTTACCGGAAAGGCTATATGAGTTGATGCCGGCATAATCGTCACGATAGGGAGCGTCAACACCCACCGCGCAATCTATCTGCGCTTTCTGCCGTGCGGTATTGCTCCTGTTGCCTAATACCGCTACATCGTCGCCTGCTTCCGGAATTGCACTTCCTGCCTCACAGTCTGTTTTTGATAAATTAAAATAGCCCGCCCCGGCAGAGGTCACAAGCCGCCAGTAACGCTTCATCTTCGTGCCCGTAAACACTTGGCATAGCACTTGGTCATTGGCTACGAAATCATCGGTACTGTCATGCTCACAACGCCAATAGCTGCCGCCATCGGTAACCTTGGTAATCTTGCCGCCGGCAGCCGAACGGATAGCCATGCCACCCTGATGGACCACCTTCTGAACCATGAGCTCGAATACCGTAAATACCTTGCGCACGGTGAGCATATCCAACTCGCCATGCCATAGCCCTGCATCATCCTTCCAAACTTTAAAGCCCTCGCCCAGAAAGCCCGATACGAACTTATTCGAAGATATGTATTCATGGATGATCTGGTGCATGATGTCGGCGGTTTGCTCCACAGTCAGGTCATGCGTCCTGGAAAGAGCCTGTACGACGGAATTCAGGGAATGAACAGTGCCTTTTGCCAAAACGTCCGTACCGGTGGAGATATTACCCTCCGAGTCCAATGAGCCGACAGACGCAGCCCCGGAAACGCTCAGGGCTTTCACCTCAGCCATGACCAAAGCCTTCAATATCTGGAGCGTGGCGATGCCATCCGAAGTGATGGAGCCCTTGTCACCAACAGAGATACCGTCCAATGCCTTCAGCAATCCCTCTACAGTAAGGTTACCGCCTATTTCCAAAGAGTGATCGGTGCGGTCATTCTTGTCTTTACGAAGGAAAACTGTCTCCAGTTCTTTCCGAGACAACTGAGATATCAGGTTTAGAATACCTATCAATGTCCGTCCTACACGTTCCCCGCTATTCTCCCCTTCCAAAGTGGCATATCGTATTTTCCGGGCTAATTCTTTAAGTATGTCAATTGTATCTGCCATGTTACAAGAATTTTTTGTGACAGTTAAATGCTTTGTAAGGAATAGATAACCGGATGGAAGCCGCCACTCCATAAAGCTGGTTGTCATTATTCACTATATAGTCAGCTTCCACATCTTCAAGGGAGAAAGTCAACCATTGTCTCATTTTCTTCTTATCTTCAAGTATCCGGTTCAGAACTTCGTCAAGAAGACGTTCGCATTTGTCAAGGGCATGTTCTATCTGCACATAATCTGAGGTATCGGATACATGTTCAAGAATGAGCAGCAAATAATCCCGTTCCTTCTGGTATGTTCCCGGACCGCCGCTATAACCGAAACCAGACCCGCGGTCAATAATGACTGCAGGATAATGGAGTATACTGTCTATTGAAGTATGTTTCTCCCGTTCCGATGAAAGGAAATGTATCTCATTATTTTCATTATGGCGTATATCGACATGCCTTTCCGCCAGTTTTTCTATGTATTCTGGAAATGTCATTTCTTCTGTTTTTGAGCATCACGAATTCTTTTATTCAGCAGGCGGAATGCCGTTGTTACGGGCATTGCCTGATATTTTTCCATTACGGCCACATCATCACCGACAAATGCGTCGAAGATCTCAAGCCAGTTGACCGAAGAGGAAACGGTTTTATTTTTCTTCCCTTTCGGTGATTCTGCTTCACCGTTCAACGGGAACAGGAAAGGGAATGCTTTGGAGAGCCATCTTTTTACAAAAACATAATTCAGGAATATAGCATACTTTACGTGCTTGTCAATCTTAGCCACTTCTTGCACGCGTTTTTGCAGAATCAACGGCCTCCATTTACTAAATAAGCTGTTTTTCCCATTTGACGGTAGGACAATGTATTCATTGTTTTTCATATACAACATTGACACAAAAGTGTCCAATGAAACATCCCTGCCGTTACTTGCATAACGGTTGAAAGCTGTGTCCACATGCATGAAATGTTCGAGACACATTCCTTTCAGGCGTTCTCCCGGCGCTTTCAATCCTTTCACTTGAGGCAGGATAAAATGATCCATCCGTGTGCGACAGTCACTGATAAACCCTATCAGTTCACTCAGGTGATATATATAATAATCATCAAATCTTGCATTGGAAGGTAAAGAATAAAATTCCCTAATAAATTCAAAGTCATTGATTTCCTGCAAATAAAACCGTGACACAAGCAAGAACTGACAAGGTGAGAGTTCCGCCCATGTCTGTGGAACCAGGCGTATGATTTCGTGTCTGATGCAGAAGTTTCTATATGATATACGGAGGTGTTTCATGTCCAAAAAGTATGTTTATGGTCATTATCCCGATCAAATATCCGTCTGGGATCACCGACATAGAATTCGGAGAAACACTCATTGACAATCCGAAGCAAAGCTGTCATGTACATATCGGCATCCGCTTTCAGGTTCTGTATCTGTACGGCTATGCGTTCCGCCTCGACCGGTTCTCTGCGTTCATTGCCTTTTTCACCCGGTTGTACAGTGGTAAAATATAATCCCCGATCAGTGATACTGCCGGTTTCCATCAGTAAACGTCTGACCGCCATTGCCACAATGTAACGGGCGCATGAAATGCGCAACCTTTCCACATTTCTGCAAAGTTCCACATCATTAGGAGTATCAGCCAAAAAGGTAATCATCCGTCTGTATAGCCCTTCACCGATAGCCGGTTGCAACAGCATCTCCTCCACAAACTTCAAATGCGGTTGCAAGCGGAGGAAAATGATACGGCTGCCATTAATGAAGCAAACATCATTAACATCGGCCGTATTGCGGACAATGGAAGATTTCCGATCCAGATAAGCCTTTGAATGAGCAAAATACGGATATTCCCCAATATGTACGTACAAGAATTCCAGCAGTTCATCCAAAGCATTGAAACCTTTATTCCGGAAGGACATGCGAAGGTTATCCTCCTGGTATTTATATACTTGTTGAAAATCATCCTCCTTAGATTTCTGACGCTGAAATCCCGCATCTGTAATCCGGACACTGATTTCATCGAAATCATTCCAGAATGCCAGATTCGCATTTGCTCTTTGGCAAAGTTCAAGCAGCCGTGCATCCAGCTTCTCCCGTCCGTCGGCTTTCTCATGGTCTTTTTCCAATGTACCGGGAACCGGGAGGGCTTTATATATTTCTACCACTTTTTCCGCCATTGTTTCGCCCAATAGAGGGAATAAGAATTGCCGGAAGGCATTCCTAAGCGGTGCTTCCATCATCTCGAACGAGATGGCGGTATTAACTTTCATCAGTGCCTTTAGTTCAGCACCCTTATTCCATTTTTCTGCACTGAATATCATTAGCTTATTTTTTTTTGTGTACCACTACCGCTATCAAGAGTCACCAAGATCGTATTACGAAATCGCAGTTCACATTCCGGCATGCCGTTCATTTTGATGTAAAGTTCAACAGGATCCAGGATGTTTTGCCTGTCAATCCATGCGTTGGCAATATTAACCAGAAAGGCCTCACGAATATTGGAACCTCCTTGGTTTCCCGCATAAGTACCGCCTGGCATACCGGCTCCCAAAACATTCGGATTGACCATCAAGGCAAACAGTATTTCAGAGTTAGCTGCTGCCGATACCGGAAGGTTGTCGCTACCTTGGTATTTGTTCTCAAGCGGTTTGATTTTCCACTCCTCCTCAATTCTACCGTTCATTTCATTAACCGCATAATGTGAGAAAATTGGTTTCTCCGCATTCTCCGGTCCGCACAGATTCATTTCCATTGAATCCATATACTTTTGAATGGCTGCTTCGCGATCTTTCGGGGAAAAATCCTTGGACGGATATTTCTTCTCCCAAAAGCTATATGGTATCTGCACATGCCACTTCCAAGTGATCTGATTCTTGTAGGCTTTTTTCAAAAAGGAAGGTATGAGATGTGCTATCTCCACCCATCCGCAAACGTAGGCCGGCCACCAGACCGGCATGCCATACAGGTCATCATTGCTCCAACTATCCCGTACCGGCATGATAAAGCCATTCTTCATCGTACCGGCGAACTTCAGTGTCTCGGCATGCATCTGCGGATCATATTCAGACAGTACATCCAGTACCGTGTATTGCCCTCTATCGGGACGTTGCGGCCAATAACCGGAGACAATGCACTTGCATGCCCCATACTCATCTATTTCGGAATACCGGCGATAAAGAGCATTGACCGGATTGATCCCCGCAAAGGATTTTCCGGTTGCGGAAGGAACGAACTGAACGGCCCCATTGCCGAACTTCAGATAATCGCGCAATGTTTTCTCCATGTAGCGCCTCACAATGCGTGACGCAACGAAGGAGTGTACCCGACTATCCGCTACAGGTTTCAGAATTTCGTTGCCATCATCATCATAGCCATTCACTGTACAAGGATAAATTCCTTGGCCAAGTGTCAAATTACGGAGAAATTTCAGGCCGGTATTGAGCACGCTGGTATTCCCGATTTCCTCGGCCGCTTTTTGCGGGAAGTCATTACTTTCACCCCAAGGTCGTACTTTTACCCCACCGATATCAATATAAGTGACATTCGACAAGCTATTCGGCGCCAGAATCCTGGAACGTTCTTTCATTTCATTCTGTGGCATTCCCGTCGTTTCACCAAAGATATAGGTGGAATGCATTAGCAACGGTATGCCTTTCGGATTAAAGAGTATGTTCATTAGAACGTGATTTTCATTTTGTTATATTCCATAATCAGGTCGATATCGACGGGGTAGGGATGTCCTTCGGGATTTCCGTTACAGTCACATGGCTGCACACCACGAAGTTGGTACTCTTTCATGTTCATACGTCCAGCACCACAAGCATAAGCTTGGGGAATGAAGTAGAGCTTTCCTTCCTTGCTGACGAATTTTATTGAAAAGAGACGTCGATGCCCGTGCTCATCCGTTCGGATATCCATATCGGCCAAAGCTAAATTTCTGCGTATTGTTTCCATTGTATATTAATTAATCATGTCATTCGAACGTTCTGTCAAATGTGTAATCGAAAATTCCACCTCCAAATGAATACCTGTTAAACACCTGGTGTTTCCTGTTTGCAGGAGAGAATGTGAAATTTACGTTCACCCTTTGATTGCCCATCCTGGTGTGAGTAAAATCAATATCCTTTATATAAATCTCCATTGGGAGCGAAGGAGTATCATACCAGCACTGTACCGGCGAGGTCAGCATGTCTATCACCGCCTTGTATTTATTTTCGTCAAGATATCCGGTATTGACGGTGCGCAGATCATTGAAAAACGGACGATACCTCCTTCTGCGCTTCATCATATCCGCCATATCCCCTTCCAGCTCTGGGCTATGCTGTACCAGCCCTGAAAAAGCGACCGATTCCGGAAGGCCAAATACGTTGTAATACAGGAACTGATGCATTTCACGGTGATCTTGTCTGTCAATAACATACCTTACAAGATCGGCCAATGCCCCATTGGTAATACGCGCATCATAGGATATGATCTTTTCGTAATGAATATCTGACAAACTGCTTATTTTGACCAGACTCATATTGTATGCTACCATGCGGTTGGATTCAGGAAGTGACAGCCGGACAGTTTTCTTGATACTGACACCGGATTCCAGATAAATAATATCCAAGAATACTCTTGTCTTTTCAGAGACAAAGAATGAAAGGTAATCAATGCTGTTTTGCCTTATGTATTTGATTTTATATCGGGAATAGAATATGAAATCTGTCAATGGTTCAAAAGAAACACGATATCTTGAGTAGAACACATATAAAGTATAATCGACGCTCGATTGATTGTCTGAAAAGTTCAGACGTACCATTATGGGAGGCAAGGAGATCCTTTCGTCATTCCCACCGAGTTCCGGATGGATGAAATATTCATTGATTATGTCACTTGGATCGCAAATAGTGACGGCATTACCAGTATCAGGATAATATATTTCCGAAAGTGCCTCCTGCCCGTTAACCGTCATCCTAACATTCAGTTTTTCCCGAATCTCCGTAATACGGATATCTTCCATATCGGATGAAAAACAATACGCATTATTGATAAGGTTGACTACCATTTCCATAAATCTTTAGAGATTCCTACCACCAGGGATTTATTATAGAAATCATACCCCGTCCTGAACACCCATGATTTGTGCCGGTAGCCTGCGGTCAGTAAATACCATGAATGGCTGATATCCATGCCCAATACCAGTGCATTGTCATGAATGACAGGTTGCCTGTAATCCAGGATAACCCTACGTTCAAGTAATGAATTGCGGGATATTACGTCAGCCAGTTCCACATGCAGATAAGGGCGCTCAATGACTGTATCAAGATAATGTCTTTCAGAGAAATAATCGGTCAATATAGCGGCCGTATCTATTTCTGAAGGAACCTCCCGGATAATCACTTCCGGCTGTGGAATATCAGCATATATCGTATCATGTATGCGGATGGTTTCGGGCATACGTACAATACTTCGGGAACGTGAGCCGTACCAATAACCGCACCATGCGGAGGTTAATGCTATAACAGCACAACACAACAAATATTTAGCGTCCTGTTTCATCGACTTTCCTTTTTAATCTGTCAGTAATTGCCATCCATAAAGCTTTGACCTTCTTAATCAAGGCATCTTTCGGTTTTCCGTCAATAACCGCCAGGTTTTCCAATATGCTTGTGACATGTTCCACACAGAACCATGTCATGACAAATACCTTGACTATGGAAAAGAAGAGAGTGGAAAGCATCATAACAATATTCTCCTCCTTATCAGACCTGCTTTCCAAATAGAATGAATGGATGATGTAAATGATGATCAGCCAGATGCATAATTTAATAATACAACGGGAAAAGCGGAACGATTCAAATCCTATACCTTGCGCCCTGCTTGCCCGGATTCCCGTCCACATTTCCGATACAATCGCCACGAGCATGGCCGTTGCCAGAAAAGGGGTGATTCCTATCCATTCACTGATTACTGCCGTTACGGCACTAAGGGATATTGCCGGAAATTGCAGGTTGTATTTAAAACTGGGAGCTAAGGAAAGAAAAAATTCTTTCAGGGAATCGTACCCATAAGTGCCGATAAATCTTGTAATAATACGTATCATATATATTTTTTGCCACAAAGATAAAATCTCCCCATCCGCTGTCATAGGACAAAAAATCCCCTCCGTGGTTGAAGGAACGGAAAACAAAAAATACCTCTTTACACCCTCTGCCGTTTGTGAGTGTGCGAGCAAACGGCAGAGGGTGCTCCCCCAGCACCCGTCTGCCTATAAAAGCCCCTCATCGCCAAAGCTATAATAAGTATCGCCAGCTATTATAATATGATCTATCAACCTAATATCAAACAGCTCACCCGCCTTTTTCACTCTCTCCGTTATATGCTTATCGTCCCTGCTGGGCTGTTTATTACCACTCGGATGGTTATGTACGACAATGAACTGCGTTGCGGATGCTTCCACCAATATACGCATTATCAGCCTTACATCTGCCGCCGTCTGACTTATTCCACCGACTGATACCCGTACTTTCTTAATCAGTCGTGAAGCATTGTTTAAAGCCAGTACCCAAAGTTCCTCGTTCGGCAAATCCCACAGAAACGGCTGCATCAGCGCATGAATATCCAAACTACAACGGATGATACCCTGCCCGTTATATTTGCTTTGCTGACGCTTGTATAATTCAATGGCGGCAGTAGCCACTTTTTTACGCCCAGGCGTCAAAGAAGAAAGTAGATTATTCAGGTCATATTCCCCATTACGCTGTTCCGTCTCGGTAACAATTTTCTTATTGTTGGTTATTTCGTAAATGAGTTCGTTATCGCTCATGTAGCGGCAAGCACTATCAAACAAAGTTTCCATACATTCATTTTTTATCAGAGACAGCCCGCCCGAAAGCGGGCTATCTCATACTTATTACTCACTGATTAAAAGCTGCTCCAACTCTTCGATTTTCGACTGGATTTTCTTTTTCATAAACTTGG
The DNA here is from genome assembly GCF_000186225.1 of Bacteroides helcogenes P 36-108. NCBI lineage: Bacteria > Pseudomonadati > Bacteroidota > Bacteroidia > Bacteroidales > Bacteroidaceae > Bacteroides > Bacteroides helcogenes. Next base: position 2,916,042 of record NC_014933.1, on the reverse strand, counting down.
TAAATTCCTCCAATAAAAAGCGGTTGGAAATAGTAAAGATGTCGCTATTGTTGCCGTAGCTCGAAGCTTCCACAAACCGCAATTTATAAAGGGGCGTTTCAAAGGAATTTTCTTCTTTTAATTTTCCTGTCGCTTCATCCAACTTATCCATAGCGTTGATGAATGCAGTACGTTGGCGGGAAATCTCTTTTTTCCTTTCGAGTTCGGCCAAACATTTCTCCAATTCTTTCGTTTTACGGTTTATTTCCTCTTGCAATTTGGCCGCTTCATCCTTTTTTGCACTTTTCTTACCTTTGGCCGGTGTATCGGTCGGCTTTTCCTCTTTCACGGGTTGTTCTTTTGGAGCCTCTTTTTCCGCCTTACCCGCTTCTTTCATTGTCTCTACTGCTTTAACTACTTCTTCACCGATTGTTTTTACTTCTTTTTCCATGTCTTTAAAATTTAAAAAATTAATAATTAATGATTTATATAATAGAGATTAATCTATTCATTGGATTTGTGCACTTGGCTTTCCGCAAAAAGATAGCACAACGGAAAAAAATCCTCTTTCGCTTCTTCTTCCTTACCCTGCATTTTCTGTTCCTCAATACGTTGCTTTTCCGATTTCGACACAATGGGCTTCCCCCATATCAACAGCGCCTTTTCACCTTTGCGGACACTATAACCTGTCTCTTTCCACTCCTTAAAAGTCTTTAGGTTGGTATATCCTTTACAAGCGTAGTAAAACCGTAACAGACCGTTTACTGTGTCGTCCTCGTTTCCCATGTATTCGCCCAATTCCCTACGGGCGACCAAAGACTGCGATAATGTTTTTAGCTGCTGTCTTTTCAGAAGACGCGCCTCATGTTCTTTTTTCCCGTCTCTTTCCTTTTTCATAATTCTATGAGTTAAAATTTACGTATTAAAATATTATGCCTCAATGATTACATAGTCCTCTACCGTCTGAAAATAGGGGTCAGCCGTTGAAAGCAGTTCCCACTTTTTGCCGTTTGCATCCCGAAAAAGAATACTTAGTTCCCTGATGCCGTCAAACTTCTTGAGTACCCTGTACCCTTTGAAATACTTGTTCAAAACCTCGATAGCCTGTTTGTAAGTGAATGTTTTCATAATGCTGCAAATTTTATGTTGAACCTTGAGCTTCCGGGTGTGAGCCTTATCTAATTGGCTGTTTCCCTGATTGGAGCTTTTTTTTTCTGCGTCGCCTGTCGCTACGCGGTATGTTTCGCCTTTTTTACGCTGCATCAAAAGGTGTTGTAAGGAGCAAGAGCAAGTTTTTCAGAAAACCGAAGGCCTGAATACGACCCAACGGGTGGAGATTTTTTATGAAACGCCAGCCTGAACTTGAGCCGGTGACGTCAACATTTACCTTTGCAGCACAAAAAAGCGAAACTGCGTGGCAATAGGGGACAGAAATAAAGGGCGACAATCAGAAAAGGAAACGGCCGGAAATACATAGTTGAAAACTATACCTATCTACCCGGTTCTTCCTTGAAGTGGATAAAAACCGGGGGGACCTGCATGGATGCGGACAAATGCAAGGAAGCATTGCTTCCTACCGCTGACACGTACAAAATCCGCACCGGAGAAGCAGACTGAAAATCTTTTTCTCCGGTGCGGATTTTGTACGTGTTAGGATGTTGGTTAATAAATGTTATAAAAAATGCAACCTATTGAACGATAAGGAATAATTCCTGCTTTCCATTAAAATGGAAGCGGAAACGAACGTTTCTCCCTACCGCGCCCTATCCAAAAACGCAAAAAGAAACGCAAAAAATAAGGAAATATGACAAAAAGAATCTTCCACGGACGGTCTTGCACATAGTATTTTAATCTAAAGTGCTGCGATTATCATTGCAGGTATTACGAGTCCTGCCATAAGCTTTGCGATTGTGCTTGCGGCTGTGTATGAGGACAATCAGATACGTGCATCCACAAAGTCATAGGCCTGTCTGAGCAAGTGTCCATACTTCGTCCATATACGTTTATCGACCGCATCACCGAAGTGTGTTGCCTCTTCCGGAAGGATGGATTGATTGCGTTCGCTACGCTTGTCCTTGGCAAAACGTCCTTCACGATCCTCAATGACACGTGTGTTGTTCATGGAGACAAGTGTGTATTTGCATTTCGAGCCGTTGAAACGCTTTTTCGGGAATCGTCCGTCTTTCTCTGCCAGGATGGAAGCCCAGAGTAAATACTTATCATGTTGCGGCGGTTCCATGCCCGCATGAGTGTGTTGCTCCACTGTCCATCCGTGTTTTTCCAAGCGCTCAATGGCAAGCTGGTTGTATGATTTCTTATTATTGGCACGGCGTGCATCACCATAGCGGTCACGGTAATAGTGTATATACTTGTTGATGTGGCTCCGATAATAGTGGCAGAACTTATCCATCAAGGCGTTGACCATAATGTCGTCCTCCTCGTCACGCTTGACAAAAAACTCATTGATATTGTTGTCCACCGGCTCACGGGTCAGCAATTTGGTGACGAAATCGTAGTTGCGTTCTTGTGCCACTTCGAGGAAAGAGGCGGCGGATCCCCAGTCGGGCGTCAGCTCTATCGGCTGGTTTGGATTGCAGTCCAGATCACGACGGCTGTCATCATTGTTACCCAGCCGTTTCCAATCGAAATTGGTATCTTCGGCAAAATCCCGTATATAGTCGTCATTGGTCGCATTGTAATACACATGACGTTCATCGAGCTGGTAGTAGCAGCTATCAATCTTATCCACCATGTAGTTCAGTATCTCTATCATGAAGGACAACTTATCCATTACTTTATACTGGTTCAGGATATAGTTCATGCCTACATTGGCGATATTGTCGAAAATAGAGCCGAGGATGAAAAGCGTGCCGTCACGCGAAACGAATGGTGTGATACTCTGACGCAGGCGGACGGTTTCATTCCAGATCTCCTTGAACAATCCCGCATCATCGGCAATACGTGCGTCAATGAGCTGCATCTGTAACCGCACAATCTTGTTCCAGACATCGAACAACCGGATGCCACGTTCTTCCTCATAATACTTGGCGGGGGTCAGCAGCCATTTCTGCTCCGGAGTGTAAGGCATGGAGGAAAGGAAGGTATTGCCGTGGTGCTTCAGTACTGGATGCTTTGACTTGCGTCCGAATATGTGCTCGTTACCGCGATTAGTGGGTGCAGCCTCCTGGTCGAACTTCTCCTTGTCGAGCGTCAAGGCCTCGTCAGTGATGTTGTAGTCGGCATTAGGACCACGGCTATTGCCTCCCTGAGTGAGAATATAAAGCATATGTCCGTTACTGAAGCTGATTCCATACTCAAATGACATGATATGTTCATAAGGCCTATACCACCCCTCAACGGGGCGGCGGCAAACCACGTAGTCACCGGTCTTACTGACCGGATCCCATTGTTTATATCCCAGCATTTCCAACATCTTGAATGCTGATGGGAGAGTTTTGGTCAGTGCCTGGCCGATGGTAGCCTGGGTGAGTGTGGTAATACCGCGCGGCATCAGGCGGATGTTGTCATCTATCACAGCACCAGTGATAAAAGATTTACCCGTTGCACGCGAATAAATGACATATCCGTTCTTGTACGGCATTACAAGAAATGCAGCTTGTGCCGGATTTACCTGTATGACTTCTTCCCAGGCGTTCTCATCCATAGGTCAATAACGGGGAAAAACAATATAGTTCACACCATCAGAGGAAGTCATGCGAGGCATCGGCTGTCCGGTATCTGCCAATAGTTGCGGTACTTCGTCCGGTTTGAACCTTGTAGCTACTGTACAGATAATCTGTGTTTTGCTGACTGATACCATATCAATATGCTTATGGTCAACCAGATAGGCGATAAGTCTTTTGTTTGTCAGTTTCTTCATAAATCCATTATGTGATTAGGAATTCATTATTTCTTCTGCCTGTATATCATCAATGGGGGTGTACATGGCATCTACCAAGATTTTCTGTTCCTCTTGAGAAAGGTTCCGGATTGCATTTAAAGGGATATCCACTGTCTGCCCCACACTACTAATTTGGATATAGAACACGTTCTTTTCCATGCGACGCGGATCTTCAATGGAAGGTGGTTTCTCACCAATCATCCGATGCAACACTTTTTTTGCATTGTTCCATTCTTTGAGATTACCTCGCAGCTTACAGTCCCGGATGAGCTGTACCTGGTCTTTAATCATCCAGGCAAACCAGAAGTCCCAGTCAAATTGGTGCTGTGTCTTGAACAGTTCTTTCGCCAGGGCGATATCCTTACGCACTTGTGTACGTGAGATACGGTATTTCGCCAGCATGATGTTGACTATATGACTCTCGTTCGGATAGTCGTCAAGGAGGCGGGCTATCTGTAACACTCGGTTGCACTGCACACGCAGATGTTCCGGCAACGGGCTATTTTCAGGATCAATGATATGCTGCTGGATAAGCCCGTAAGCTTGTTCCTCCAATGCGGCTTTGCTTTTTGACGTTGTCAGATGATCACTCATATTCAAGGTACTGCTGTTGGGCTTTAAAGAATTTAATCAGTTCCTGTTGTGCCGGATTACTGCCGTTGACCGCAGACTTGATGATAGCCTCACGTACTTCAACCAGTTGCTTGAGATGTCCCTGATAAAAGGCTTTACGGATTTCAGTGCCCGGTGTACGGAGTTCCGCAAGAAAATCAGTTTCGTCAGCACCGATATTGATGGCAATCAATCCGGGAGGAATCAGCCGATATGCCATTTTCTCTATCTCGTCACGTTGCTGCCGCGTTAAATTCATCATTCAGCATTTTAAAGTCAAAGTCAAAAATATCCCTGCCGGTATGGATGATCCCCCGTTCCAATTTCGGATTATGGGTAGCGTTCTGGCTGCCTACAACTGTTATTTTCCAGTTCTCATTATACAGCAACGCCACTTTGGCATGTAGTGCCAAGCAGCGGTAACTGTCTGGAAATGCAGTTACCAAATAATCAAACGGTTTGGGTGAGATGCTGCGCACCCGGTTATCTATCAGGAACCGAACCGACAGTAGCTTACCCGCTTCCACCTTACGGCGAAGCGCCGAGATGCTCTCCATGGAGATAGAATAGGTTGTAAGGAACAGATGTGCAGGACCGGTCTGTCTCAAAATATAGAGAATCAATTGTATCAGATTGAATGCCCCGGAAGAATAGAAATGTTTGTCCTTGCCGGGAGTCAGTATTCCCATGGCGTCCGGATGCAGCAGCTTCTCCGCAACCAGGTCATGGGCGGAGCCTGCCGCATCCGTTTGGCAGAGGCGGAATGCAGTGGCTGCATTCTTCTTCATATCCTCCACCGGCATCTCAATCATATCACTACAGCAAACTAACATATTCTATTTATTGCAATTCAGCCAGGCGGTAATCTATTTTCTCTACGAGCGCCTCCTGATTAGCCACCTTCCTCTCAAATCTCACACGCTTAGGGCAGGGCGGAAGCGGATTTTCTTTGCCATCTTTAGGCCTGCTTTCTGAAGAATACAACAGCATATTCTTGGCTTTGGAAATCTTACTCTTGGCATTTGATTTTGCCTTCTTCAATTCTTCCACGGACATGGAATCGATATCGGTTTCTTCATCCTCTCTCTCCTGTTTCTCATCAGGAATGCCCGCATTTTTATAAAGTTCGTCCAACTGCTGATCGGATGGCAGGCTTTTGTTCTCATCATACTCTCTCTTGATAGCAGCCAGTAAAGTCATGCGTTTGGAAAGTATACCGACATGCTGAACAATATCTTTTCGATTGGCACACACGGCTTCCGTATTAGTTTCACCCAACTCTGAAAGTAACCGATGCTGTCGGGAACGTTCGTTATAACATTCACGAAAATCATAGATGATTTTTGAAATTACAGGCGGATAAGCGGGCTGTTCATCTGCCTCACGACTTAATTCCTGCTCCGCAGTTGCTACAATGCCATTTGCTGTAGCTTCAGAAACAGTTTCCGCACGTCCGTCATTTCCGGGAATTGCATCATCTGCCAAATCCACGTTTTCAAAGCGAGGATCCTCAGGATGATACCATACCCTTATCATTTGCCGGATTTCATATTCCAGTTTTTCACGGGTATGTGGCCTTTCACCCAACCTGGACAATTTAGAGGACACTATGCTTTTGTAACCGGATTTCGCAAGGATGGCCACCCCCGCATTGTATTCTCTCTTGGCAGAGTTCAGCCAGTCAATACCTTCTCTGCGTGCTTCGATATAAGCCATTGTTATTTCAGCCATAATACTTGATATTAATGTAGTGCAAAGATGTTGCGAATTTTATTGCCGTGATAGGACAAAGTAAAATGTCCGTATCCATGACGGGCATTGGAAACGGACATAGAACGGGTACATGCATGAATCGGGCTTTTAACCTCCGACTCCTGGGGCGGATTTTACAGTGAGAATATTTTCCACATCACCTTCATATACACACTTGCGAGGGGTAGTGAACGTATAGTGAAGTGTATTCTGATTACGGGCGGTCGAACTTGCCCCGGTGGTGGCTCCGTCACCTGATGCACGCAAAGCGCCACGACGTTTGTCTCCCATCAGATAGTTAGTACCGTTATTGTCGGTTACAACGAAGAACATCTTGCGCCCTTTGGTGGCATTCTCAAAACCAAATATCTTCTTACGCATTTTAGCAGAAATGATATTCAGGTCCATCAGGTACGATTCTCCACCGGTTTCTCCCTGGTCCGTAATCTTGAACTCGGCCAGTTCATCGGTGAACTCCATTTTATAGGCACGACAACCTTCCTTCATGACAAGGTCACCGGTCAATGTTCCAGCGGCTTCAAGGGACAGGGGGCTATCCTTTTTTTTCGGATAGTCCGGCCATGCAGCCACATCGGAATGGTAGCCATAAATGACTGAAGGAATGATGCCGCCCATGTTGTCTTGGTTCTCACAATCCATTGCTTCATTGATGTCATCAAGGGCGATACACAGTTTGGGATTTACTTCTGCCATACTTCTATTTTTTAATCTTTAACAACATAAGTACCTGTCACTTTTTCCACTTTGCCGGATGCCGGTGTCTTGGTCTGTTCTTCCGGAGTGGTATAGCCATTAGCGTCTTTGAATTGGATGGTATATTCCTTACCTCCTTCAACTGCGACATGCGTTCCGGAATCCCTCCATATTGCTTCTCCCTTTATACGCCATTTCCCACCATTGTTCACGGCTGCATCAGGAGAGAGAGTCACCTGAATATAGCCGAACGGATTTGAACCGGCTGGATCCAACGGTCTGTCATTGACACAGAATTCCGATTTGTGGACAGACACAACCTGAAAACCGATAAGATATTTACCGGCAGCCGTAAATTTGTACGGGTTGCCGGAAGAAAACGGGGTTATTGATTTGAAGTCGCTTTCCTTGTCAAATCCGTAGCATACATTCTCCTTGGTGGTCAGCATGACAAACTGGCTGCCATCAGGCAAGTTCGGAAGGCGTACCAATTCGCACCGATTGTTTGAGCCAAGCAAATGCTGTGTATCGGATGTGTCCTCTTTCATGCCGATGACAATAGTGCCTTCGTCCTTGCGCCAATCGTCATACAAGTCTCCCATTTCATCGGAGATGAACATCTTGATGTTTTTCTTACGCTTGAAGGTTCTCGGCATATGTCTCCACATTTTCAACAAGATTTCACCGACATTGGCACGTGTGATTTCTCCCGTCGCATATACATTGCCTTCCACGCTCGATATATCCCCGACGGCTTCTGCCTCAGAAATAATGGTTCCCAGCCCGTCAAATGCATCTTCAATGTCCTTGTCTTCCGACTTTGCACTGTACTTTGCCGTGAAAATGGCAAACAGGAGGTCATTGGATGCAAGTTCATGCCCGTGATTGATAAGCCATAATTCAAATGGATGTTCTTTACGCAAAGCTCCTGGAACATTCGCGATATAGGTCCGCCTGTAGCGTTCGGGCTCGTCAGCCATTTCCATGACAACCGGACGTACGATCAGGCGACGGGGAACAACTTTTCCCTGACTTTTTCCGGCTTCGAATGTGCCGATGTATTTTCCTGAAACAGTACCGCCCTCTACTTTGCCCAATTCGATGGAATCTGTAATGCCTGGAATCGGAGTGAAATGTTTCAATACTTCAGAAGCGTCGAGCTTATCGACTGCCTTGAGAATGTCCTTGTGTTTTCTTACCGCAGTCAGAACAGCAGTAATGTCAATAGGTGATTTGAAGTCCATAGATAAAATAGTTTAGATGTTATTCATTTTCATAACGGTTTATCGGATCTGTCGCAATATCGGCAAACTTGTTATCTTCATCGTTTTCCTGATGGCTGATTGTCGAAGTTCCTGGAATTTTGCTTACGATATTACGGATAACCTGTACCTTAGCTTTATTTCCGGCAGCATCTTTGATGCTGTCACTGAGGCTGTCAAGCTCATTGACAACCTCTGCTAAATCATCTTCAGCCTTTTTTTGGGCATTATAGGCCTTTTTGATACCATCATTGATAACCTTCAGGTTCTCTTCGGTAAGCGAGACTTTACCGTCTTTTTCTTCAACTCCTTCACAGTTGAGCAGTTGGTTGATGAATTGAAATTCTTTACGCATGGTTATTGAATTAGTAAGTGAAACATCCTTGTTGGATAAAAATGATTTGAAACTCTCAAGAATTTGTGTAACCAATCCTGATGATTTAGCTCCGTTATCTTCGGTCAGTACAGGAACAGGCAGGCCGACAGCATTAAAACAGCCTATTATTTCATCGGTTATTTGTATACGTTTGTTGATTCCCGGAATAACCTTATCCACAAATCCCCAGTCTTTTGCCTCGGAAGAAGGCATCCAGCGGCTTTCGGACATCAGCCCGATAACATCCTTAACTGTTTTCTTACAACGGTCAGCATATTTCTTGGCAATCATCAGATCAATGGCCTCTGCATTTTTCCTGGCATTCTCCAATTCTCTGATTTTTTCCTCTAATTGATCCACATTAAGTGAACCATATATATCAACGCCGATGGAACTTTTATGTGCCAACCACATGGCATCCTCATGTATTTCTATGGATCTGGCGCCGAAGGCCATCCAGGTAGCTGCAGAAGCATTGAAGCCTATGAATTCTACGGTAACATCGCCATGCTCGGCCAGCAGGTTGCTGATGGCAACGGCTTCAGCAACATCCCCTCCATAACTGGTGACTTTCAGGCGCACGGGATTTCCCTGTGCCTTGTCCAAGAAATATTTAATGTAGTTCTTACCATAACAATAGCGGTCAATAGTACCGAATAGAGTAATAATTGTTTCGTTCATATGGATTGTTTTTCCGCAAAGAAAAACGCAAAAAAAACGGTGTCCAAGGACATCGGACACCGAAAAGTTTCGGATAAGCATCTGTTTTTTAGCTTATTGTTTATTGGTGAATGAAAAAATAGGATTATAATTCATCAATATCAACGATATAAACAGTAGGTTCATCCTGCGTGCATGAGAATGTAAAAGAAATACCGTTTCGCTCTGAAGTAGATTTTCCACTTGTCTTACGTGTGGAAAAAAGCATAAATGCATCTTCCTGGCCGCACCAATGTACTTCACCGTTGCCATCCACCGCCAGTACATACCATAAACCGCGTTCCAAGGTTTCAACCAGCTTACAGTTTGTCCCGGAAAGCCGGGGTATTACACCTTCTACAGATACATTCCAGCAATCACCCGCATCATTAATTTCTTTATCCTCATTATACATATAAGTATCATTGGCATATACCGGTATGGAAACAAGATCTTTCCGGTTACGGAGTTCCAAATAGTTCAAACCAGTGGTACAATCCTTACGGATCTGTAAAAACGAAGTTGGAGGAACGGCAATCACCTGCAACAGTCCACCAATATTTTCAAAATCATAGTTTATTACTTTCATAGGCTTTTTTCCCCTGTTGGGAAATTGTCCCAAATTCCGACAACTTCCCCAAGATTATACGGTTAATAAATTCTAAAATTGTAGTATTCTCCACTGTTTTCCTGTATCCATGCCGGTTATACTCCCTACGGATAGTATCATAGGGCCAGCTATCTTCATCAAAACCAAACTTGTTCTGGAAATTGCGGATGGCCGTTGATAGAGGGATACCCATGCTGACATTAGTATCGAGATAGAGGAAAAGAATTTGTTTGATCCGTCGCTCCACCTTGTTACCGAACGCCACTACCTCAGTATTTGACATGGACCATCCATATCGGTAGAAATCATCACGGCGTATCTCCACTGCTATGTTGCCCGTATAACGGTAGAGATTCCGGTATCTGCTTTCGTAACGGCCGCGTTTTGACAGCCTGGAAAGAAAATCATTCTGAAGCTCCTTATCGGAAGACAGATTTACTATTTCAGTCCAAGTATCATCCGGAGCATTAAAGTTATGTAGTAAGAACTGCCTGACATACGGTTTACAGGGTAGCCAACAGACAAATCGATCTTTCTTTATCATTAAAGTATTGATTTTTACGCAAATATACTAAAAACAGAAAACATAACCAAGCCCTTGCACAAATATAGTATAAAAATCGTGCGTCAGTACTTTCGTACATATGTACACTCTCAATATATTTATTATCAATGTGTTACATCTGTACAAAAAACGTACAAAACCGCACTGATTTTTCTGTTTGCGTACTTTTCGGTATTTTTTGCGGAAAAGTACAATTTGTACGCAATTCGTGCGTAATTCGTGCAGATTTTGTACGCATTTAATTGTCTGTATATAAAATTTATACGTGATAAAAAATGTATTTTCGTACGAATGCACGATTTTTTTTCTATTTTTAAGGAAGTCTGTTTTTAAAAAGAATAATAAAAAAAAGAATAATATACCCCTTTCCGGGAATGGCTGCGTTTGCCTCCCATGCACGTTTGTCCAAACTGTTATTGCAACGGGATGGGGGAGAGGGGGAAGGGGTAATAGCATTCCAGCGGTACTCACGTACCACTGGAGGTGGGCAACCTTAATATGTACTATTCAAAAATACCTCCGCATTATGTTCTCTCAGAAGCACCGAGATGAAAATACTTCTAACTATAAAAGATCTTCCGGATAGAATACCCTGCAGATGAACTCGTATTCACGGGGAATGGAACGAACTCCTACAGCTATGCACAAACCTCGTGCAGCCATTTCATAGAGGCGCTGGTTGGTAAGTACGGCTCCACGGAAGTTGTAGTTGCTACAGAAAACGAAGTAAGCTGTTGCCAAGTCCGTACTGTGGATATCGCCCGATATAATCTTGGCTGCATCCGAAGGTATGAGGGCAAAACCGAGCCGTACGGCCAGGCGGCTCAACAGTTTATTACGCTCCGCCGGATCCGGAGAAACGACCACTAATATTTTGTTCTCTTTTTTTAGCATGATTACTTGCGTAATTTGTTGAAAATATGTATCTTTACATCATAATAAATTGGTGTATTCTACCTCCTATTCCACTTCGGAGAAAAGCGGTTTCCAGAGGGTTTAAAGCCGGTTGTCCGTCTCACGTATTCCAGGTCATCAGACAATTCCAACTGTCCTGCATACTTGTCGTAGGGCTGCTCTGCAATAAGAAGTTTCACTATATTCCGGAACAATTCCAGGTCTTTTTCCTGGCAACGGTCAGAGATACGGAACCGGCAATCTTCCGGTAAGTCAATACACATCAGATACACCGCATTGTAGAATGCCATAAAACGTCCGGGTGACATCTCATAGAGGGGCATAAGTCTGGCCATAATATCGGAATGTGTCTCGCCCATCAGAATACAAGCTTATTATCCGGATTAGCTGTCGGTAAATCAAGCGGGTCACTCTGGGTAGTCTGTTCTCCGGCAGTCTTTCCTATGGTAAAGTATTCCACTCCTCCAGATTTGTCATCTATAACCGGTTTCCCATCTTTGTCCAAGAAGAGGGGCAAACCGCTTTTTCCGTCATACTTGTGCGGATTGAATATCCATCCTTTCCATTCGCAGTATTTTTTTATCTTGTCCTTGAAGGCAGTGGAACTGATATATTTACTTTGTTGCGGATCATAGTTGCGGAAATTGTCATAAATTTCCTTGCGCGGGGTACGATGACAGTGCTCTTCACTACTAAAATATTCATCCGCCCAGGATATGATGGTTTCGCCAATCTCCTGCCTGAGTTTACGTTGTTGCAGGCGTTCGCCTGGTGCTTGCACAACTCCAAATTTCAGATACAGTTGTATGCAGTTGGCCAACATATTCCAAGTCAGATTCCATTGGGTAAAATCCCATTCAGAAAAGAACAATACTCCGAAATCATCCATGGGTTTATGCTGGTCGTTATAAAAATCAGAGAAGGCTATCAGCCATTGCCGATCAGTATAACTGGAACCAGTGCCACGAATAGCATGGTTTGTAGGGATATATACTTTGGGCGACTTGGCAAAAGGATAAGTAATGCGTGCGCCACCCTTTTTGTTTACAGTCCAGTCCCCAGTAAGGTTGGGAAACAGAAACTCGAAGTTGAAATTCAACATGACATCATCAATGAACACCAGGCGTGTCTGCTCATTAATGTCATTCCAGATAAAACTGTCATTGAAAATATCTGTCCGTTTTCCGGATATATAAACAGTATCGACGACTTGACGCAGCAGTTCACCGACAAGCGACTTACCACTACGACCGTTACTGTCACCAACTTCCGACTGCTTGCCGTCCATGCCGATTACGGCACGTGTCACATTCGCGTCCTTGCATTCCATCAACATGTATCCGATGGCGCACATCTTGCTGAGCAAATGAAGGTTATTCTCATATAGTTCACCTTTTTCAATATCTTCCGTTTTTTTTCTCCAGGTGAAATTACTGGTATTGATCAGGAATTGGAGGTAGTGGCATTTCTTGCCTTCCGGAGAAAGCTCATACTCATACTTGCCGTCATTCTCCCTGAAGACGATAAGAGGGTGACCGATATACTTGGCATCGGTATCCTTCCGCTGCTCATCCCAGATCTGATGAGTGATACTTTCATATCCGACCTCTTTTACTTCGTGTTGGGTAATGTGCCAGCATCGGTCACGGAAATAGAAGTACTGTTCATCACGGGATGGGGAAATGAAATTCGGTTGAATGAAAGCGAGCCTTGACATCTGGAACGGACCGACATACTGCGAACCTCCCTTGAGTAGCTGGTTGTTGACGAAACGGCTGCAATTCTGTTCGGCAAAGGCAAACATGAAATCACGTGCATCCTCCACGTCAATTGTCCGGACTACTGGCGGGTCCAGATGGATATACGTCCACATCTTGGTGTCGAGCAGGCGATAGCGGCCGATTCCACGGTTTTGAAAAAAGGTTTTTGCGGCTACATAATCGTATTCAAATACCGGTATCCTATTACCGTTTGTCTCTTTATAATCCTCATTCCAAAACTTTTCGTCTTCATCATAGGGTAGGGCAGATACCAGTTTCCCATTTTCATCAAATTTCCAGGCATATCGGCCAAAGATGAATTCCGGAAGCTCTTGCAGAACTTCGCGATGTTGTTCGGCAAATTTTTCGTGGCTGTGCAAGTTCCATAATTCTCGCAGCTTCTGGTCATTCCATGTGGTGATTTTAAATACTTCCACATATTTGCCCATTCCGGATTTCTCGTTACATGCAAACTCCAGATCTTCGGCAAGTTCTTCTTCATGGCCGACCAACTTATTGGCTAACAAGTCGTCCAATCCTTTGTCACCCTCATTGTTTTTATTGATGTGACCAATGAATATGTCCACCATAATGCCACGGTTCTTCAGCATCCGCATATATTCCTTAAAATTGCGAGCAGCAGAGAAAAAACTCCGGGGACGTGAATCAACGGGAGAATTAAACTTTATATTACTGGAAAGATCATTCCAGTCGGAATCAAAAATGAAAGCTACTTCCTTGACTCCGCAGACAGTGATTATCTTGACAAGGTCTTCCGGCAATGCCCCTTTCTGTCCCAGGTTCTGAATTCCGCTGACAGCTATGGAAGGAATACCGTGTTTACATGCTTTTTCTGCTTTCTTTTCTCCTTCCTGGATGTAGAGTCTTGACAATTGTTCTTTCTTTTTGTATATCTGTCTCATGCGTTCTGGAATGTATATAGGCGTACCACTACCAGCAGGAGACTTATACTTGAATGGCTTTCCTTTTTCGTCCCGGTGTTCGTCCGGAAACTGCCAGCGAACACGATAATACACTTTAGATTCCTGTTTACCACGTCCCGGTATCTTACGCATGTAAGTGACCGGCATACCGTCCAAGTCGTAATATTCAATAATGACATCGTCCCCATCAACGATATTGCCATATTCGTCAACGGTTCCCGGACGGAAAGTCTTCGCCTCAAAAATACTCTGTGTATCTCCCTTCTTGAAAATATGTGCCGTTACATCCTGATAAGTCAGCCCGCTACCAGCGAGCATGCGGGCACAGAATGTATCGACATTCTCTCCCTTAGCCTCCTTGCTTCGTTTTTTCATTTTGGCAGCTTTGGGAGTTTTTTTCTCCGGCTTGGGGTCAAGCAATACATTGAATTTGCGTGCTAAGTAATCGCATGCCTCCAGGAATTGCATATCTTCTGCCCGTTGCAGATAGTCCAATGGTTCTGTACCTTTTATATCCGGACAACTGAAACATTTGAAAATCTGTTTGGCTGGAGAGATATGCAGTTTTTCCTGTCCATGGCATTTAGGACATTCACATTTGTATTCAGACCCACGTTTTCTCAATTCGTGGAAGTCACCGATAACATCAAGGAGCCTACCTTTGGAAGCTTCCTTGATTCGTTTTATATCATTTTGGGTAAAGTACATAAGTTTTTTGTATATTGCCGCTACGAATAACACTGTTTTTGATTTCAAGAGGTAGGACTTAAATCTTACCAAGAAACAATATATACGTATCGAGTTCGTTTTGAAAGTTATTTTCTGTGAATTTTCTTGGTCTTATCCTTTTTACGTCTTTTGGAAATAAGTTTTGGATTAATTATCTGTATATATCCATTGTATAATCATTCGGATCGTCTATAGATTTTTCTCTACGCAGGTATAGCCTTTTTTTTGCCACATATGAACGGGAAATAGCTTTCAAGTAGTACTCCAGCATGGGAATCATTCTCTTTTTATTCACAATATCATCCAACGCCAATTCGGAAACAGCGTACCAAACCATATCCAAGGAATACTCATCAGACAGAAGGAATCTTTTCTTGACATAATTGGTTACTAATCCTTTCATATTTTGGATTTTGGAGACTATCGGTGCAAAGTCACCAGACTTATAACATGACAACACTAATTCTATGAACTCGATAGACTTTTTGTATTCCTGCAACACATCCACACGAGGGGTAGAACTACGAAGAATATCAATAATATCTCTATTAAGTCTTTCTCTGGAAATCAGTTCCGGTTCTCCGGCTTCATTCATTCGGATAACAGCTTTCGAGGGTATATCACGTATATTTATCCCATGTATGGAGGAATATAGGACACGCGCTGGTGTTGACCTAACACGTAGCCCTACCTCCGTACTCATAGTAACGGCATTTCTTTTCGTAGAAATATATTGTATCTTTCCTCTACAAGTACTTATAACAGCCCCGTTGTTTCTGTTTATCTTATATCGGGGAAAGCCCGGTATGGCTAACCATTCATCATTTTTATTCATGTTTTTATTAGTTTTGAACCAACAAAAACATGAATGGAAGCTCCAAGAGCATCTCCATTGTTTGTCTGGCGGAATTGGATTAATGATGTCATAATATAATTATCTGTTAAAAATTACTACTCCTGCTATTTCTTCTATCTTATCTTTTGCCAGTTCTGGGATTCGAGCCAATCCGCTACGCCAATTATTAAAAGTATAAATAGGTACTTTGCATTCTTCAGCTAATTTTTTAGCCATTTCGGGAGCTTCACATACTGGCAGAGTACGTAAATAGGTGCGCAATGCCAAGCCATCAGTTGTTTTTTTCTTCTTTTTTTCGTCCATAATATATTTAATATTGATTATTTATTCATAGATTTATAATGCAAATATAAATCTAAGGAAATTAATTTCCAAATACTTTAATAATTAATTTCCTGTTATTTTAATTATAATTATGAAACACTTTGGAAATCAATTAGATGAGCTATTTAAAAAAAAAGAATCCGTCAAAAGGATTTTGCTGGTAAAATGGGAGTAAGTGCTGTTACCATAACTAAATGGAAATCTCAAGAGAGTATTGATGCCTCTAAATTGGAAGCAATATCCAAGGTATTGAATATACCCATCTCTTATTGGTTTGACGATGATTGTCAGTTTAATCAGTCAATAGTACACGGTGATGGGAGTGCCGCTTCAATATACGGTAATGCTACTGCTGGAATGATTGCCGATAAAGATAAGGAAATAGAGCACCTTAAATTATTATTAAAGGAAAAAGAGAGAACTATTCAAATTCTAATGCAAAAATAGAGTTTAGACAACAAAAGATATATAACTGACTATCGGCCAATAGGAAAAATAGTGGCAACGGAATCACAACGAAAAATGCTAATAAGCTAATTATAAGCTTATTAGCATTTTATTTTTATGGTAATTTACGATGGTACTCCGTCCGTCATTGTTCCGGGCAATCTGTATAAGTTGATATTTTCCTTAAATACGAGAAGACAGTGTAAAAATCACTATTTTTAGGTATTGACAGGTTGATATAAAACATTGAACTTTGCGACAGTCTAAATAGATCTATCATCATTATACATATAGAAAAAATGAAAGTACATCCACCCACATCTCTTAATTGCAATATGTGTGATTCAGTAAGGCCCGGCTTTGACAGTCGGGCCTTTTTTGTGAACAAATTCGGAAAAGATTCTTTAATAAACAATCGCATCCTAAAGATCTTTTTCATTTGCATATTTTTATTATCTGGCATATTCCAATATACGGCATTAATGGCCCAAACCGGAAGAATTGCAGGAATCGTCATTGACGCAGTTAATGAAGAACCTCTTACCGGAGCTACTGTTTATATTGATGAAATCAATAAAGGAGAAGCGGCTGATAAAAATGGAGAATTTTCCTTCTCAAAGCTTAAAGATGGTTCCTACACAGCCACAATCTCATATATTGGCTATCACACACAGAAGGAAAAGATTACGTTACATAGAGGAGTGACCCGGAAGATTGTAATTCGGTTAAAAGAAGAAGATAAATCTCTGAAAGAAGTAGTTATAACTGCTAAAAGTGCAGCTCGCCAACTAAGAGAACAAGCATTACCTGTATCCGTCATCAAAATGGAACAAATTCAAGGTACCGTAAATACTGTACAAGACGTATTGGCAAAGACTGCTGGAGTTACTGTACGATCCACCGGAGGAGTAGGGAGTGCCTCTCGCATCTCTGTGAGGGGCTTAGAAGGAAAACGAATAGGATTGTTTATCGATGGAAATCCAATGAATGATAATTCTGACTTCATTGACATCAATGACATTCCGGTGGAAATGATTGATCGTATTGAAATTTACAAGGGAGTTGTACCTGCAAAATTCGGAGGCTCAGCAGTAGGAGGGGCCGTCAATCTCGTAATCCGTGAATATCCTCCCAAATATTTAGATGCCAATTACACCTTCGGAAGTTATAATACCCACAAACTTTCATTTGTCGGCAAGCGAAATATTGCACCCCAAGGATATGAATTCGGAGCTGGTGGTTTTTATACCTATTCAGATAATAACTACACAATGGAATCTCCTTTCCAAGATGGATTAATGATAAAACGAGATCATGACCAATTCCAAAAACTAACACTTGGAGGTAGTTTCAAAGCACGAAAATGGTGGTTCGATTTGGTTGAGTTTGAGCCTGTCTTTCTACGGACTTATAAAGAAATACAAGGAATAGAATATAATATTCAGCATGCACACAGCCATTCCGACGCTTTCATCTTCGCCAACAAAATAGAACGGGAAAATTTTCTGACCGAAGGATTAGATTTTGACTGGCAATTGGCTTATGTTTATACAGACTATCAATTTACCGATACAGCATCGTACAGAACACATTGGGATGGTTCTCGATATCAGCCTGTATCCCAATATGGAGGTGAAATTGGAAAATGGGCTTCACTTTCAAAAAATCGCAAACATACACTCTCTCATAAACTTAACTTAAACTATCTGATAGACAAGCATCATTCTATTAATTTCAACTCATTATTCAATTATGCTCATGGTGACCCTAAAGATGATTTAAAAGACAAAGTGATAGGCTACCACACCAATTTCAAAAGTAATATGACAAGCTGGGTAGCAGGAATTAATTATGACTACCGTACAGCAAACGACAGATTCCTAAATTCAATTAACCTAAAATATTACTATTACACCATGAAGACGAAGTTGGCAAGTGTTTTGACCAGTCATATTGAAAGCATTGACACTCAAAAAAATAACTTCGGAATAAGTAATTCTCTACGCTATCGCATTACCCCCGACCTGATGGCAAAGGCTTCAATAGGTTACGATGTACGGCTACCTGCAGAAAACGAGCTTTTGGGTGACGGATATGTAATAGCCCCAGCAGGTAACCTTGAGCCCGAACGAAATACAAGCATCAATTTCGGCGTATTGTTCGATAAAACGGGAAAATCACCGAGTAACTTACAGATAGAAGTCAGTGGGTATTACATGTATCTACAAAATATGATCCGTTTTACTGGAGGCTTTCTGCAATCCCAATACCAGAATTTTGGCGAAATGCGTACATTGGGAATAGAGGTGGAGGTGAAAGCAGACATTACATCCTGGCTTTATGGATTTGCCAACGCAACATATCAGGACATGCGCGATACCAGGAGATATGAGCAAAATACTTCAGTTATCAATCCTACCAAAGGCAGCAGAATACCAAATATTCCTTACTTAATGGCAAATGCCGGACTTGAATTCCATAAAGAAAACCTGTTTGGAGGAAAAAGAATGACCACACGTTTTTTCGCCGATGGTGCATTTGTAGAAGAATATTTGTATGATTTCGAACAAAGTAAGCATCAGCAACGCCGCATTCCACGTTCATTCTCATTCAATGCCGGATTTGAGCAAAGCTTCTGCGGTGGACGTTATTTCATAATGGGGCGACTTAATAACTTCACCAACGCCCGATTGATAAGCGAATTTAACCGCCCTCTTCCCGGACGCAACTTCAGCATTAGACTAAGATACGTTTTTAAATAACATAGTAAATAAACCTCAAAGCAAAAAAAATGAAAAAAACAATTTCAATTTTTACAGCAATGGCCTTGTCAACATTAGCCTTTACGGCATGTGAAAAAAACAATCCGGATAATCCCTCAGTAGCCGGGGGTAATGGAAATCTTTTATTAACTACTATCATGCCCAATGCAGATGGCATGACAGGAGCTGCCTATATGCAATTGGTTAATGAAAAAGAAGGTACAATTTCAGTTGATAACAATAATGCTATTCCTATTCCCTATGGCGGTTCTTATCCCTTGGTGATTGATGAAGAGATTTTTGTCTTTCCAAGCTATGCAGGTGATACTAAAAACGAACTTGTAAAATATTCACGAGTTAACGGTACATTACAGAAAAATGGAACAATGGCATTACCGCCTAACAACAGCGCAAACAGTATAGTGAAAGTATCTTCTCAAAAAGCCTATTTATCTTTAGCCGGCTTGGGAATAATCTACGTGTTTAACCCTGAAACCATGCAAAAAACAGGTGAAATTGATTTAACTTCACTGGGCATAAAAGACAAAAATCCGGATCCGGCAATTATGATAAAGCGAGATGGTTTACTGTTTGTAGGACTAAGCCAAATGGTAGCAGGTTGGACCAGTCCAACTGAATATACACAAAGTGACGTAGCCGTTATTGATACTCAAACCGATAAATTAGTAAAGATGATCTCCGAGAAAAGTAGCGGATTCTCTCAACCGACACGTCCTATCGATCCCAATTCTATTTTCATTGATGAAAAAGGAGATATATACATCTCTTGTTTAGGAAATTTTGGCATGGTAGTAGGGCATAAGGCAGGTATTCTAAGAATAAGGAAGGGTGAAACTGATTTTGACCCAACCTATCATTGGACAATTACCGATGCAGCAATTATCGGTGAAGCAAAAACCGGAGGATTTATATCTTCTATTTGCTATATTGGTAATGGTAAAGCTTATGGCTACATTAATATGCCCGGCTATTACAAACCAGGAGAACAAGGACATACCGCCATTGCTGATAGGGCTGTAGAATTTGACATTTACAAAAAAACGCTAAAAGCGATAGACGGATTGGAATTATCAAATGGCTATGGCATACTTGTCTCGAACTACAAGGACGGACTATCCATTGCCAATGCTTCGGTAAACCACAAAGGTATTTATTATTTAGATCCTTCATCCGGAAAAATTTCTCCATCACCGATTATCCAAACAGTAGGAAATCCCATGTCATTGCATTATTTCAAGAAATAGAGTTCTATAAACTAATTCCCAAAAACAGGGAATGGCAAGCAGGAAACAGAAAGCTAACAAATAAGCTTTCTGTTTTTAATTACTTATAAAAATCATCATTTATAGGTATTGCATACAATTGTACAATCTGCTATCTTTGCGGCTCAATGGATAATACAAGAAAAAAGCAGAAATACAGAGTCGTAGTGGCATGCTTATTGTTGCTAACTATAATGCCTTTCTTCTTTGTGAAAGCCTTTCATGTTCACAAAGAAGATTCCTGTATATCTCATGATGAGCAACAGCATTCTCATCATGATTCTGCTGATAAATGTGCTATCTGCCTGTTCACTTTATCTTCATTCACCGAAGCCGAGAGTTATGAGTACAATTGTACCCTGACAGGAAAACCTGTTGAATATCTTATCCAAAAGGAAAAGGACATTACTGTTACTTTTTTCCTATTTTCGCTCCGCGCTCCTCCTGTCCAACTATTATAATCCTTTTCATGGATTGCATGCATTATAAGATGACATGCAAAAAGGGGGTGTTGTGCCCTTTGACTATCTCAAACAATTTATAATTTGATTACAAATTTCATAGAGTATGACATTTTATGCATATTTCCAATATGTGTGTCTATTCATTGTCTGGCTATGTGTAATATTTCCTGCAAATATGCATGCACAGAAATACCGACAGCAATCAGATACATATAGGACACTGCTGATTATAGACAAAGAAACCGGACGTCCGATTGAAGGAGCTTACATTTTTTTTGAGAATCAAACCCTTGTCAGTTCATCCGAAGGAACAATCATTATCCCTCAGAAGACAGATTCCAAGGACACAGTTCTTGTACGAAGTTTGGGGTACAAATCTCAATATATATCTTTGAATGGGGCATTCAAAAAGGTGAATATCTATACTGTACGTCTTTCTCCAGAGATAAGAATTTTGGAAGAGGTCATTATTACCGGTGAGCGCTCCGGAGTAACTCGGAATACAGTAAGCAGCAATCTTTCATCCTTCGCAATCAATCGTGCATTGGGGACTTCTCTAACCTCTCTGCTTGAGCAGGTCAGCGGTGTAAGTTCCATTAGTACGGGGACAACAGTAGCCAAACCAGTCATCCAGGGAATGTATGGTAATCGGATATTAATCATTAACAATGGTTCTCGTCAGACAGGTCAGCAATGGGGAGCTGATCATGCTCCTGAAGTGGATATGAACGGAAACGGTTCCATTAGGGTGATAAAAGGTTCTGACGCAGTACGATATGGTTCAGAAGCTTTGGGAGGAATCATTGTTATGGAACAAGCTCCCTTATCTTTCCGAAAGAAAGCCTTAAAAGGAAAGACTTCCGTTCTTTATGGAAGTAATGGTCACCGTTATGTGCTGACCGGACAGTTAGAAGGCACTTTCTCTTTTCTCCGTGACCTTGCCTGGCGAATACAGGGGACATATTCAAATTCAGGAGACCGTTCCACCGCAAACTATCTTCTAAACAATACCGGAACCAGAGAACATCATACCTCCGCTTTACTTGGTTATGACCATGGATGTTTAAGAATAGAAGGATTTTACAGCCATTTTTACAATCAGACGGGAGTAATGTTCAGTGCCCAAATGGGAAGTGAGGATCTGCTGGCGGAACGTATTCGATTGGGACGTCCCCTGCATACAGATCCTTTCACACGAAGTATCACCTACCCATATCAAAAAGTTACCCATCAGACAGCCATTGGTAAAATGAAATTCAGTATGCGGAATGCAGGAAATCTTCATTGGCAAAGTTCTTGGCAGAAAGACGACCGCCAGGAAAATCGCATCCGGCGTCTGGGTTCCGACATTCCATCTGTTTCCCTACACTTAAACTCATTACAAAACTCTCTCTGCTGGAAATTGAATTATAATTCATGGCAAACAGAGGTTGGGGGACAAATTATGTTCATTGACAATCACAGTCAGGCAGGAACAGGTATTGTTCCTGTTATTCCCAACTACACGGAGACACAGATGGGAATATATGGCATCGGGAAGTATAATTACAATAAGGGAGGAATTGAAGCAGGTATTCGTTTTGACGGACAAGAAACCCGTGCCAGTGGTTATGACTGGACGGGAAGTCTCTATGGAGGAACAAGAAAGTTCAATAACGTATCATACAGTTTGGGAGGTCATCACCATTTTTCTGACCAATGGAAGCTCACCACCAATTTCGGGCTGGCTTGGAGAGCTCCTCATGTGTATGAATTATACAGCAACGGAAATGAACTTGGATCCGGAATGTTTGTCAAAGGAGATTCTACCATGCACTCCGAAAGGAGCTATAAATGGATATCTTCCATCAGTTACAGCAACAAGGCATTCAGTGTTAGTATGGACGGTTACCTGCAATGGATAAGCGGCTATATCTATGATGAGCCGAAGAAAGAAACCATCACTGTTATTTCGGGAGCATACCCCGTATTCCAATACAAACAGACCCCAGCTTTCTTTCGCGGAATGGATTTTGACTTTCACTTCACGCCCACAAGTTCATGGGATTATCATCTGATTGCCTCTTTTATACGGGCAAATGAACAGACGACAGGAAATTATCTTCCTTATATCCCCTCTTCCCGTTTCAGCCATGAGCTTTCATGGCTTCACGAAACCCAATCGCACTCCAAAGTACGTTTGAGTATCAGACATCGATTCGTGGCAAAACAGACCCGGTTTGATCCAAATACGGATCTTATTCCATATACTCCTCCGGCATATCATCTCTTAGGATTCGATGCCAGCTTTGAGTGTCCTGTAAAATACGGATACAAACTACAATTCATGATATCAGCAGACAATATTTTGAATAAAGAATATAAAGAATACACTAACCGTTCACGCTACTATGCGCATGACATGGGATGTGATGTACGTTGTGGAGTGAACTGCTTTTTTTGATTTATAACAAATTATTATTAACCAAATAAATAAAAAAAATGAGAACAAGCTTATGTAAAATCGCATTAATGTTCCTGATGGGAACATCTCTTGCTTTGTTATTTAATTCATGCAGCAAAGATCCTGTAATTCCTGAAAACGAGACAAAAAACAAATTGCATGAAGATCCTTCCAAAATGACTGTCCGTCTTGTGGAATGCCACTTGCATGCAGATTGGAATGAAATACAGAAAGTCGGTGGTCCTCACCAGAATCCGGAATCTCCGGCCAAACACATGAAACGTATTCAGGAAATAACTTACGAATTGAAAGCCGGCCAAGGCTGGACACTTGCCGAAGGTAGCCAAAACAAGTTCTATGTACAGAAAAACGGAGAATATAAAAATGGAAAGAACTTTACTCCAGCTCCCATTTATCTGATGTTTATCTATTACTACAACGCTAAAGGAGAGTTAATGAATAACCAGTTTATAGAAAATGGCCAAGACAATATTCATCAACATTTCTTCACGCCAGAAAATGTAAAACCCACATTTGATGGACAGCCAGAAGCTGATGACAATGACCCACAAAAATTAGTGGACTATCTTTATGTGGACACTACCCCCTGGGACAAGACCAAACATGGAAAAGAAGCCGAAATAACAGGAGGAACCAACCCGATAGGTTTGAAAGGAGTCATCCGTTTTCTGAAAGACCGCAAAGAATTTGACTTGAAAATTCGTCTTTATCATGGCTACAAATCCAAGATCAACCCGGAAACAAGTACTTTTGATCCGTTCTACAAGCCTTCCGGAATATTGATTCAGCGTGGTACATGGGATATTAACCTAAGCATTCCGGTAGTGGTATTCTGGAGTCGGGAGGAGTATGTTGATGTGGAAGAGGACACCGATGTCAACCAAATTGAAGAAGATAGTCTTGATGAAAAAAGTAACCATACTGTGCATTCTATTATGAAAACTTTCAACCTTACATGGAAAGAAGCACTTGAAGAATTCATAACTTATACCTTTAAGGCAGGAGATATTGAAGAAGGAGCAATCTGGCTTTAAGGCTCTCCTGCTATAATTAAATAGCCCTCTATAGAGAATCATAAATAACCTCACATTAATTATCAAACATTTAGAATTATGAAATTGATAAAATTTAATTTTTTATTAACAATAGCAACTATAATAATAGTAATATCTGGATGTATCGGATCACAGAAGAAAACAACGCAACAGGAGCAAGACAGCACTGCTGTGGCTATGGATATAGCTAATATTAAGAATAAAGATTATTATGGAACCTATGAAGGCACATTACCTTGTGCTGATTGCGGTGGTATCAAAACGACACTGAAAATCAATAGTGATACAACTTACGATCTGCGGAGTGAATATCTGGGGAAAAAAAATGGTATCTTTGAAGAAAGTGGTATTTATAACATAGTAGGTGAGAATATCATAGAATTAGTAACTCCTTCATCAGGAGACAAAACATATTACAAAGTTCTTGATGGTGCAGTTGCGTTGTCTGACAGTATAGGAACGATCAACAGTGGAGAACTTTCAGAGCAATATATATTGAAAAGACAGTAATATTTTTTGCAATAAAAGTTAAAATAGAGCTGTCTCATCCTTTACTCTGTGAAAGGGAAAGCTCTATAGTCTAATAATACTATAAAATGAGGAGGAAAGTAATTATCCTCCTCATTTCATAAAGCTTCAACTTTAAGAATATAACTTTCTTTTAAAGTACACAAAAACAAAAAAGTATCTTTGTATACTTTAGAGACAGACGATGCAGAAAAGCTGTCTAACTTTTGCAGTGCGAAATAGAAACAATCATATTGCATGGAAAGAATGAAGTGACCCACGGAAAAATGGTGGCTTTCAGTGCTATCTGCATTTATGTCAGCCATCATCCTGTCCCAATAAAAAATCCCGCTTCCCAATATCTCATCGTGAAGCGGGATTCTATAACAAACGACTGTCATAGTCTAATAACTATTTTTTATGAGTTTGCAAATTTCTTGAATTTATAATGATTCTACAATAGCTAAAAGTAGGTATAATCTGAAGGATTGGACATATTTATTTATCCCGATTATCGGAACATTTTTCTGCATTTTTTGTTGTGTGAGATGTAGAAGTCTTGCTTATCCTTTGATAAGTGTCTTGGCTCCGGTCAGTAATGGTCGGGGCTTTCTTAGTAAATAGAAACTTTCCTACTTTTTCATATGTGATGACAAAAGCATAGTGACCCACACAGAAATAACAAAAGGAGCCGTTAAAGTCACTATTCCTATTTGCATACCAACTATTTGCAAGACCACAGATAGCATTACGGAAAATCCGGCTTGTATTCCTCCTTTTAATGTTTTGTCCCCTAAAGCTATGGCACAAAGTACTCCGTTATATCCCAAAAGTCCGGAGTTCCATATTTCAAGGTCAGTATGTGGATGTAATACCATGAATAAGGGAAGAATTGCTCCAAGTATAGTATATACGGCATTCAAGCGTGAATTTATCAAAATCCCTAAAAAGAAGAATAATCCGGAAAGTACATTTCCTTGAAACATAACTTGGCCAATGCTTAAACCTAATGAATGGATAAACTTTATTGCAGATTCAGAACTGTTTGCAGATGGAGGCAACAATAAAGCAGGAAGCAGGTAATGAAATACAATAAGGAGCAACCATATGACAAGAACAAACGGTGCTGTCAGTCCCGGTAGTTTGCTTTGATGACGAAATAATCCGGCAATCCATACGGACAACACAGATCCTGAAACGAGTAATAGCATAGATATAATATTGATCTCCCAAAAGACACCGATTGCAATTCCTACTAATGCTCCATTAAAACCGTATAAGCCGTTACTGATTTCTTCTTTATCATAGCCAAACAATGAAGCAGCCATTGTGCTAAACAATGTGCCAATTACTGATAGTATTGCAAGTTGCCATGAATTGCAGGCAATGCCTATTAGCATCAATCCACCTGAGGCAGCATTGTTCTGGAACATGACTTGGCCTATCCCGCGTCCTAATATTAAAATATTTTTATACATAACATATTGTTTTTACGAGGCAAATATAATAAATGCCAGTCTAAATACAAAAAAGTGGGTATATAGTAACCTGTTATCGTTGATATTTCCAGAAAACGCCTTAGTCTGATTGATAACGGTTGGGAGCCTTTTGTATAAAAGCGATTTCTATTTGCTATATAATTCTGTATCTATAATACTCAGCATAATAAGACTTAACTGATAATAAACAAGAGATAGCCTGTTAACTATCTCTTATTTATTATCAGTTAGGTCCTAAAAATATCCCAGTTTATTGTAAACTGGGATAACAAATTAATATGATAGAATTATCCTTCAACAGATTCTCCTTTTTCATTCAAAAGTACTGTCACCTCATCTGTTGACTGGTCCTCCTTAGTAATAGTTAGTACAACCTTATAGATCTTAACCGTTTCTCTCTCTGACACAAAAGCCTCCTTTATAACAGCCCCTTCATAATTTTTACCCAAAGATTCTAAAATAACTTGAGGTATATCTTTTGTTTCTATTTTCGTAAACTCATCCTGAGAAGATTGTGCAGTTTCTACACTTGTTTTGTTACAACCTTCTTGTGCAAACACTACTGAACTACCTAATCCCATAATCATTGCCAATGCTACCAATGTCTTTTTCATAATCATAATTTTTTGATGGATATTTAATTTAATGTTTCTCGTACTAATTATAAGGCAAAATGAATACCAGAATATAAAGGAATGGATAAGATAATGTAAAACAATACATTACATATTAATCAGAAATGAATATTCTGTGGAAATATGTAGAATTTAGTACCACATGTGGGGAATAATTACACAAAAACAATAAATAAGAATATACCTACTTTTAGTGATTGCGGTATCTTGTAAATTGCAATATCTTTGTAATCGCATAAATCTGATTAATTAGTTATAAATTAGGTAACGACTGTTATTTATCCCACTTCCCAATGAGATATTGTGAAGTGGGAATTTATTTATTGATTAGTAAGTTACCTCAAAATTGAACAATGAAATAGCATAAATCCGCTTCTTTCATTACTATGTATCAAAAAAATAACTTATTACACTCATTAAACTGATGTGTCTTTTCTTCCTTACTGGAAGTAAGTCATATTTTTTTTGATTAAATGGGTTACAGGTAAACACTTTGGGACTTTTGTTTGTTTTTGTCATACATATAATATTTAAGGTAAAAAGAAAAACATTTTAAGATGAAAAAAACATTGTTATTAGTATTTGTATGTGCCGCATTGGTGGCTTGTGGAAAAGATTATCCTATTGATTCGGTTACTCTGACGCCTAAAACCGCACCGGATCAGCCGAAAGAATCCGAACAGCCTGACCCGGTACTGATTGTGACAAAAGATGATATAATAACTTATTTCGGCTTTGGATACGAAGATGTAAATATAAATATTGCACGTACCAAAACATTAATTGGAGTTCAGAAAATAGATGAAAAGAATATCGAAGTAACTAAGGTCGAAGTAAATAATAAAGATGAAAAATCCGGTTCGTTTGTGCTGCATTTGGAGGGTAAAGTAAATGGTAAAGCTTTCGAAACAACACTAACGTTCGATGGTTTCACCAAGCGTCCGGAAGATTACCGCATGGGAAAGCGTGTGCAAGGTGAGTGGAAAACAGAAGCAAACAAATATACTAAATTCGATCTGGACTATCTGCTGCGCGAAAAAAAGACTGATAAGTTTACTGCCCAATACCTTAGTGAAGTAATAGATTTCTATTCTTCTGATTTAGACGGAAAGCCATTCTATTATACGGAAGAGGATATTAAGAAATCTGTAATATCGGATATGAAATACAATTCTCACAATGGAGGAGAAATTTCTTTTAACCTGATTTACAATGGGATAAAAAGTGAATCCCTCATTCGACTTGATATGAATAAAGACACTTACTATGCAGAAAAAGTAACAGTAAATACCGATTTTTTCAAAAAGATGTACGTAAGAGGAGTAGCGGAAAATTACAGTATATTCGGTGGAAATGCAGTGGAATATAATGAAGATTTATATGCCGTTCAATGCGTATTGGCAAGTGATGCCAGTGAATCGGCAGGTAAACTCAGTTTCAAATTTAAATTAATGCCTGCACATGGAGATGGTGAAGCCCTTGCTTATTTTTCTAAAGCCGTTGACGGCTTCAAACCTCTGAAAGAGCTGAAGGACGAATTGCTTCCTCAATTCACTACGGAGGTACAGGAGGTAATGAAAAAATATGTCAATATCAGTACACCTGATGGTGATGTGAAAGAAAAAATTAAAGCTCCCATTGCGAATTGGATAAAAAAAATATCGTTTAGTATTAAAAGAGACAACCAGTATTATGATATTACATGGGATGAAAATTTCACTGTTCTCAGAGGATGGGATGTTAAGGTAATGGATGTATATCTGGAACATCCGAAGTTTGAACTGCTTTCCGCACATTTGAAAGATGATGGGCGAAAAATGCTATATCTTGGCATTAAGTTAGTATATGCCAATGAAATATTATTAAACGATGATGATATCGTTCTTACATTACCGATACACATATCTAAATAAAGAAGTAAAGGGAAGAACGAAGGGCTTTTCAGTTCTTCCCTTTATAATTTTTAGGAAAAAACAAGCAATTTGTTTTTTTTAATTGTCTTTGTATCATATGTTACGATTTTAATCCTCTTATCATGCTATTTTTGCAAAAAAAAAAGATGAAACAGTTACACGCTCATGAAGTCCTTCATATGATGGAAGGAAATAGTTATTCCGAATCATCATTAAGAGATGCCATTATTCAGAAATTTGGAAAAGACCAACGATTTTATACGTGTTCCGCAGAAAATATGAATGTATACGAACTTATAGAATTTCTAAAAAAAAGAGGTAAATTTATGCCTGCAAACAATGGGTTCACTGTGGATATAACAAAAGTATGCAATCATTAATTGAATAAAAAGATTCTAACTTTAGGCTTTCAATATTTAGCTTATACTATAAAGAAACAGGTTATTGAAATATCTTTATTTTCTTATTATATTTCCAACAATTCTTACTATTTTATGAAAATGGAATAGGGAATTTTTTAAGAATGCTTGTCTTTAATAACGAAGTCCGGCGTTATTTATTTAGAGTTTAGGCTTTTTAGTCATTGTATGTTGGATTTTACAGAATGTTCTGAGATGTAGTGTTTCATTTCAATTGTAGATGTATTATAACAAGAACATACTGTTCCTCGGTCTTCAATAGACCGAGGTTTTTTGTAAAAAAGTAGTACGTTAAGTGACACATGAAATAATAGAAACTTTTTTAGTTTACGTAAAATAACACTTGTTACTACTCTTCTAAAAAGCTCAAAAAAAGTAAAAATACTTTGCTTCTTAACCTTAGGCTATTATCTTTGAAATATCAAATTAAAAAAACATTAAAGCACATGAAAAAATTAATCTTATCTTTTGCACTGTTTTGTGCAGCTACTAATTTTTTTGCACAGAATGCAGATCCGGTACAATTAGTGAATGATGGAAAAGCAGCTCTTGAGGCTAAAAATTATCAAGACGCTTTTACTAAATTTAGTACCTATTTAACGCAGACTAATAATCAGGACTCTGTAATTGCGTATAATTGCGGCGTTTGTGCTGATAAAATTAAAAAACCAACAGAGGCATTAAAGTATTTTGATATTGCAGTGCAGAAAAAGTATAATCTGGCTAACGCATATATTGGTAAGGCCGGTGCTCTGAAAGACCTGAAGAAAAATGATGAATATGTTGCCACTTTGAAAGAAGGGTTGGAAGCAAATCCGGGTAATAAGACATTAATCAAATTATATGCTACTTATTATGTTAATCAAGGCATTATGGCACAAAAGGCTAAAAAAAATGAAGTAGCAGAAGACGCTTTTAAACAAGCAATTGCTATTCAGCCTGACAATATCAATGCACTTAGCAGTTTAGGATCATTATATTATAGCCAAGGTGCTGCTACTTTGAAGACTAATGCAGAGAAAGCAAAAGTTGAATTTAAAGAAGCTAAAGATTATTTAGACAAATTAATTCCACTACTTTCTGTTGATAAACCTGCCCAGAAGAAAATGATGGACAATGCTAAAACTATGCTGAATTTTATAGATTCTCAATTGAAATGAGAGTAAAAAACATTAAATAGAAATAGAGGCAGATATATTCAATTATATCTGCCTCTATTTCTATTTAATGAATTATTTATTTTTTTTCTTTAATACTATAGCAGTACGTGCAGGAATATAAAGTTTTAACCATTCTTTCTTTTCCTTTTCGTATAAAGGATCGTGAAGAGTGAAATGCTTTACAGCATCATCTGTCAATCCATTGCCACCGAAAGCTGGATTATCCGTATTCAATATTGTTTCATAGCTTCCAGCAGGCACTAAAAAACCATAATCAGTAAAAGATTGTTTGGGATTGAAATTATATACAAATATCAAGTCTTTACGCATATATGCTAATATCTGATCACCATCATTATGCCAAATCTCTTGTACGGGGGTATCCTGAAATTTTTTTATGCTTTTTATTACTTCTAACATAGCTGTATCAAAATCTCCCATGTAATGATATGATAAATTCTTATTATCTATCAGATCCCATTGACGACGGGCATACTTACATGACCATCCATTTCCCTCACGAGGAAAGTCTATCCATTCAGGGTGGCCGAACTCATTACCCATAAAATTGAGATAGCCACCATTAATGGTTGTTGCGGTCAGCAAGCGTATCATCTTATGAAGAGCAATTCCTCGGTTCACAGTGTAGTTTTCATCGCCTTTTTGCATATGCCAATACATATCTGCATCAATTAGGCGAAAAATAATGGTTTTATCCCCAACTAAAGCTTGGTCATGGCTTTCTGTATATGAAATTGTTTTTTCATCTTTTCGACGGTTGGTGACTTCCCAAAACATGCTGGAAGGTTTCCAGTCCTCATCTATTTTTTCTTTGATAGTTTTAATCCAGTAATCTGGAATATTCATAGCCATACGGTAATCAAAGCCATAACCGCCATCCTCATATTTCACGGCCAATCCCGGCATGCCAGATACTTCTTCAGCGACAGTAATAGCTTTCGGATTCACTTCATGGATTAAGCGATTGGCAAGAGTCAGATAACAGATTGCATTATCATCTTGGTGTCCATTGAAATAATCTCCATAATTACAAAAAGCTTCGCTCAATCCATGGCTATAATATAACATGGAAGTTACCCCATCAAAACGAAATCCATCAAAATGATATTCTTCCAACCAGAATTTACAATTTGACAACAAGAAATGAATAACTTCATTTTTGCCATAATCAAAGCAAAGTGAATCCCATGCCGGATGCTCACGACGTCCGCCAGAATAGAAATATTGATTCGGATCTCCAGCAAAATTTCCTAAACCTTCTACTTCATTTTTTACAGCATGTGAATGTACAATATCCATAATAACGGCTATTCCCATGCTATGAGCCGCGTCAATCAGTTCTTTCAATTCTTCGGGTGTGCCAAAACGGGAAGAAGCGGCAAAGAAACTGGATACATGATAACCGAAACTTCCATAATAAGGATGTTCCTGAATAGCCATTATCTGTATACAGTTATATCCATCCTTAGCAATGCGTGGAAGAACCTTTTCCTGAAATTCCTTGTAGTTACCTACCTTTTCTTCCTGTTGTGCCATGCCGATATGGCATTCATATATCAACAGAGGATCAGTGCTTGGCTTGAATGTTTGCCTTTTCATTTTATACGGTTGCTCTGGCGTCCAAACCTGTGCACTGAATATTTTGGTATGCTCGTCTTGAACGACTCGGGTAGCCCATGCGGGGATACGTTCACCGCATCCACCTTCCCAATGTACTGCCAGTTTGTACAGATCTCCGTGCTTCATGGCGCTGGTAGGAAGTTTAATTTCCCAATTACCGTTTGCTTTACGTTGCAAACTGTATTTCTTTTCTTCTTTCCAGTCATTAAAGGTTCCTATCAGAAAGATTTGGGTGGCATTGGGAGCCCATTCACGAAAAATCCAACCGTTGTCAGTGCAATGCAAACCGAAATAAAGATATCCGGATGCAAAGTCTGATAGTTTCTGTTTTCCATCGTTGGTTAATTCAGCTTCTTTGTTTATGGCATGTTGGTGGCGTCCGTTGATGGCATCTGCGTAAGGTTCCAGCCAAGGATCATTCTTAATCAAATTCAATGTTTCCATATTGGATAAGTTTTGGGTATTTGATATATTTATGCTTTTACTTTCACTATTATTTTCTTGACTCCGACTGGGGTGATACCAGGAGCATGTCCATCTTGGGGAAAGAATATAACGAACATGCCGGGGCTAACCTTAATATAGTTTTTGGCCGATCCCTCGAAGAAAGTGATATCTTGTTCTGTATCATAGGGCGTATTTGCTGGGGCACAATCTTCTGCAGCAGTATAGCCTATCATTTCAGTTCCGGAAAGTGGAATCTGTATATCAATGAATTCTTTGTGAGTTTCCAGTTTGGCTTCTTCTTGAGTCTTGGCTTCCGTTTGTGCCACATTCACAAACAAATCTTTGTTTTTCAATTCTATTTTTCCAACTTCCAATGTGTTCAGATCATGTGATTTTAAAAAATCAATGGCTTGCGCAAACAAGGGATTAAGCGAAGCATATTTTTCTATATTTTCTAATTTGTCTATAATCATAATTCAAATGTTTTAAGTTAGTTCATAGGTAATTATTCGAAGTCGTCAATAGTGTAATTTACAAAATCAGAGAAACGTTTCACTTGCCTAAAGATGTCATCTGTATGATCCAGAAAATCAGAAGTGAGGAAAAAACTGTCAGGTTGGCGGCAGGCAACCGTATATTCCTTACACTGCAAGTATTTTAAATATGGATAGTCTTTGGGAAAGCCTTTGGGGGCAGACTTCAGAAAAGTCTCTCCGATTATGGGAAAGTATTTCATAAAAGAAGGATCTTCCACAATACTACGGAACTCGTCCATATTATCATATACAGCCTGACGCAATGCTTTTAATAATGGTGAGGGAGGGCAGTAACTGCCTCCTGCAAGCAGGCAATTGTCCGGTTGCAGATGTATGTAATATCCGCAATGGTCGGATTTCTTTCCTTTGGCATTGATGTAACCCCCGAAATGATTTTTATATGGGGTCTTATCTTCTGTAAAACGGGTATCGCGATAGATACGATATGTACAGTCCTTAGCCTCTATACCACGTATACTCTCATCAAACAAAGAAATACGGGAGATAATGGTTGTAAGCAAATCTTCAAACTCAGTACGGGCAGTTTCATATTGTTCCCGATGAGAATTGAACCATTCACGATTATTGTTTGCGGACAGTTCCTTTAAAAATTGAAAAATAACAGGGATATTCATATCATTTTCTTTCCTTATTATATCTGCCAAATTTACGGATTATTTTCTAACATTCACCATAGAAGAGTAAAAAAAAGCATCGGCTCTGGTAAACCGATGCTCTTTACACATTTATCAATCAAACAGACGCTTCTGTTTTTTGATGTACTTACTTGTCACAAGCGGGTACGTCTCCTTTAATTAATCTTATATCTAATACTATGAAAAACACAATTATAAAACGTTTCATACACATTTTTTGTTCACAAAAATAAGGGTAAATTTTGTATTTATTATATCTTTGCAAGAAAATTCGTTAGATATGGCAGAATATAAGTATGATGAAGGAAGTATCAAACTACTGATGGATTGGGCGAAAAGCATGAATTTTCCTCAACAGGTAAAATTAAACGAAGCTGAAAATATTATTGATGTGAAGCGATATGTGCAAGCGAATCTGAGTGATATAAACACACATTATCCGGATGAATTTTATAATCCAGCCATAACGCGCTTGTATATCCTGAAAGAAAAAATGGAGGGAGGATGAATCCATGCTCCCCTCCTTATAGTTTTATTTTTAATATCTTTCCGCTATATCCGCCAACTGAAACAGTTGTCGCTTTATAAGGAAGCAAACTGATCATTTCTTCTTTTCTGCTAAGTAGATCTATGGCTTTACACCGATCTATTTGTGGTATTTGTAAGAAGTCGAAAGCATGGGCGGGAATGTTGACGGCGAGTTCCACTGACATGTGGTCGAAGTTTACAACAAAGAACAATAGTTCTCTTTCGAATTTGCGTAGAAAGGTATATTGCTTGTGCTCATTAAAGTGCCAGCCGTTGACATTGGCATACATCAAATCAAAAAAATCACCTTTCGCGATAGCTGCTTCTTTATTGCATAGAGTCAATACCTGTTGATAGATACTGTATAGGTATTTTTGATCCTCTGTCAACATCTTACCGTCAAATTTACCACCGTTGCGCCAACGACGGATAGTGTCAACACTCCAATAGTCGAATATTGTGGTACGTCCGTCTCGTCCGCTGAAACCTTCACTGTCCATACCCAATTCTCCGAATTCCTGTCCGAAATAGATCATCATCGGATTGGTATTCATGCAGGCTGATACGATGAGTGCCGGAATGGCTTTACGGGGGTCGCTGGCAAAGAAGTCAGAGGCAATGCGCTGTTCATCGTGATTCTCAAGGAAATTCAACATTCGCTTTTCTATGCCGCCCAGACTTTGCCAGGAATGGGTAATGGCAGTCGCAGACTCGCTTCCGTTTATCAGGGCGCGGAGGGTATCGTACAATCCCACTTTGTCATATAAATAATCAAACTTTCCACGGAACAAATAATTGTGGTATTCTTTCGGATTATAGACTTCAGCTATGAATAATAGCGAGTTATATTGGGCCTTGACTTGCGGGATGGCCCATTCCCAAAATTCAACGGGAACCATTTCTGCCATGTCGCAACGGAAGCCGTCAATCTCTTTCCCTGCCCAGAAGAGGAGGATATCCAACATTTTAGTCCAAGTATCGGGAATAGGGCAGAAGTGGCATGTGCCGCCGTTCTGATAATCCACGCCATAATTCAGTTTTACGGTTTCGTACCAATCATTGATGTTGGGATATGCATCGAAGCGATTGTTTCCGGTTGCTCTTGCTGGACATTCCTTATAGGATTCAGTGGCAGCACCTTTCATGTCGAACTGACCGTGAAGTTCAGACTGTGGAATGTAATAGAAGTTATTGTAAGGGCTGAATGCATAGTTGGAGTCATCATTGGCTCCAAGCTGTGAAGTCCCATCAGGCTGAGCATCCGAGTGGTATTGACGGGCAACGTGGTTGGGCACAAAATCAATAATGACTTTCAGGCCGCTGCGATGTGTACGTTGCACAAGGTTCTCGAATTCCTTCATGCGTTCGGGGACGTCCTTGGCCAAATCAGGATCTACATCATAGTAATCTTTAATGGCATACGGAGAGCCGGCTTTTCCTTTTACAATGGCCGGATGATCGGGCTGGATATTATAGCGCCGATAATCGGTCTGAGTAGCGTGCTCTATAATGCCGGTGTACCAGATATGCGTAGCACCCAGCTTTTTTATTTCGCTCAAAGCTTTGGAGGTAAAGTCGGCCATTTTGCCACACCCGTTCTCTATGATGTTTCCGTTGTTGATGCAGTGATTATTATTGTTTCCGAATAACCGGGTGAATACTTGGTAAATAATCAATTTGTTTTCGTTTCTCATTTTCTTGTTATTTAGAGAATGGTTATTTCTGTTATTCTTTCCAGATAGTGCCTTTGTCCACTAACAGCCGTTCCAATGTGTCATTAGCAGCATTGTAACCTTGCATGAATATTTCTTCCGCCTTTTCCAGTTCTGTATTGCTGTATCCATCCAGATTGTAGGGCTCTACCAATAGGTCAGCTTTTTCGCGTTCGGCAAAAGAGTTGGAGCGAAACATGAAGTTGTATGAGCGAAGGGCAATGCTGACAATGTTCATCTTATATTTGGTAGCCATCAGTGGGCTGACATTGACTGCCACTACTTTTTCGCAAATGCGGCGAATGGTGGATACCGGCAGGTTCATCAGCAGACCACCGTCCACGTAGTGAGTTCCTTCTATCTTGACGGGGGCAAACAATACGGGCATACAACATGAGGCAGCAACGCGTTCTGCGATGTCTCCTTTATGGAAATGTACCGAACGCCCATGGTCCAGGTCAGTGGCGGTAATGATCAGAGGAATTTGCAGTTCTTCCAGTCTTTTGGCTTTCAGGTTGCTCTTCAGAAAACCAATGAATTCTCCTAACTCGAACAATCCTACTTTGGGAATAACTAACTTGGTGAGATCCTGAAATTTGTGTCCGGAAAAATAGTCCAATACCTTATGCGGTTCATTACCATCGGCATAAAATACCCCGGCCAGCGCGCCGGCACTGACACCTGAAAGAATGTCGGGTTTGATGTCGTGTTCCAGCAGGGATTGAATTACTCCTAAATGGGCAAAGCCTTTTATAAAGCCGCCGCTTAGTGCAAAGCCTACGGGATATTTTTTTGTGAACCGGTTATTCGTTGCTATTTCCATGTTGAGAATGATATCTATTGTCAGGGCACGAAATTACTGATTTTCTTGAAGGGAGAAAGGAATTTGAATAAAAAATGTTCAAATCAGAGGTGGAAAATGCCATAAGGGGCCGTTTCCATGTCCTATATGTAGTCCCTTTCCATCGGTGATGGCGTCGCCGATGTACTTCTTTGCACGGCGGACTGCTTCATCCAAATCGTTGCCATAGGCCAGAAATGTGGCTATGGCAGAAGATAGCGTACATCCTGTGCCGTGCAGGTTGCGACTCAATATTTTGGAGCCGGTAAATAGTATGGGAGTCGCATTCTCTGTGGACGGGAGGTTGCAGTGCAACACATCACACATTACATCCCCGTCCAAATGTCCTCCTTTGATAAGGAAGGACGTGCCATATCGCTGCGACAGCTCTTGTGCGACTTGCTCCATGTCTGCCACTGTGGTCACGGGCTTTGCGCATAGCAGGCCGGCTTCAGCGAGGTTCGGGGTGATCAGGGTGCAAAGCGGGAAAAGAAAGTCCTTGATTGTCTGCACGGTTTCTTCTGCCATCAGGCGGCATCCGCTGGTGGCAATCATAACGGGATCGTAAACAACGAACCGAGGGCGGTATTTACGCAGACATCCGGCTATGGCATGCACTATATCGGCATCATGTACCATGCCTATTTTTATGGCAGTTGGTTGCAAGTCGTTCATGACGGATTCTATCTGCATACGTACCATGTGGGCGGACAGTGGAAATACGGCCTGTACGCCAAGAGTGTTTTGAGCTGTGACGGTCGTAATGGCCGAGGCGGCATATCCCTTTAAGGCGGATATGGTTTTGATGTCGGCTTGTATGCCTGCACCGCCCGAACAGTCGGAACCTGCGATAGTGAGGATTACAGGAGGATTCATAAGGATATGTATAGGTTTTAAGGGTTATAAGATTGCCTGAGTTCGAGGAAGTGACTGACGACATCGCTTTTCTCCCTGTTCCAGATGTCACCTAACAAAGCGGCTCCACCGAATCCCAGAGCCTCTATTTTGCGCAGACAACCTGCCGTAATGCCACCCAGTGCCATGACTTTGGAGTCGATGATGCCGACTTTCCGTGCTTCACAGAGTTCCCGGTGGGAGAATGCGGAGGCATAGCCTTCTTTGGAGATGCTGTCGAATATGGGACTGAGAAATACATAATCGCAGGCGGATTTATACTTTGCTACTTCATTGAGCGAGTGGCAGGAGAGGCTGACGTGTCCCACATATCCATGAGGTACATCGGGGCTTCGCCTGTTCAGGTGGATTCCTCTCAGGTTAAAGACGGATGCCAGGTGGAAGTGCTCGTGGATGACGATACGCTGCATGTACTGCTCCGGCAATTGCCGGAGCAGGTGTTCGGTTTCTTCGGCAGAGGCGCCGGGCTTGCGAAGATGAAGCACCTCCAAACCCGCACGAAAAAGGGAGGTGATTTCCTTTGCTTCTCCCTCAAAGAAGCAGGGGGTGGTAATGACGATCAGTTTCATTGCTTTCTTGGTTATATAGTACGTCATTTATCTATTTTGCTATATCGTCAGGATGTATGATTGCATGGCTCTCAGGTCGATGGTCCAGAGTTTTCCCGTCAATGGGGTTCCGTAGCCGCAAATCAGTTTTATCACTTCGTTAGCTTCCACGCTTCCCACAATGGCGGGGGCGGTTCCGATGATCGATTTTCCGGGAGGGGGCATGCTCAGGGTTTCCTCTTCATCGGGATAGAGATCCCGATATGTTTTTGGAGAATCGCCGTGGCAGAGTACGGCGACCTGCCCATCCATCTCTCGGACGGCTCCATAAACATAGGCTTTGCCCTGAGCCGCACAGGCGTCACTCAGCAGGTAGCGTGTAGCAAAATTGTCGCATCCGTCCACCACGATGTCATACCCTTGTATTACTTCGTGGATGTTTCCGCTATGCAGACGGAAAGGGTGGGGCACTGCTTGCACGTCTCCGTTGAGTGCCTGTAGCCTTTGGGCTGCACAGCAGGCTTTCTTTTGCCCCACTTCTGCTTCGGTGTATAATACTTGGCGGTGCAGATTGCTAATGCTGACATTGTCATCATCTGCCAGCCCCAATGTGCCCACGCCTGCACCGGCAAGGTAAAGGGCGATGGGAGAGCCGAGCCCGCCCATGCCGGCTATCAACACTCTGGCCTTACGCAGTTTCTCTTGTCCGGCTTCGCCTATCTCCGCAAGGGAGGTTTGGCGGATATATCTATCGTCCATGATTCGTTAGAGAAGCAGGGGTAAACTTTTCCAGACTCACATCCCAGTCCTTCCACACTGGTTCGCGCCCCAAGCGCCGCAGGGCGGCATCCACTTCCGTAGCTTTACGTTCATCGCTCACGTGGAATTGCTCCAATGTTTGTGGATAACTATAATATCCACCCGGCTCCGTTTTGCTTTCGGCACTCATGGTGGTTACACCGAGTGTGGCCATATTATTGCGTATGGAGGCGGGTTCACGGGTGGAGTAGGAGATGTCCACATCATGGTCGAAGATACGCATGGCAAAAGTGACTTGTGCCAGCTCGCGATCACTCATGACGACGTTCGGCTGGAATCCACCGTTTTCGGACGGGCGCATGCGGGGAAAGTTGACGCTGTATTTTGTTTTCCAATAATGCTTCTGAAGATAGCGCAGATGGTGTGCCATCATGCAGATGTCTGTTCTCCATTCTTTCTCCAATCCGATGAGTACTCCCATGCCGATGGAATGGACTTCGGCCTGCCCCATGCGGTCGAAGCCGTTTACACGCCACTCGAACTTGGACTTCATACCACGGGGATGATAGATGTTGTAATTCGCCTTGTGGTAGGTTTCTTGGAAGCAGATAACGCCGTTCAATCCATGTTCCTTCAGCGTGGCATATTCTGCGGCCTTCAGGGGCATCACTTCAATCTTCAGGTTGCTGAAATAAGGTTTTGCCAGGTCCAGCGCACGGGCAATGTAGGGCACACCGGCCACGGCGGGATTCTCACCCGTTACCAGCAGCAGGTTCTCGAATGGAGCCAAGCGCTTGATAGCTTTATATTCGTTCACTATTTCCTCTTCCGTCAGTATGGTACGGGGCATGGGATTGGTGATGTGGAAACCGCAATACACGCAGGAATTGGTGCAAGAGTTGGTGATATACAGTGGGATGAACATGGAGATGGTCTTGCCGAAGCGTTCTTCGGTGTATCTCTTGCTCAGGCGTGCCATCGTCTCTAAATAAGGCGTGGCGGCGGGCGAGATGAGTGCCATGAAATCCTCCACATCACAATGTTCTTTGGACAGCGCACGGCGCACGTCAGCATCCGTTTTGGAGTTGATGCGTGCTGTGGTTTCTTCCCAGGATATCTTTTCTAATTCGTCTGAAAACATGTTTTCTATGTTTAAGGGGCTCATTTTCCTTGAAAGAAGAATGAGGGATGTTTCACAAATAATATGAATGATAATTTTAGAACGGTTTTCCGTCCTTTTTGGGAGAACTGGAACTTTTTAGTTCTCTCGACAGTCGCATGGCGCAGAAGTTAGGCCCGCACATGGTGCAATACTCTCCGTCCACGTGATGTCCGGCACGGAAATAGGTTTGTGCACGTTCCGGATCAAGTGAAAGGTCAAACTGGTCTTTCCAACGGAACTCGTAACGGGCCTTGCTCAGTGCATTGTCGCGCACCTGTGCACCGGGATGTCCTTTGGCCAGGTCGGCGGCATGGGCGGCTATCTTGTAGGTGATGACCCCCACACGCACATCTTCTTTGTCAGGCAGAGCCAGGTGTTCCTTCGGGGTGACGTAGCAGAGCATTGCCGTGCCCAGCCAGCCTATCTGCGCTGCACCGATGGCGGAGGTAATGTGGTCGTAACCCGGTGCAATGTCCGTCACCAAGGGGCCGAGCGTATAGAACGGTGCATTGTGGCATTTCTCGATCTGGCGTTCCATGTTCTCCCTGATTTTGTGCATGGGCACATGACCGGGGCCTTCAATGAATGCCTGTACATTCTTGTCCCATGCACGCAGCACGAGTTCACCCATCGTGTCGAGCTCGGCAAATTGTGCTTCGTCGTTGGCGTCGCAGGTGGAGCCTGGACGCAATCCGTCACCCAAAGATACAGCTACGTCATATTGCGCCAATATATCACAGATGTCGTCAAAGTGTTCGTACAAGAAGCTTTCACGGTCATGCTCTAAACACCATTTGCTCATGATGCTTCCGCCGCGGCTGACGATGCCGCAAAGACGCTTGTCGGCCAGATGCACATTGTGGCGGCGGATGCCTGCATGGATGGTGAAGTAATCCACGCCCTGTTCGCATTGTTCGATGAGCGTGTCGCGATAGATTTCCCAAGTCAATTCTTCCACCCGGCCGTTCACCTTCTCCAGTGCCTGATAGATAGGTACAGTACCCACCGGGACGGGACAGTTGCGGATAATCCATTCGCGCGTCTCGTGGATGTTCTCTCCGGTAGAAAGGTCCATCAGCGTGTCACCGCCCCATTTGCAACTCCAGAGTGCCTTTTCTACTTCTTCGTCGATGCTCGATGTTGTGGCCGAATTGCCGATGTTGGTGTTGATCTTCACAAGGAAGTTGCGGCCGATAATCATCGGTTCGGCTTCGGGATGATTGACGTTAGCGGGAAGCACAGCACGTCCTTGGGCTATCTCTTGACGCACAAACTCGGGTGTGATGTGTGTTTCTATGCCCAATTCGGCACAGTTCATGTTCTCACGTATGGCCACATATTCCATTTCGGGAGTGATGATACCCTGTTTGGCATAATACATTTGGGT
The DNA here is from genome assembly GCF_000186225.1 of Bacteroides helcogenes P 36-108. Taxonomy (NCBI): domain Bacteria; kingdom Pseudomonadati; phylum Bacteroidota; class Bacteroidia; order Bacteroidales; family Bacteroidaceae; genus Bacteroides; species Bacteroides helcogenes. Next base: position 2,874,304 of record NC_014933.1, on the reverse strand, counting down.
GCAACATTTGCCCTGCTGCGCCCGATAGGGCAGGGCAATGTGTTCAAAGCGGAGTGCATCAAGCGATTGGTCATCGCGGCGCATGCGCCCGTATTCGGAACTTACTTCGGGAAGCCGTTCCACATCGCCGCGCCGCAGTATCCATGGTTCGCGCAAGCGAGGAAGTCCTTTCTTCAGGTCTATCTCAACGGCAGGGTCACTGAATGCTCCGCTGGTGTCGTAGATGTAAATGTCCGGATTGGGGGTGATAACCTTTTCTCCATCTATAAAGTTGGTGCTTGGCACTTGTTCCACCTTGCGCATACCCACACGGAGTTCCGGATAAATACTTCCCGGCAAGTAAACCTTTTCGGAACGTGGGAATTTTATTTTTTGTTTCATGTCAGATAGATTATAATGTAATATTTTTTCCTTTCCTGTATTTCGTGATATTTTAGAACTTTTTTTCTTTTCAGTAAAACTCCGGAGAAGATTTACTAAAACTTCGGGAGATTTTTACTAAAAATCCGGAAAGGTTTTACTAAAAAATTTCTTCACCGCTGGTAATGGCCTGAAAGATATTTTTTCTTTCAGGCCAAAAAAAGAGAAAAAGAGCCTTATTTGTAAAATAATCGGCTTTTATTCATTCAAAAATGCCGTCAATGGTGAGCTGGCTTCGGCCAGAAAGTTGTCTGTCTGTACTCCCAAGCCCGCCTCGTATGCCGTACGACCGGCTTCCACTGCTTGCTTGAAGGCTTGTGCCATGTTCACCGGATTGCCTGCTACGGCAATAGCCGTATTCACCAAGCAAGCAGATGCGCCCAGCTCCATGGCTTCGGCGGCATGGCTCGGAGCACCGATACCGGCATCCACTATCACGGGGATGTTGACTTGTTCAATGATGATGCGCAGGAAGTCACGGGTTTGCAACCCTTTGTTTGTGCCGATGGGTGCACCCAACGGCATCACCGTAGCGGCGCCTGCTTCCTCCAGTCGCTTGCAGAGCGTAGGATCTGCCTGACAGTAGGGGAGCACCACAAACCCCAGTTTCACCAACTCCTCCGTAGCTTTCAGTGTCTCCACAGAGTCAGGAAGCAGATAGCGCGGATCGGGATGTATCTCTAATTTCAACCAGTTTGTGCCAAATGCTTCACGCGCCATTTGTGCAGCAAATATGGCTTCCTCGGCATTGCGCACGCCCGAAGTATTGGGCAGGAGCTGTATATGGGGGTGCTGTATGTGCTTCAGCATATCATCCTCTTTATTGTCTAATTCGATGCGTTTCATGGCGACAGTTACCATTTCTGTGCCGGAAGCCAAGACAGACTGTTCCATCAGTTCATTCGAGTTGAATTTTCCGGTTCCCAAAAACAAACGTGAGCTGAACTCGCGCCCTGCGATAATTAATTTATCCATATCTTCTTTTTCTTAAATGATTATTTGCAATGATTGATTGTCCGGTTGGCTTCCGCAACGGTTCTTTTCATTTCTTCTATTGGATTCTTTGCCCGGAGCACGCTACCGGAAAGAGCAATACCTGTTACGCCCGTCTGCATGATTTCCTTGATATCATCCGGCATTATGCCGCCGATGGCCACTATGGGCAGAGAAATGTGGCTCGCTTCCATCCGTCTGACGATGTCGGCGTAACCGTCCGTGCCCAATATCGGACTGAGATTCTTCTTGGTGGTGGTGTAGCGGAAAGGACCGCAGCCAATGTAGTCTGCCCCAGCCTCATAGTGTTGCCGCACATCCTCAAAAGAGTTGGCTGTTCCGCCTATGATATACGTTTCACCCAAAATGCAGCGTGCATCGGCAATGGGCATGTCCATCTTGCCAAGATGCACGCCATCGGCGTATATCTTGGCAAGTTCCACGTGATCGTCGATGATAAAAAGTGCTCCCTGCTGTTGGCATAACTGCCGGACCTGGCGTGCTGTGGACTCCACTTCTTCAAGGGGAGCATCTTTCATGCGCAGTTGTATCCAGCGACAACCACCCTCAAGTGCTATGCGTGCAGCGTCTAAGTAGGAATAGCATTCGGTGTAGTGCGTGATGAACTGAACGTTTCCGTTTTTCCTTATCAATGATTCCTTTTCCATCGTCTTCATCCTCCGCAAGCTGCTTTGATGACAATGACAGACATCCCTTCTTTCAAAGCAAACTGTGTCCATTCCGTTCGTGAAACCATGTGATTGTCCACAGCCACGGCAATGCCATGCGATGGCAGCGATAACTCCTCGATAAGTTGTGAAAGGGTAATGGCAGCGGTCTGCACCTCTTTGCTGTTTACTGATACATTCATTCTTTTTCTTGTTTTTAAAGATAAAAAAATAGCGGGTAGTAAATACAAAGAAGTTTCCGTTGCGGAAATATCAGAAAAGAAAACAATATCCAATTCCTACGGCAGTACTAACTGCATCAGGTTCGAGGGTATGATCTCAGCCCGTCCGGGCACCCCTTTGTCTTTACGGCAACAAAGATATAACTAATTCTTTATTTTACGATATATTGATGCTTAATTTATACGTGTATGCAAGATGTGCTATGTGTTAGGTCTTTATTTTGTACATTCATAAAAAAGGGAACCGCTTTCATGCAGAAAGCGGTTCCCTTTTTTATGAATGTACAAATAGCAAGCAAAAACTATGCTATGCCGTGAGCATCGACTTCCGGAGTTATTTTCTTGATGAGGCCTTGCAGCACTGCACCCGGTCCACATTCCGTAAAGTCTGTAGCACCATCGGCAACCATATTCTTAACGGTTTGAGTCCAACGTACGGAAGCTGTCAACTGGGCAACCAGGTTCTTCTTGATTTCAGCCGGATCTGTGTGAGGTAGGGCATCCACATTCTGATAAACCGAACATTTAGGAGCATGGATTTCAGTAATGTTGATGGCTGCCTCCAGTTCCACCTTGGCAGGATTCATCAGCGGAGAGTGGAAAGCACCGCCCACTTTCAAAGGCAACGCACGTTTTGCACCAGCGGCCTTCATTAGTTCGCAAGCCTTTTCGATACCTGCGATAGAACCGGAAATTACAATTTGTCCCGGACAGTTATAATTGGCAGCAACACATACTTCACCTTCGGCACTTACTTGGGTACAGATTTCTTCTACCTTCTCATCCGGCAAAGCAATAATGGCAGCCATTGTGGAAGGTTGTGCTTCACAAGCTTTCTGCATTGCCATAGCGCGCGCATAAACCAACTTCAAACCATCTTCAAAACTCAGAGCACCGGCAGCAACCAATGCGGAGAATTCACCCAATGAATGACCGGCCGTCATTTCGGGTTTAAAATCATCTCCCATACACAAAGCGGAAATTACGGAGTGGAGGAATACGGCAGGTTGAGTAACTTTGGTCTGGCGCAGATCCTCATCCGTACCGTTGAACATAATATCTGTAATGCGATATCCGAGAATATCATTTGCCTTCTCAAAAAGTTCTTTGGCTAAAGCTGAATTTTCGTACAGGTCTTTTCCCATACCTACGAATTGGGCCCCCTGACCCGGAAATACAAATGCTTTCATATTTACTTGTTTTTTTATTTAAATAATAAAAGGTGTCGCAAAGGTAGAGGTTTTTCTGATATTCACCACACAAAATATATTTTTTGTGCAATGCTCATCTGTTGTGCTGTGCTGAAATACAATATGGGTATGTGACTTGTTTTTGATAATGATGTATTTACAACTTTCAATTCTTTTACAAAATAACATATTGTACTTTATACTATAACACGCGATATGATATTGTAATAAGTACGATATGTATATTATTGTAAAATAATTATTTATACTATTAATAAAATGTTGTTATATCTATTGTAAATTAGAAAAACCTCTTTATATTTGCAGCGCTTAAAACAAATATATTATGCAAGACATTGATTATAGGACGCCGTTAGCAAACAATCACATTTCTGTAGATTGTGTAGTGATTGGCTTCGATGGAGAACAGTTGAAAGTGTTGCTGATAAAACGGGCAGGCGAGGAGGAAGGAGAAGTGTTTCATGACATGAAGCTGCCGGGAAGCTTGATTTATATGGACGAAGATCTGGATGAAGCTGCCAAAAGGGTATTGAATGAACTGACCGGGCTGAAAAATGTAAACCTGATACAGTTCAAAGCATTCGGTTCCAAAAACCGTACAAAAGACCCCAAAGATGTGCACTGGTTGGAGCGTGCCATGCAGTCTAAAGTAGAGCGTATCGTTACCATAGCCTATCTTTCCTTAGTAAAAATAGATCGGACATTGAGCCGTGACCTGGATAATTATCAGGCCTGTTGGATAGCTATGCACGATATAAGAGCCTTGGCATTTGATCATAATCTGATTATCAAAGAGGCCATGATATATATACGTCAATATGTTGATATAAATCCGTCTTCTTTGTTTGACTTGTTGCCACGTAAATTTACAGTCTCACAACTGCGCACTTTATATGAACTGGTATATGGCAGAAAAATAGATGTACGCAATTTTCATAAAAAAATAGCTTTCATGGAATATGTGGTTCCCTTGGAAGAAAAACAGCAGGGAGTAGCCCACCGTGCGGCGCGTTATTATCGTTTTGACAAGAAAATATACAATAAGATCAGGAGATAATCAGATTTTTAAAGGAAGGTTAATTCTTTAAATAAAAATAATACTATGTACCTATTAGGTTATGACATTGGTAGCTCGTCCGTCAAGGCGAGCCTGGTAAATGCAGAAAGCGGTAAATGTATATCATCCGCTTTTTTCCCGAAAACGGAAGCGGAAATCATCGTAGTAAAACCGGGATGGGCAGAACAAAATCCTGAAGATTGGTGGGAAAATCTAAAGTATGCCACATTAGCTATACTGGCAAAATCCGATGTGAAGGTTGAAGATATAAAGGCCATCGGCATTTCATATCAGATGCATGGACTGGTATGCGTGGATAAAAATCAGGAAGTGTTGCGTCCTGCTATCATTTGGTGTGATTCAAGAGCTGTTTCTTATGGACAGAAAGCTTTTGAAACATTAGGGAAAGAGAATTGCCTTTCTCATTTACTCAATTCTCCAGGCAATTTCACTGCATCTAAATTGGCGTGGATTAAAGAAAATGAACCGGACATTTACGAAAAAATACATAAGATAATATTGCCGGGTGATTATATAGCCATGAAGTTGAGTGGCACGATTTGTACAACGATTCCCGGCTTATCTGAAGGTATGTTCTGGGATTTCAAGAATGGTCAGGTCGCAGATTTCTTGATGAAATATTATGGTATTGATATGTCTTTGATTGCCGACATTAAGCCTACTTTCTCCGAACAAGGTCGCGTTAGTGCGGCCGCAGCCAATGAATTGGGACTGAAAGAAGGCACTCCGATTACATATCGTGCCGGAGATCAGCCCAACAACGCGTTATCACTGAATGTGTTTAATCCTGGAGAAATAGCCTCTACTGCGGGAACGTCTGGTGTGGTATATGGTGTAAATGGTGAAATGAGTTATGACTCCAAATCACGTGTAAATACATTCGCACATGTTAATCATACTACCGGGCAAACTCGTTTAGGTGTGCTGTTATGCATCAATGGTACAGGGATTCTGAACTCATGGATAAAACGTGTGATAGCTCCCCAGAATCTTTCTTATGATGATATGAATCTATTGGCAGCACAAGCTCCTATCGGTAGTGCAGGTATCAGTATTCTGCCTTTCGGCAATGGCGCCGAACGTATGTTGGAAAATAAAGAGGTAGGCTGCTCCATACAGGGAATTGACTTCAACCGGCATGGTAAGCAACATATTATCCGCGCTGCTCAGGAAGGCATTGTTTTCTCTTTTAAATATGGAATTGATATCATGGAGAGCATGGGCATTCCGGTACGAAAAATTCATGCAGGTAAGGCAAATATGTTTCTCAGCCCTCTGTTTCGTGAAACTTTGGCAGGCGTAACGAATTCCGTCATTGAATTGTATGATACGGATGGTTCTGTGGGGGCTGCCAAAGGTGCTGGTATAGGTGCAGGTATTTATAAAGACAATAATGAAGCCTTTTCTACACTTGAAAAACTGGAAGTAATAGAGCCGGAACAATCCGATAGCCAGACTTATGCAGATGCTTATGCACGCTGGAAATATAGTTTGGAGAAAGCAATGAAATGAAAAAAGAATAACGACTAAATATATTAATCCTTAAAAATAAATTAAGATTATGGCAACAAAAGAGTATTTTCCCGGAATAGGAAAGATTAAATTCGAAGGCAAAGAGAGTAAGAATCCGATGGCGTTCCGCTATTATGATGCAGATAAAGTAATTATGGGCAAGAAAATGAGAGACTGGCTGAAATTTGCTATGGCATGGTGGCATACTCTTTGTGCAGAAGGCGGAGACCAATTTGGTGGTGGTACAAAAAAATTTCCTTGGAATGGTGATGTTGACAAAATACAAGCAGCCAAGAATAAAATGGATGCCGGCTTCGAGTTTATGCAGAAAATGGGAATAGGCTACTACTGCTTCCATGATGTTGATCTTTGTGCGGAAGCCGATACTGTGGAAGAATATGAGACTAACCTGAAAACTATCGTGGCCTACGCTAAACAAAAACAAGCCGAAACTGGAATTAAACTGTTGTGGGGTACTGCCAATGTATTCAGTCATGCCCGTTATATGAATGGCGCAGCTACCAATCCTGATTTCGATGTAGTGGCGCGTGCAGCAGTTCAAATCAAGAATGCGATTGATGCAACAATAGAATTGGGTGGTACAAACTATGTATTCTGGGGTGGACGTGAAGGATATATGTCTTTGTTGAACACAGATCAAAAACGTGAAAAAGAGCATCTTGCACAAATGCTGACTATTGCTCGTGATTATGCACGTAGTAAAGGCTTTACAGGTACGTTTCTGATTGAACCAAAACCAATGGAACCGACAAAACATCAGTACGATGTAGATACTGAAACCGTCATCGGCTTCTTGAAAACTCATAATCTGGACAGAGATTTTAAAGTAAATATTGAAGTAAACCATGCTACTTTGGCCGGCCACACTTTTGAACACGAGTTGGCCGTTGCCGTTGACAATGGTATGTTAGGATCTATCGATGCCAATCGCGGCGATTATCAGAATGGTTGGGATACCGATCAGTTCCCCATAGATAATTTTGAATTGGTTCAGGCTATGATGCAGATTATCCGTAATGGTGGCTTAGGTAATGGCGGTACTAATTTTGATGCTAAGACTCGTCGTAATTCCACTGATTTGGAGGATATTTTCATTGCCCACATCGCAGGTATGGATGCTATGGCTCGTGCCCTGGAGAATGCAGCCCGATTATTAGAGGAATCTCCTTATAAGCAGATGCTGGCCGATCGTTATGCTTCTTTTGACAGTGGCAAAGGCAAAGAATTCGAGGAAGGCAAACTGACCTTGGAGGATATTGTGGCTTATGCAAAAAACAATGGCGAACCGAAACAAACCAGTGGAAAACAAGAACTATATGAAGCAATCGTTAATATGTATTGCTGATAATCAATTGATTGGTGATTAGTGTTAACTAATCACCAATTTTCCTTTAACTTCCTAATCTATTTTATTATGAATGATACAGAAAAAGGCAGCAAAGTTTATCTCTTTTTCATTGTGCTTGTAGCTGTTATCGGTGGCCTGCTTTTTGGGTACGATACAGCAGTTATTTCAGGTGCAGAGAAAGGACTTCAGGCATTCTTTATGGGCGCCTCTGATTTTGTTTACACAGACACGATTCACGGTATAACTTCTTCCAGTGCACTGATAGGATGTATCATAGGTAGTGCATTTTCGGGGATTTTTGCCTCAAGTTTAGGGCGTAAAAAATCGCTCTTTATTGCTGGTATATTTTTCTTCTTGTCTGCATTGGGCTCTTATTTTCCCGAATTTTTGTTTTTTGATTATGGTGTTCCTTCTTACTCGCTGCTCATCGCTTTTAATTTCTACCGGATATTGGGAGGCATCGGTGTGGGATTGGCATCAGCCATATGCCCGATGTACATTGCGGAGATAGCGCCGAGCAACATACGTGGTACTTTGGTGTCATGGAATCAGTTTGCTATTATTTTGGGACAGTTGGTTGTTTATTTCGTGAATTTCTTGATATTGGGTGAGAATGTAAATCCGGTAATCAAAGTGGTTGGGGGAATTAATGAGATTTTGAACCCGGAAATTGCAAGATGGACCATAGAAACCGGATGGCGTCTGATGTTTGCCAGTGAAGCCGTTCCTGCCGGAATTTTTGCATTACTTGTGTTGTTTGTTCCTGAAACTCCGCGTTATCTTGCTATGTCCGGTAAAGATGAGAAGGCTCTATATATACTCCAACGTATCAATGGTTTATCACAGGCTAAAGTGATTTTGTCGCAAATTAAGGCCACAGCAGAAGAAAAGACAGAAAGGCTGTTTACTTATGGTTGGATGGTTATTTTCATCGGAATTATGTTGAGCGTATTCCAGCAAGCAGTAGGTATTAATGCCGTACTTTATTTTGCTCCTCGAATATTTGAGACAATGGGGATGGGAAATCCTATGATCCAGACCATAATTATGGGTGTTATCAATATCTTATTTACACTTTTGGCTGTCTTTACCGTTGAGAGATGGGGACGTAAACCGTTACTCATTTCCGGCTCTGTCGGCATGGCGATAGGGGCATTGGGAGTGGCTTTATGCAATATTGTAACCGGGCTTGCTCCGATTGTTTCTGTTGTTTGCATTATGGTTTACAGTGCTTCCTTTATGTTCAGTTGGGGACCGATTTGCTGGGTGTTGATTGCAGAGATTTTCCCGAATACCATTCGCGGAACGGCTGTTGCCATCGCTGTTGCATTTCAATGGATATTTAACTTTATAGTATCTTCAACTTTCGTACCTATGTACAATATGACATTAGGCGATATGGGTGACAAGTTCGGACATATGTTTGCTTATGGTTTATACGGTTTTGTTTGCGTAATAGCAGCTTTGTTCGTATGGAAACTTGTTCCCGAAACCAAGGGAAAAACTTTGGAAGATATGACAAAGTTATGGAAAGAGAGAAGAAATGAAGTATAAGATATATGTTTTCGAAACTCATTTGATCAATAAAAAAGTACGGCCTTTTAGACCGTACTTTTTTATTTCAAGAGAGAAACAATAACGTATATTATTTCAATATATCTTTTATTCGTTTAAAATTCCCATCTGTTTTCTCCGGAACAATCTGCAACAAATAGGCAAGTAGAGGATAAATATCTACATTGACAAAACCTTTTGAAGTGTATCCTTTTTTGAAGTCCGGACCAATGGCACGGAATATGACCTGCATATCGGAATACTGAGGAAAATATCCATGAGCACCTTTATGACTTCGTGCTACATCGGTAAATTGCCACCCCAACTCCGGAGCTACCACAATGTCACCGATACGGTCACTGCTACCATAATTCAGTTCAACTGGAATTTCTTCTTTTTTCCAGACACGGATATGATCTACATCTTTCAATGCATTATAAATAGAATCGCGATAGCCTTTCTTTGAGAAGATGGAGGTCGGGGTACGACCGTCTATTACTTCATACCATTCGGATTTTAAGTACCTATTCATATCTACAACACGGTCTTTACTGATTTCGGTCATTCCATGATCTGAAGTCACTATGAGATTAATATCTTTCGCAAAAGGAAGATTCCATAGTTTTGCAAGTAATACCCCTATCAACTTATCCATACGTTCCACTACGATTCCTGTTTCTTTGCTTCTCGGGCCATTATGATGTCCGCTGCCGTCCGGTTCTTCAAAATAGAGCATAACTAAACGGGGACGTTCTTCTTCTGGTTTCTTTAACCAACTCAAAACGCTGTCTATACGTTGTTCAAAAGTAAGGAAAGGCTTTTCCGACCACTTTCTGTAATAGGTTGGATATGTATTTTTAATGGCAATGTCCGAACCTACCCAATACATATTTCCTGTTTTTATACCTTGTTTCTGAGCTGTCACCCAAATAGGTTCTCCCGAATAATATTGCGGATTATAGCGGGTGGCAGAATCTCCCATAGAGTATTGACGGTTGTATCGTGTATCCCAAAAGGTGTTGTTTATGATACCATTATGGTCTGGTACTAATCCGGTAGCAATTGTGTAATGATTCGGAAAAGTAGATGCCGGATAGGAAGGCAGCATAACGGCTTTTACTCCTTCATGGGCCATGCGATCCAAGTTGGGAGTATTATACATCATGGGGTAATCCCAACGAAAACCATCGAGTGAGACAAGGATGGTATAGCTTTTTTTCGAATTTTGAGCATTCAGGGGTACTAATATCAATAGTACCAAGCAAAGTGCACTTACAATGATTCTACGCATATCTTAATTTATTTTTTGAGTAGTATAATAGCAAAAGTAACTGAAATAAATTTATGTTCTTCTTATTCCCAGCCATTTCTTTATCAGAAGTATTATAAATCATCTTCCAAGGCCGTGCTCTTGGCATAAGCTGTGCTTTTGGCTTCAAAGAAATCAGTCTTTACCATATTGGCATTTGAATATTGTGATACCCAATGCATACTTTCAGGTTCCGTCTGGTTATCCTCATATAAAGGTGCATATCCCAGACTTTTCCAACGCAGATTTCCTAAGTAATGAATATAATCTTCCAACATTTTCCGGCTCAGACCTTGGATATTATCTCCTATGACATATTGTCCCCACGCAATTTCTTGTTTTACACCTTCACGCATCATCTCTTCATAGACTTTCACTTTATCCGGAACAAACAATTCAGGTTCTTCTTTTTTCAGCTCCAGAATGATATTGCGGAACAACCAAAGATGTGTATTTTCATCCCTGTTAATATACCTTATTTCTTGAGCCGAACCAGGCATCTTTCCATTTCGGCTCAGATTATAGAAAAACATAAATCCGCTATAAAAATATATTCCCTCCAAAATATAATTGGCTATTAAAGTTTTCACCAGTGCAAATCCATTTTGACTTTCCTGAAACTCATTATAGCAGTTGCCTATAAAAGTATTTCTTTTTAGGAGATGCTCATCTGTCTTCCATTGGTATAAAATGTCATTACGTTCTTCCGGGCTGCAGATTGAATCAAGCATATAACTATAGCTTTGACTATGCACACATTCCTGAAAGGCTTGTATGTGCAGACAAAGGTTTACTTCATTGGCTGTGATGTATTCGCTGAGAGTTGGCAAATTATTGCTTTGCAGGGAGTCCAGAAAGACGAGAAAACTCAGAATCTTGTCATAGGCTACTCGTTCCGCTTTGTCCAAAAGGGGATAGTCTTTGGTATCTTGAGTAAGATTAATCTCTTCGGGAATCCAAAAATTATTCATAGCTTGACGATACCAGTCGCTTACCCATTTATAGCGCATATTATTGAAGTCATTCAGGTTGGTGGTGTTTCCTCCTATCATTCTCCGATGAAGAATCTCCGTATCACCCGACGGGTTGAATAATGCATTTCTTTTTAATTTATTCATAGCCATATCATTTTTATATAATCTGATTTTATAAATCCTTTAGTTTTTAATAATTTATGATGCACAACTTTCGCATTCTTCCACTTCCAAAGACTTACTTCTCACATAATATAAAGTTTTCACTCCACACTCCCATGCCAACAGATATAATCTAAGTACCTGCCTCATGGTAAACTCATTGGTAATGTATAGATTTAAACTTTGTGCCTGATCAAGATGCCGTTGTCGGATACCGGCAGCACGGATACTCCATTGTTGGTCTATTAAGTATGCGCCTTTGTATATCCAATAAGTCTTGTCGGACAATCCCGGAGCCACACGCGGAAGCATAGCGCCTTTCTTTTCTTCCAGAAAGAAACGTTTCATTACCGGATCGGTTCCGGCAGTTGTTCCTGCTATTATTCCGGTACTGCTGGTAGGTGCAATGGCTAATAGATAGGCGTTTCTCATACCATACTCTGAGACTTTTTTTGCCAATCTCTGCCAGGCAGAAGATGTGTAGCCACGTTTTGAAAAATAAGCTCCGGTCTGCCAGTCACTACCTTCAAAATAAGCATATTTACCTTTTTCTTTGGCCAGGTCTGCACTTGCTTGGATGGCGGCATAGTTAATTCGTTCGAATACTTTGTCCATGAAATGCAAATGTTCGTCACTTTCCCAATGAATGCCACGTAGAGCCAACGCATGATGATAACCACTGACCCCCAATCCTATGCTGCGGTAACGATGGTTTGTTATCCGAGCAAACGGAACTGGATAGAAATTTAAATCAATCACATTGTCAAGTGCACGTACTATGGTTGCTACTTTATCTCTCATCTGCTCTTCATCTTCCAAAGGTAGATGTCCTAATGAAAGGCTGGCAAGGTTACAGACCACAAAATCACCCGGACGGACGGTTTTCACTACGACTGTATCTCCTTCTTTTGTCTTGATGTCCGTGGATATGTTTTCAATGGCCGACATGTTTTGAGCTATTTCCGTACAAAGGTTTGAACAGTAAATGATGCCTTTGTGTGTATTGGGATTGGCATAATTCACGGTATCACGGTTAAAGGTGAAAGGTGTTCCTGTTTCCACGGCCGATCGCAGCACCAGTCTGATAATATCTTTAATACTTATACTCCGTTTGGAAAGTCGGGAATCTTTGACACATTCCAAATATCTGCATTCCCATTCTTTTCCGTAAAAATCTTCTAAACAATAACCTTTTACTGTCATTATTTCATTGGGACAGAACATATACCACACTTGATTTAAATCTTCTTTTGCCATACGCCAGAATAAATCCGGATAACATACGGCGGGAAAGATATCATGAGCTTTCATTCGGTCATCTCCGTTGTTGGTTCGTAGTTGAAGGAATTCCGGCAAGTCTTTATGCCATACATCCAGATAGACAGCAACAGCTCCTTGACGCATGCCCAATTGATCAACAGCTACGGCTGTGTCATTAACAAGTTTCATCCAACGAATTACTCCGCCTGCCACACCTTTAAATCCCCGTATATTGCCTCCGGAAGCACGCACTTTACCAAAATACAGTCCCATTCCACCTCCGAATTTGCTGACCATAGCAAAATTGTCTATACTGCGATAGATGCCTTCTAAACTATCGGGAACAGTATCAATAAAACAGCTTGATAGTTGGTGATAGGGCTTACGGGCATTGGCCATAGTAGGTGTTGCCATCGTTGCCTCCAAACAGCTTAACAGATCATAGATTTTTTTTACCCATGACATTCGGTTTTTGTTTTCAGGCATGGCAAGATGGAGAGCTATTCCCAAATACATTTCTTGTACAGATTCAATCAGTTGATGTGAACGGGTACGAATCAGGTAACGTTTGGCGAGTAAATCCAACCCGGAATAATTAAGTAATTTGTCTCGTTCACTACATAAAAATCCCTCGGCTTCTTCAATTTCCTGAGGAGAATAAGCAGCTAATATATAGTCTCCATACAATCCTTCATTTGTCAGAAAGCACAACTTTTCATAAAAAGAATGTATTCCGGCAACTCCTTCTTGCTCTTTCAATTCCTTGCTTAATTGGAAGTTAAGTATCCGTGCGGCAATAAACTCCCAATCAGGAGCTTCCTGAGTAGTCAATTCTATGGCTGCCTTGACGAGTGCGGTTAACCGTTCTTTTGATGCCATTTCTGGTTTGTAGAAGCTGGAAAATTTTTCTGCAAGCATAATCAGACTGTATTCATTGCAAGTAAAATCCTGTTGAATACTTTTCAGTATATCCATTAATGTAGTGTCGCCAACTTCATTTACTATATTGTTGAGGGCTTTTCTTCGTTCTGTCCGTTGCCAGCGGTAAAGGATGTAGTTTTTGGCTTCTGTATAAAAGCCATGTTCCATCAAGCATCGTTCTACTTCATCCTGAATCCGTTCGACATTTCGGTTTTCCATATTGCCGTCAACGAAATTCTCTACTTCTCTTACCAGAATATATATAGTTTCATCAGTTACTTTCTGTCCGGTGCTGATAAAACTTTTCCGTATTGCAGTGGCAATCTTTTCCTTGTCATAGGGTTCTCTTGTCCCATTTCTCTTGGTTATTTCCATGAGATAGTCTTTTTTATTGTGATTTTTAATGTTTCTTTCGCACTGTATCCCTAATCCCACGAGTGGAAACAGCCTTTAATGAGTGGCAGGTCTTCTGACTTACTCCTTATTTCCGATGCCTTCCCGTTTCCCTCTTTTTAACTTGCAAGACTCAGTGGCAGTAGTTATATCAGAAACATTGATGGAGTTTCACAGCAGCGGGACTGTTCGGGATTTGCACCCGATTCCCTTTTAATCCGAATGACCGATCGGCCTTCCGAAACCAATTCGGGAGCAAAGATAAAAAATAAATGTAACCGTTACAGTATTGATGTTATTAAAATAGCAAAACTTTCTACTGAAAATACAATGATTGTGTTTGGGAAGCCGAGAATATCTTCTTTCAAGAGAATAATGTATGGTTATAAAACGTACCTTTGCAGCATTTTTAACAAGATAGCAGTATTTTATGGAAACACCTAAAATCAATAAAGTACAGATACGTAATCTGATGATTAAGGACTACGAGCAATTGGCACAATCATTCACACGTGTATATTCGGATGGAAGTGATGTATTCTGGACTCACAAGCAGATAGAAAAACTGATTCGTATTTTCCCTGAAGGACAAATTGTGACGGTGGTGGATGAGAAGATCGTGGGCTGTGCTCTTAGTATTATTGTAAATTATGATGATGTAAAAAATGATCATACCTATGCACAAGTGAATACCCACAATCCTGAAGGGAACATCCTTTATGGCATCGAAGTGTTTATTCATCCCCAATATCGCGGCTTGCGTCTGGCACGTCGCATGTACGAATATCGAAAAGAGCTGTGTGAACAATTGAATCTCAAAGCAATAATGTTCGGAGGGCGCATACCCAATTACTATAAATATGCCGACCAACTCCGTCCCAAGGAATATATAGACAAGGTCCGTCAAAAAGAAATTTATGATCCGGTACTGACTTTTCAGCTTTCCAATGACTTCCATGTCCGTAAGGTAATGCGTAATTATCTTCCCAATGATGAAGAATCCAAGCACTACGCTTGCCTTTTGCAATGGGATAATATTTATTATCAGCCGCCCACACAAGACTATGTAAACCCTAAAACAACGGTTCGTGTAGGATTGGTGCAGTGGCAGATGCGCACTTACAAGACATTGGATGACTTATTTGAACAAGTAGAGTTCTTTGTTGATGCCGTATCAGATTATAAAAGTGATTTCGTGCTGTTTCCTGAGTATTTCAATGCTCCGCTGATGGCGAAATTTAATGATGAAGGGGAATCGGAAGCTATCCGAGGATTGGCAGCCTATACAGAAGAAATTAAGGAGCGTTTTATGAAATTAGCCATCAGTTATAATATCAACATTATTACGGGTAGCATGCCGCTAATCAAGGAAGAGGACGGACGTTTGTATAACGTCGGTTTTTTGTGCCGCCGTGACGGGACTTACGAGATGTATGAAAAGATACATGTCACCCCCGATGAAATAAAGAGTTGGGGATTAAGTGGTGGCAAATCTTTGCGGACTTTCGATACGGATTGCGCAAAGATAGGTGTGCTAATATGCTATGATGTGGAATTTCCCGAACTCAGCCGTATCATGGCAGACCAAGGTATGCAAATCCTGTTTGTGCCTTTCTTGACTGATACGCAAAATGCGTATTCACGCGTAAAAGTATGTGCCCATGCCCGTGCTATCGAAAATGAATGTTTTGTTGTAATAGCCGGCAGTGTAGGCAATCTCCCACGTGTGCATAATATGGATATACAGTATGCCCAGTCCGGCGTATTTACCCCTTGTGATTTTGCTTTCCCTACCGACGGAAAGCGTGCCGAGGCAACTCCGAATACTGAAATGATTCTTGTGTCCGATGTGGATTTGGATTTGTTGAACGAACTTCATACTTATGGTAGTGTTCGTAATCTGAAGGATCGCAGGAATGATTTGTATGAAGTAAGAATGAAGAAATAAAAAAAAACAGCATCCGGTCAGTTTCTTACGGCATCTGCATAGTAGCAAGCCATCCGAAGGAAACACTGCATGCTGGCTGTGAACAAGAGAAAAGGGAACAACAAGACTGCTGTTCTCTTGAAAGTAATCCGAATTTTTATTTGTTTTAGCGCATCTGCTTTTAATGAGTAAATGAGCATCTTTACCGACATAATGCAAAACATAATAGGTTGAAACTTGTGCAAGCTGCACTGCTTCAAGCTAACGGTACTTATGACTGCCATTTCAAATTACTTAATAACTTGGTTCTAATTATCTCTAATCATAGCTTCATTTACATTACGAGGTAAAGGTCGTTACATTATAAAGTAAAGACTATTACATGCTGAGGTAACCATTTTTACCTTGTAGTGTAAATAACAGAAATCCGTATTGTTAAAATAGTATTTCTCTATTCTCACGCACTGCTCTATAAGCTTCACTTTTTTCACAGGCAAGGCTGGCAAGAGCGTTTCTTCATCAAGTACATCCGGTGTCAAAAAGGAAATGCCGAATCGCACCGTTTATCTTTACCGGTACAATGACTTTATTTTCGCGAAACTTGAGCATGTATTATAATCGATATAGTTGTACAGATGGCAACAAAGCAGAATGTACGCTTCATATTCATTGTATTTGTAGGAGCAAAAGTGGTTTTTTCTACTCAAAAATCTCTTTTATCTAAGTTTTTTGTAAATTTGCACCCTTAAAATAAAGAGAGTAGCATTTCTAAATATGCAAAAGTACTCTTGAGGTAGTGAATTGTAATTAGCCAAATAGTAAATATCAAGATGGGTAAGAAGTTTGCCGAATATTCGAAGTTTGACCTTTCGGAAATAAACAAGGAAGTGTTGAAGAAATGGGATGAGAACCAAGTTTTCACCAAGAGTATGACAGAACGTGAAGGTTGTCCTTCTTTCGTGTTTTACGAAGGACCTCCCTCGGCCAATGGTATGCCTGGTATTCACCATGTAATGGCTCGCTCCATAAAGGATATTTTTTGCCGTTACAAAACCATGAAGGGATTTCAGGTAAAGCGTAAAGCCGGATGGGATACTCACGGACTTCCTGTGGAACTGGGTGTGGAAAAGGCTCTTGGTATTACGAAAGAGGACATTGGTAAGACTATTTCTGTTGCTGAGTATAATGCTGCTTGCCGTAAAGATGTCATGAAGTTCACCAAAGAGTGGGAAGACTTGACACACAAGATGGGTTATTGGGTGGATATGAAAAATCCGTATATCACCTATGATAACCGTTATATCGAAACCTTGTGGTGGTTGTTGAAGCAACTTCACAAAAAAGGACTCTTATATAAAGGATATACCATACAACCGTATTCCCCGGCTGCCGGAACAGGACTCAGTTCTCACGAGTTAAACCAGCCCGGATGCTATCGTGACGTGAAGGATACGACCGTAGTAGGGCAATTCAAGATGAAGAGTCCTAAGCCCGAAATGGCAGAGTGGGGTACTCCTTATTTTATAGCATGGACTACTACTCCGTGGACATTGCCCAGCAATACCGCACTCTGTGTAGGCCCGAAAATAGACTATGTGGCCGTGCAGACCTACAATAGCTATACCAGTGAAAAAATGACGGTGATACTGGCCAAAACATTGCTATACACTCACTTTAATAAGAAAGCGGAAGATATTGCATTAGAAGATTATAAGCCTGGTGACAAGCTGATTCCATTCAAGGTAGTGGGCGAATACAAAGGCGCAGATTTGGTAGGAATGGAATACGAACAGCTTATCCCGTGGGTGAAACCTGTGGATATTGACAACGATGGTAACTGGGCTATCAGCACGAAAGGGTTCCGCGTCATTCCGGGAGATTATGTAACTACTGAAGACGGTACGGGTATCGTACATATTGCTCCGACATTCGGTGCGGATGATGCGCAAGTAGCACGTGCCGCAGGGATTCCAGCCCTGTTTATGATTAATAAAAAAGGCGAGACTCGTCCGATGGTGGATCTTACCGGAAAGTTTTATCTGCTGGACGAACTGGATGAAAATTTTGTGGAGAAGTGTGTAGATGTAGATGCCTACAAAGAATATCAGGGCAGATGGGTGAAGAATGCCTATGACCCGCAATTCACCATTGACGGTAAATATGATGAAAAAGCGGCTGGATCTGCCGAATCGCTCGATATCTATATTTGCATGATGATGAAAACTGCCAGTCAAGCATTCAAGATAGAAAAGCACGTGCATAATTATCCGCACTGCTGGCGTACGGACAAACCGATATTATACTATCCGTTGGATAGTTGGTTTATTCGCAGCACTGCATGCAAAGAACGCATGATGGAATTGAACAAAACTATCAACTGGAAACCCGAAAGTACGGGTACGGGACGTTTTGGCAAATGGCTGGAGAATCTGAATGACTGGAATCTGAGCCGTTCCCGTTATTGGGGTACTCCGTTACCTATCTGGCGCACAGAGGATGGCAGTGACGAAAAGTGTATCGAATCCGTAGAAGAGCTCTATAATGAAATAGAGAAATCCGTAGCTGCCGGATTGATGGAATCGAACCCTTACAAGGAAAAAGGTTTCCAACCGGGAGCATATACACAAGAGAACTACGACAAGATAGACCTTCACCGTCCGTATGTGGATGATATCATCCTCGTTTCCAAAGACGGCAAGCCCATGAGACGTGAAACGGATTTGATTGACGTATGGTTTGACTCCGGTTCTATGCCCTATGCCCAAATTCACTATCCATTTGAGAATAGAGAATTACTGGACACCCATCAGGTGTACCCCGCCGATTTCATCGCGGAAGGCGTAGATCAAACCCGTGGCTGGTTTTTCACATTGCATGCCATCGCTACAATGGTGTTTGACAGTGTGTCTTACAAGGCTGTTATTTCCAACGGATTGGTACTCGACAAAAATGGCAACAAGATGTCCAAACGTTTGGGCAATGCAGTCGATCCATTCTCTACCATAGAGAAGTACGGTTCCGACCCCTTGCGCTGGTACATGATTACCAACTCCTCACCGTGGGATAACTTGAAATTCGACGTAGATGGAGTGGAAGAGGTACGCCGCAAGTTCTTTGGCACTTTATACAATACATATTCTTTCTTCTCTCTTTATGCCAATGTTGATGGATTTGAATACAAAGAAGCCGATATGCCTATGGAAGAACGTCCTGAAATAGACCGTTGGATTCTTTCTGTCCTGAACACATTGGTAAAGGGTGTGGATACTTGTTATAACGAGTATGAACCGACAAAAGCCGGACGTCTCATTTCTGACTTTGTGAACGATAATCTTTCCAATTGGTACGTTCGCTTGAACCGCAAACGTTTCTGGGGTGGTGGTATGACGCAAGACAAACTGTCTGCTTTTCAAACCCTCTATACATGTCTGGAAACGGTAGCGAAACTGATGGCTCCAATCGCTCCTTTTTATGCAGATATGTTGTACTCCGATCTGATAGCAGCGACGGGACGAGATAATGTTGTTTCCGTTCATCTTGCCAAGTTTCCTGAAAGTAAAGAGAATATGACAGACAAAGAGTTGGAAGCACGCATGCAGATGGCACAGGATGTCACCTCTATGGTGTTGGCACTGCGTCGTAAAGTGAACATTAAAGTTCGTCAGCCATTGCAGTGTATCATGATTCCGGTGGTGGATGAAGAACAGCATACTCACATTGAAGCCGTGAAAGCTCTTATCATGAACGAGGTGAATGTAAAGGAGATTCAATTTGTGGACGGTGCAGCCGGTGTATTGGTAAAGAAGGTAAAATGTGATTTCAAGAAGTTGGGACCTAAATTTGGCAAGCAGATGAAGGATGTAGCTAACCTTGTTTCAACATTATCGCAAGAGGCTATTGCCAAGCTTGAGAAAAATGGTTATTACACCCTCCACTTGGCAGACGGTACGGATGTTGATATAGAAACGGCTGATGTGGAAATTTTCAGCGAAGATATCCCAGGTTGGTTGGTTGCCAATGAAGGCAGGCTGACCGTGGCTCTGGAAGTTACCATAACCGAAGAGCTTCGCCGCGAAGGTGTTGCCCGCGAGTTGGTAAACCGTATCCAAAACATTCGCAAATCAAGTGGTTTTGAGATAACGGACAAAATAGAAATCACATTATCAAAAAATCAGCATACAGATGATGCGGTAACAGAATATAAAGACTATATTTGTAACCAAGTTTTAGGAACCTCACTTATATTGGCAGATAGCGTTGAAAACGGAATAGAATTGGAATTCGACGATTTTTCCTTATTTGTGAATGTACTGAAACAATAATTAATACTAAACTAATCCTTAAACACGTAATGTTATGGCAGAAAAAACAAGATACTCAGACGCTGAATTGGAAGAATTCCGTACCATTATTATGGATAAATTAGAGTTGGCCCAGCGTGACTATGAACTTCTGAGAGCCAGTTTGAACGGTGCAGACGGTAATGATACCGATGATACATCTCCCACATACAAAGTATTGGAGGAAGGTGCAAATACACTGTCCAAAGAAGAAACTACGCGCCTGGCACAACGTCAGTTGAAGTTTATACAGGGGTTACAAGCCGCTTTGGTACGTATTGAGAACAAGACATACGGCATTTGCCGTGAAACCGGTAAATTGATTCCGGCCGAACGTTTGCGTGCTGTTCCTCATGCAACATTAAGCATTGAAGCTAAAAATAATAGCAAAAAATAAGGAGATGGGGAAATTTTTCACGAAAGGCCGTATCGCCTTACTTATTATTTTCTCAATGTTGATTATTGATCAGATAATCAAGATATGGATTAAAACGCATATGTATTGGCACGAAAGCATACGTGTGACAGATTGGTTTTACATTTATTTTACAGAAAATATAGGTATGGCTTTCGGAATGGAAATATTTGATAAACTATTCCTAACTATTTTCCGTATTATTGCAGTTTCGACAATAGGCTGGTTTTTGTACAAGTGTGTGAAACAAAGCATGAAGACAGGTTTTATCGTATGTCTCTCTCTCATATTGACAGGGGCTATGGGTAATATTATTGACAGTCTTTTTTATGGAATATTTTTCAATGAAAGTACCCATGCGCAAATAGCTACTTTTATGCCCGAAAGCGGTGGGTACGCTCCATTGTTTTACGGAAAAGTAGTGGACATGTTCTATTTTCCTATTATTGAAACAAACTGGCCGCAGTGGATGCCTTTTATCGGTGGAGATCATTTTGTTTTTTTCAGCCCGATATTCAATTTTGCCGATGCAGCAATCAGTTGCGGTGTTATTGCTTTATTTCTGTTTTATAGTAAATATCTGAATGAGGCTTACCATGCGGCTATAAAAAAATCATGAAAGGAAGAAAGCGAATTCAATGGTATAGTGTATTCCTTTTGGTATTTTGTTTAACATCTTGCCAGGTAAAAAGGCCTGAAGGTGTTTTACCGGATGCCAAAATGGAAGATGTACTTTATGACTATCATATAGCTAAGGCTATGGGTGATGAAGTTCCTTATAATGAAAGTTATAAACGATTACTATACGTTGAATCCGTTTTCAAAAAACAAGGTATTACTCAAGCTGTTTTCGACTCTTCAATGGTTTGGTATGCACGCAATCCGGAAATCCTCACTAAAATTTATGAAAAAGTAAATTTTCGGTTGAAAGCCGAAAGAGACGGTATCAATCATCTGATTGCCATACGTGACAATAAGCCGAAAGAATCTCTTTCCGGTGACAGCGTTGATGTGTGGACGTGGCAGCATATTTATCAACTCACAGGCATGCCTTTGGACAATAAGATTATATTTAGTTTGCCTTCAGATACTAATTTCCATGACAGGGATACGTTACGATGGAATGTACGCTTCCATTTCCGTGATGGCATGCTGCCGGACAGCGCACATGCTCCTTTGATGGCTATGCAAATTCAGTATGAGAACGACAGCATCATTAATGATATTCTGAAAGTTAAGAAGACAGGAATCAAAACGATCACTCTGACAGCAGATACTTTAGGGAAGATAAAGGAAATACGCGGATTTATTTATTATCCTGTACAAAAGGTGTCTCGACCAGTGCTGATAGATCATATTTCATTGATGCGTTATCATGCTTCCGATTCTATTCCTACAGTTAAAGACAGTCTGCAACAAACTAACAGTAATGTGGGAAAAGATAGTATCGGCCATCCCGATGAGGTTCGATCTGCCAGATCACCGCAAGATGCAAATCACAGGAATATCCGCCCACGTCCTGTACGCGAATCAAAACCTATCATCAGAAAAGAATAATGAAACGTTATGCTTCTCATTTTCTGTTTCTTCCGAGGCATGGGTATCTCAAGCAGTATGTACTCGAAATAGGAAAAAATGGAATAGTGCGTATTTGCCCTTTATCTGAAGAAATAGAGAATACAGAGTGGTTGCCCGGTGTTATAGTTTTGCTTGATAATGATCGTCATACAGCTATTCCCGATTTATCAAAAGAGATCTTTCCTCTGTTTGATAGAGAAGAAAAACCAGTTTTTTTATTATCAGTACCGGAAAGCGTAGAAGAAGAAATTGCATATTCGGTTCCTTATTTGCTTTTTCCTTTTGATTTTACGGCAATGCAGCCTGTCTCCGAAACTCGGCACAAACTACTGCGGTAGCAATAGCTACGTTTAATGATTCGGACGTTTGACGATCTGCCGGATAATTAGGAATGTACAGTCTCCTGTTAATGAGTTGTTCTACTTCTTTTCCTATACCATTACCTTCATTTCCCATTACAATCAGCCCATAAGAAGACAAAGGTTGGCAATAAATGTCTTCCCCATCAAGGAATGTACCGTAAACCGGTATGCCTTTCAAGGCACATATAAGTTCGGGAAGAGGAGTGTAATGAAGCTTCACACGTGCAATTCCCCCCATAG
Organism: Bacteroides helcogenes P 36-108; assembly: GCF_000186225.1. Lineage (NCBI taxonomy): Bacteria > Pseudomonadati > Bacteroidota > Bacteroidia > Bacteroidales > Bacteroidaceae > Bacteroides > Bacteroides helcogenes. Next base: position 2,851,376 of record NC_014933.1, on the reverse strand, counting down.
TGGCTTGTACGGTTTTAGGATTATAGGCATCTACTGTATTGGGTGAACAGAAAATATGTTCTATTCCAAACCAATCGGCAAGCCGGATGATCGTTCCTAAATTACCGGGATCTTGTATATCATCCAAAGCGAGACAAAGTGAATGGCTGATAACTGAAAAGTCTGCCGTATCTTCGGGCTGGCGAAATACTGCCAACACTTGTTGGGGAGTTTTTAATAAACTGGCACGAGAAAGTTCTTCTTCAGTAATTATCGTCACATCATCTGTCGGTAAATCTTCGTTTTGAGAGATCCACTCAGAAGTTGCTATAAGAAACTGACAAGGAAAATGCTCCAACAGGTCACCTACTAATTTGGGACCTTCCGCAAGAAAGACCTTATCGTTTTTTCGGTTTTTCTTTAACTCCAATGAGTGGATATATTTAATCCGGTTTTTGCTTAATGTCATAGAATGAAAATATTATTGTTTGACAAAAATACATTATTATTTTTATATATTCAAAAACTCTGCACTCTTACAGCCTTTTTATTTTGAGAACAAAAAAATACGAGTATATTTGTGGCTGTTTATGAGTAATTAATTATTCAGTATGAAGAAAAGTCTTCGTTACGCGATATATGCTGCTATTGTACTTTTGTGGGCTTCCTGTACTTCCACCAAATATGTACCGGATGGTTCGTATTTGCTGGACGAGGTACGCATACAAACGGACAATAAAGATGTCAAACCTTCGGCTTTGTCTTTATACGTCCGTCAAAATCCCAATTCCAAATGGTTTAGCCTGATAAAAACTCAGTTATATATTTACAACTGGTCCGGGCGTGACTCTACGCGCCGGATAAATCGCACATTACGCCGATTAGGAGATGCACCTGTCATTTATAGTGATAAAGAAACTGAACGCACCATAGAGGAAATGACTAAAGCTGTTCAGAACATGGGCTATATGGGAGCCATTGTAGAATCAATGCGGGAGGTAAAGAAAAAGAAAATGAAGTTGGTTTATAAAGTGACTGCAGGTAAGCCCTATAGAGTACGCATGTTGAAATATAACATTCAAGACGATAGGATTCAGCGATACATGCAACAGGATTCTACAAAAACGCTATTGTCTGAAGGCATGCCTTTTGACGTCAACATTTTGGATGAAGAGCGCCAACGGATTACAAATAATCTTTTGCAGAATGGATATTATAAATTTAATAAAGACTATATATCATACACAGCAGATACTGTGCGGAATACTTATTTAGTTGATTTAACTTTGCATTTGGCTCCTTACAAACAGAACAATGAGGATAAACCACAAAATCATCGCCAATATACAATCAATAAAGTGAGCTTCATCACCGATTACAATGTATTGGAATCATCGGCTTTGAATAGCATAGAAGTAAATGACTCTTTGCATTATAAAGGTTTTCCTATTTATTATAAAGACAAGCTATACTTGCGTCCCAAAGTATTAACCAATAACTTGCGAATTACTCCGGGAACTTTATTCAATGAACAAGATGTACAACGCACCTATTCTAACTTCGGGCGTTTACAAGCATTGAAATACACAAATATCCGTTTCTTTGAAACACAGCAAGGAGATAGTGCCAAGCTGAATTCTTATGTACTTTTGACCAAAAGTAAGCATCAGTCTGTTTCTTTTGAGATAGAAGGAACAAACTCAGCCGGTGATTTAGGGGCAGCCGCATCGGTAGCATTCCAACACCGCAATTTATTTAAAGGTTCCGAAGCTTTTATGCTTAAACTGCGTGGTGCATATGAAGCTGTATCAGGTCTGCAGAGCGGGCAGCACAACCAAAATTATACAGAACTTGGCGCAGAGGCAACCGTTAATTTTCCTCGTTTTATGTTTCCTTTCCTTTCCACTGATTTTAAACGGAAAATGCGGGCGACTACGGAATTCGGACTTCAATACAGTTATCAGATGCGACCGGAGTTTACTCGCATTGTGGCATCAGCAGGATGGAGTTATAAATGGAGCAGTGCACAACGACGGCACTCACAACATCGTATTGATTTATTGGATGTCAACTATCTGTACATGCCATGGATAGATCCAACTTTTAAAGAAAATTATTTAGAGACGGATGAAAACTACATTTTACGATATAACTATGCCGACCGTCTGATTGTTCGCACTGGTTACAGCTATACGTACAATAGTACCGGACAGACACTAATGAATAATGCAGTTGCAGGTAACTCTTATACCATCCGTTTCAATTTTGAGTCTGCCGGAAATTTTCTTTATGCCGTAGCCAAAGCGACAGGTATGAAAAAAAATGATAATGGTGAATATACATTATTAAGCATACCTTTTGCACAATATCTGAAAGGAGATTTTGATTTTGCCAAGAATGTTGTTATTGACAATCGTAATTCTTTAGCATTCCATTTTGGGGCAGGCATTGCCATCCCTTATGGCAATGCGACAATAATTCCTTTTGAGAAACGTTATTTTTCGGGAGGAGCTAATAGTGTACGTGGCTGGTCCGTTCGTGGTTTAGGTCCTGGTTCCTTTCCCGGTGACGGTAATTTTCTGAATCAGTCGGGAGACATCAAATTGGATGCGAGCATTGAATATCGCACACGTTTATTTTGGAAATTCAAAGGAGCTTTCTTTATAGACGCGGGTAACATCTGGACATTACGTGATTATAAAGATCAACCTGGAGGAAAATTCAAATTCAACGAATTTTATAAGCAAATAGCAGTGGCTTATGGATTAGGTTTACGCATGGATCTGGATTTTTTCGTGTTGAGATTTGATGGAGGCATGAAAGCCATCAATCCTGTCTATGAAAAAGGAAAAGGCCGATATCCGATTATTCATCCGGATTTCGGCCGTGATTTCGCATTCCACTTTGCAGTGGGATATCCGTTCTAAAGAATTAAAAATAATTCTTACCGTGCTGCATAATAAGTACCGACCATTGTTGCCTGACGGGCAGCAGCTACACCTTGTGCATTCAGAGCAACAGTCATTTCCTCACCGTTTGGTAAAGTCATTTGGGCAGTGCCGTCATTGTTCATTTGCAACAGTTCGGTACTAACACCGTCAGCCACAACATTCCAAGTATTCAGCTCTTTATTATAAATCAGTTCCACAGACGTCGTTTCACCTTCTTTGGTAATAGAGTAACCATTCTCAAGTGTTTCTACCAGATAGTTGCCATTTTCACCTTTTACTTTTTTTACATCGCCTATGCTTGCCATCGGGTTGCTGCCACTCCAGAATTCGATGGAATTGATAACCAGCGCATCAGCCAAATAGCAAACACCATATACTGGTATAATATTGAATGCCAAAAAGACAAGTTCATTAACGAACTTATTACCAATACTTTGATTCCAATTTACGAGTTTACTGTGTAATCCGAAAGAACCAATACAGGAACTGAAAAGAAACACACCGCAAATCATCACAGTTGCGGCCATCTTGAAATTGATTTTTTTCATAATCATTCTTTTTTTATTTTACTGTGTTTAATAAATATAATCCATTGGACTATTTCCATCCCTGCAAATATAGGTGTTTTCCGATAAAGATTGAGATTTCTACCTGAAAAAGTACAATCAGCCCCATAAAAAGAATTATAAACCAGCTTTTCGGGAAAAAATGTTCCCTATTAGACGGTCAACGGAAAATCTACCGGGACCAATAATATACATCAATATAAATACTGTCAGATAGACAAAAGCAAGTTCTTTCACATTGAATGCGTCGTTGGCATGAATTACAAAGAAAGCAACTACCATTGTGAATATCATTGGTATCATTGCCAAGCGGTATAAGAAACCTATGATAAATGCCATGGAACAAACCAATTCACCAAAAATAGCCAGTCCCAAAGATAACGGACTGCCTATGCCCAAAGGATCGGGAAAGACAGCAGACAATTCCTGATAGTTAGACCATTTATCAATGCCATGATTCATTAATAACAGGCCGAAAACAATTCTTACAATCAATAATATGGCAGATACTGCCGCACTATCCGGTTTTAGAGGAAATAAAAATCGTTTAAGCATATAAATCATTTTTTTGTTAATTCTATAATAGAACAAACATTGATGAATGATTGTTTATTTATTACTTTAATTGGTAAGAAGAAAACAGATCATTAAAACAGAAAAAGTGGAAACAAAAAGAATAGTATAAATGAGCACAAGACTAACGAGATGGATATTAGCGATATTGTTGCTGATGACAGAAACAGCCAATCACGCACAAACACATTTTGCGGAATTTGCAATTCCGACAGATTCAACGCATATATCTCCTAACATTGACTCGCTTTCTGCCAACCGTGGTTTCTTTAAAAGGTTCCTTGACTATTTCAATGATGCCAACAAGGAAAAGAATAATAAAAAATTCGATTTCAGTATCATAGGTGGACCTCATTATTCCAGCGATACTAAACTGGGATTAGGGTTGGTAGCTGCCGGACTTTATCGTACAGATCGGAGAGACACACTTCTTCCTTCATCTAATATTTCATTGTATGGAGATGTTTCCACTGTAGGTTTTTATTTGTTGGGCGTACGTGGAAATCATTTATTTCCACAAGATAAATATCGTCTTAATTACAACTTATATTTTTATTCTTTCCCAAGTTTCTACTGGGGAAAGGGATATGATAATGGTTCTGACAATGGCAACAAGAGTGAATATGAACGCTTTCAGGCACAGGTGAAAGCCGATTTTATGTTCCGCATGGCACGCAACTTTTATATTGGCCCAATGGCTATGTTTGATTATGTGAATGGACATGACTTTGAAAAACCGGAATTGTGGGAAGGGATGAAATCGCGGACAGCCAATCTTAGTCTTGGCTTTTCACTATTGTATGATTCGCGGGATTTTCTGACCAATGCTTATAGAGGATATTATTTGAGGATTGACCAACGATTCAGCCCTGCTTTTCTTGGCAACAAATATGCGTTTAGCAGTACAGAACTGACGACAAATTATTACCATCCTATATGGAAAGGTGGCACATTGGCAGGTCAGTTTCACATCTTGTTGAATTATGGAAATCCTCCTTGGGGATTGATGGCAACATTAGGAGGATCTTACTCCATGCGTGGCTATTACGAGGGACGCTATCGTGATAAATGTGTAATGGATTCCCAATTGGAACTGCGTCAGCATGTATGGAAACGGAATGGTGTTGCCGTGTGGGTGGGGGCTGGAACCATATTTCCAGATTTCCAGAAATTCAAGACCAAGCAGATACTTCCCAACTACGGATTTGGCTATCGCTGGGAATTCAAGAAAAGAGTGAATGTGCGTTTAGATTTAGGATTTGGCAAACATCAAACAGGATTTATATTCAATATCAATGAAGCTTTTTAAAAACATGAAGGGACAGTTTGGAAATCAGGAACAGTTGTTTTATTTGTTTCTAACTGTTTTAATAGTTCCCAATATCATACTTTGTTTTACAGAACCGATATCATTGGAGGCAAAGATATGCAATGTGGCGTTACCGTTCTCCTTATATTATATGGTAATGACTTGGTCAAGGAACAGTGGCAGAACTTTCTGGATTTTGTTCCCGTTTATCTTTTTCGGAGCCTTCCAGATAGTGTTGCTTTATCTTTTCGGACAGTCCATTATTGCAGTGGACATGTTCTTGAATCTGGTAACAACCAATCCAAGCGAAGCATTGGAATTACTCGATAATCTGATACCTGCTATCGTCATCGTGGTACTGCTGTATATACCTGCATTGATTCTGGCAATGATTTTAATAGTGCGTAAGCGGAAATTACCGGAAATATTTGTCCGACGGGAACGAAAAAGAGCATGGTTTGCATTAGCTATCGGTATTTCATCTTTAGGCTTTACTCTTTTGTCGGATAGCCGCTACGAACTGAAATCTGATCTGTATCCGGCAAATGTGTGTTATAATATTGCACTTGCTTTTCAACGGGCTACTCAAACACAAAAGTATGAGGAAACATCGAAAGGCTTTACGTTTAATGCCAAAGCCACTCATCCTGCTGGTAGGAGAGAAGTGTATGTAATGGTAGTGGGCGAAACTTCCCGCGCCAATAATTGGTCCATTTATGATTATGAACGTGAAACAAATCCTGAACTCTCAAAGGTAAAAGGATTGACTTATTTCTGTCATGCGCTGACAGAATCAAATACCACGCACAAAAGTGTTCCGATGTTATTATCATCCGTCGATGCTAATGATTTTGATTCTATTTATTATCAGAAAGGAATTATTACTGCATTCAAAGAAGCCGGGTATCAGACCGCTTTTTTCTCCAATCAGCGTTATAACCATTCCTTCATCGATTTTTTTGGTAAAGAGGCCGATACATTTGATTTTATCAAAGAGGACGTAAAAGATTCCAACTATAATCCTTCAGATGATGAATTACTAAAATTGGTGGCAGCCGAAGTTGAGAAGGGAGCTACCAAACAATTTATTGTTCTCCATACTTATGGATCACATTTTAATTATCGTGAGCGTTATCCGGCAGAAAGAGCAGTTTTTTTACCTGACACTCCGGTGGATGCCAAAGTCAGGTATAAAAAAAATTTAGTAAATGCCTATGATAATTCCATTCGATATACAGATGATTTTTTGGCACGTATTATTCACTTGTTACAGCGGCAATGCGTGGATGCAGCCATGCTTTATACCTCCGACCACGGAGAAGATATCTTTGATGATGAGAGGCGTCTGTTTTTGCACGCTTCGCCAGTACCCTCATATTATCAAATTCATGTACCTTTTCTTTTGTGGATGTCTGACAGCTACAAAGAAGCTAATCCGATGTTGGCACAAGCGGCACAAGGCAACCAAAAAAGGAATATTTCTTCCAGCGCTTCTTTTTTCCATACGATGCTCCAATTGGGTGGCATAGCGACTCCTTATCGCAATGATTCCCTATCCGTGACGAGCGCCTTGCTGACAGAAAAGCCCAGAATATATCTGAACGATCACAATAAAGCATGTTCATTAGGTGATACAGGCATGGGAAAAGAAGACTTCGAGATGCTGGATAAGAAGGGAATTCGCTGTAAATAAATTCCCTTCTTATGGTTTCTTATCTTTTGAACGCATATTTATAATAAAATCCTGAATGACCAGATACATCTCTGTTGCATACTTTAATTGACTGCAGGCAGTTTCCAACGGACACCAACCCGTTTTGTCACGATTGATAATATGAGGCACTTCTTGAGCAAATGAGGTCTCTATACCCGCATCACAAAGTAACGCCAGGGCAGGGGTACTTATGATATCAGCATATACTTTTTCTATTCCCCCAAGCACCATCAGGGCAGCAGCTCCCTTGCCTATGATTTTGTCTGCGATGGCAGCTCCTTTCATAAATACGGGATCTGTCTGATATAAATCATACAAATCAGATACACCGCGTTGAGTAAAAGTACGCAATTCATCCCGTTTTTTTATTACGCAAGAATATCCGCCTGCATGCAGCATATTAATTATGCCTTTCATAAATCCTTAGTTTGATTGATTTCTTCCTGCAAAAATACGAAAAACTATCAGATAAAATATCTATGTCCTGCAGTTTTATCAAACCATGACAAAGAAAAGGCTTTGAAAACCAATGATTTTCAAAGCCTTTTTTCTTGTACACCCTCAGGGATTCGAACCCTGGACCCACTGATTAAGAGTCAGTTGCTCTACCAACTGAGCTAAGAGTGCATATCTCTTTCCTTGATTGCGGGTGCAAAAATAGTTCTTTTGTTTTATTCAGCCAAGCAAAAAAGCTACTTTTTGCGATGAAATCGACGTTTTTCATTCAAACTCGTATAAATCAGATGGAGTGGTACGCTTCAATGCACATAGTTGTACATCTTTACCTACAATAATACCTTTTTCTCTTAATTTCCATTCCACAGTTTTGTACGCCAATTCCGGATGATTGTTGTCCTTGCTCAGATGGCAGAGCCAAATATATCGTAAATGTTCTGTGATATTTTCGGCAAGAAATTCAGCAGTTGCAATATTACTCATGTGACCGGTACGACTGGTAATACGATCTTTCAGATATTGCGGATAGGTTCCCATGTGCAACATTTCATCATCATAGTTAGCTTCCAATATCAAAAAATTGGCTTTACGGATATATCCTGCCGCAGTAGGAGTGATTTCGCCAAGGTCAGTAAGGAAAGAAAAAACTTTCCCGTCTATTTCAATGCAATAACCAACATTATCTGTTCCGTCATGAGGCACTTCGAATGATTCGATATGAAAATCTTCCAATTGCATGGGTTGCTGCTTTTCCAAATAGTGGGCGGAAGTATGCAATTTCTCCGTCATACAATAGCTTTTATTGATTCCTTCATGGATCTGTGCCGTTGTATAAATGGGAATATGCAACTTCTCTCCCAATCCGCCCACAGCCTTGATATGATCGGCATGGTCGTGGGTTACAAACACTGCACGTATCATCTCCATACTGATGCCCGCTTCTTTCAGTCCTTTTTTTATGGTGCGCACTGCAATGCCGGCATCAATGAGTATTCCATATTTTTCAGTGCCTATGTAGTAGCAATTACCGCTGCTGCCACTTGCAAGGCTTATAAATCTTATTTTCATTCTAAATCTTCTTTATTACAAAAAGACCATCGTTTTCAGAATAAACGACGGTAAAGATGGTAACCCTATCTTTGCATTGGGACGCAAATATACGGAAATTATGCAATATATAGACTTATGTTTTCTTCTTTTTGTCGATAAATGCGGTGATTGTGGCAGGAAAATAAAATATTATCTACTACGTTTTATATCTCTGTTTACTAAGAATTATTCGTCCCATATCTGTTTCATTATCGTCCGACAATTGTCGGACGATAATGAAACAGATATGGGACGATAATACAACAACTGTCGGACGATTATTTCTTAGTAAGCAAGATATTAGTTTCTTTAGGTGCTATGAATAATTCTTGGGGGTATCGGCAATAATCGCTCGGTTTGAAGCCATATACTTTCTGCCTGACGTATCTTCTTAGAATTGGAAGAATTTCTTGGCATTGTAATAGCTGATATCCTCTATCATCTGATTGACACGTTCCATTTCTGATACAGGGATCTCGCCATTTTCCACATCCCTCCCTACAAGGTTGCACAATGTACGGCGGAAATATTCATGGCGCGGATAGGAGAGGAATGAACGGGAATCAGTCAACATACCTACAAAACGGCTCAGCAATCCAAGCACCGACAGAGCATTCATCTGCTTCTCCATACCGTCCTTCTGATCGAGAAACCACCAGCCTGAACCGAACTGAATCTTTCCGGCAACAGTGCCATCTTGGAAGTTGCCCAGCATGGTAGCAATCACTTCGTTAGCACATGGATTTAAATTATAAAGAATGGTCTTTGTCAGTTTGCCTTCGGAGTTCAGATGATCAAGGAACTTGGACAAAGCTTTGGCTGTAGAAAACTCACCGATAGAATCGAACCCGGTGTCAGGACCGAGCAACTTGAACATCTTGCTATTATTGTTGCGGATAGCGCCATAATGATATTGCTGCGTCCAGCCTTTCTCCCAATCCATTTCGCTAAATATGACAAGCATGGCTGATTTGAATTTCAGAATTTCTTCTCCGGTCAATTCCATTCCACCATACACTTTGTCAAAGATGGCTTTGATTTCAATATCCGTATAGTCCTCTGCATAGAACTCTTCAATACCGTGGTCGGACAATTTACAGCCTTGTGCCGCGAAAAAATCATGGCGCTTGCGCAAAGCAGCAATCATATCGTCAAAATGAGAAATAGCTGTATCACTTACTTCAGACAGCTTTTCCACATAAGTGCGGAAGTCAGCGGGATTTTCCACTGCCATAGCCTTGTCGGGACGCCAGGTCGGCAACATTTTGATTTCAAAGCCACTTTCGCGGGTCTTGATGTGATATTCCAAAGAATCAACTGGATCGTCAGTAGTACAAACCACTTCCACATGATAGCGGCGCATCATGCCACGGGCTGAATATTCAGGTTGCTTCAGCTTCTCATTACATTCGTCGTAAATATCGCGTGCTGTTTGCGGATTCAAAATTTTATTGATGCCGAATGCGGTTTTCAGTTCAAGATGGGTCCAGTGATACAACGGGTTACGAAACGTGTAGGGTACTGTCTCCGCCCATTTTTCGAACTTTTCCCAGTCAGTAGTTTCTTTTCCAGTACAATAGCGTTCGTCTATGCCATTTGTACGCATGGCACGCCATTTGTAATGATCACTTCCCAACCAAATTTCCGTTAAAGATTTGAAGCGATAATCGTCTGCTACCATTTGGGGAATAAGGTGACAGTGATAGTCTATAATCGGCATTTTGGCCGCATGTTCATGATACAACTTCTGTGCAGTTTCTGTCTGTAACAGAAAGTTTTTTCCCATAAAATTTATCATCTTTTATATTCTGATTATCTAAAAATATTACTGATTACTACATTTTGTATATAGTATTGATTATTAATGTAATAAATACAAGTATTCTTTTTATTTTCATTAACCGTTATCGAACACAAAAGTATAAATTTTACTTTTAGAAGCAAAAGGAATCGCATCTTTGTGGTCAATATTTATAATATTTAAGCATTAGAATGGGTAATCTTCATTCCCCTTGAGAAAAGAACAAAATGGAAAACAATAACTTGAATAGCGTTTGCGCAGATCTAAAATTATAATTTAAATCACATCAGCCATTTAAATTATCTTCTAAAATGAAAGTTTAAACAGACAAACTGTTCCCTATATTGTTTACAGCCGTAAAGAAATACCCAGATTCAGTATTCCTTGTTATGTGATTATAATAAATTCACTCTCTTGCCGTACGCAAAATAAAAGTAGTAGCTCCAATAGTGATAATAGCTCCATCCTCAATACGTATGCGATCTTTATCACCTAAAATTTCATTATTCAAAAAAGTCCCCGTTAAGCTGGGAGCATCTCGCAACGTGTACACCAATCTACCTTGTTTATTACGCCTTACATTTACAATGCAATGACGACGATCCATACTCATGTCCGAACTTTCAATGGGGACATTGATAACAGTACCCACACAACGGCGTCCTATTATGTTATCTCCTTCTTGTAAAGGCAACACTTGCTTAAAACCGAATACATTTTCAATGACTGTAATACTTCCGAAAGCCTCTCTGAATTCATCCTCATCTGTTTTCTCTTCCTTTTGGGGAGCCTGCATTTTCGTCTTTCCCAAACGAATGCTGAACTGCTTCTTGCACTGTTCGCAAACAAAGACCAACGACTGTCCTTCACTGTATTTTGTTTCATCGAACATCAGGTAACTCTCACATTTAGGACAACGAATTCGTTTCATTTATTGCTGAAAATTTAGAATTAATATACAAAGAAAAAGTTGTAGCTGCTTTATTTTTTCAGCACCCATGCGCTATGATAAGCCTCATTCTGACGAATTTTATTCAACAGCCGATAAGCTTCCACTTCGGTACTGCATGACTCTATGCTTACACGCATCTTGCCATCACCAACAATAGCTTTTGCATCGGCAAAGCCTTTTTCTACCAATTTCTTTGCCATAACTTCAGCGTCCTTTGCAGTTCCTACGCTTGCAACAATTATATGATAGAATTTGGAAGTAGCAGGACGGGTATTTGTCACAGGCTCCGTTTTCGTGCCCAGCATGGCAGTTGGTGTATCAGGCCGACCTACTTTTATTTCTTTTACAGAAATGGGGGCAACAGTTTTCTTTTTAGCTTGACCTAATCCTGATTTAACCGAGACTTTGGTCTTTTCCATTGTCTGACTATTAACAATAGGAGTAATGGCAAGTGATTGTCTTCCTATTTTTTCAAAAAGTTCTCCGGGAAGTAACTGCGCATAATTTTCTTCGGCAACTTCTGTATTCTCTACTGGAACGGATAGAAAGAAAAAGAGAACGACAACGGCTATCATTGCAACTGCATTTGTCAAATAAGAACGGCTAATCTCTAATTTATACTTCTTTTTTTCTTCCGTGACGAAAACAAAAGGAACGACTTTTTCTTCGGCCGATTGAACCGAAGCAGACAATTCGTTCATTTCAAAACTGTCCAGACCATAAAGATAAGGTGTAGTGATTCTATTGTCATAAGGCATGAAATCATAAATGCCATGAATGGAATAGTGTAATTCACCTACATTCGACAAATCAGCTTTTCCATCTTCATGAAGAACGGTGAGCAGCTCATTGACTTCTTTATCCACAATCTTCGTAGCATCGGAAAAATTGGTGTCATATACAGCCATATAAGATTGCACCAACAATCCATCGTTCATCTTTAACTGTGGATTAAAGCCAATAATGCGGGCAGGTGGAAGAAAAATATTTTCCTCTGCTACTTTTACCGCCGAAGTATAATGGGCAACAAATCCTCCCAATCCCGGAACAATTACACAATCGTTCTCCAATAATAATGCTTCTATATGCTGTGCCAACTCAATCATGCTACAAAAGTAACGGAAATATCGGATATACGCTACTTTCAGAGCTTTTTTCTTATCAACAATTTATAAACCATACCCTAAATATTAGATTTTTTTCCTACTTTTGCATCGTTTAAAAGTAAATAAAACATTTTGAAAAAATGAACTACATACAAACAGAGATTGACGGGGTATGGCTAATTGAACCTAAAGTATTTTCTGACGCACGTGGGTACTTCATGGAAGCGTTTAAAGAAGAAGAATTTCGCATACATGTCGGAGATGTCCACTTCATTCAGGATAATGAATCGAAATCGTCATTCGGTGTATTACGTGGATTGCATTATCAGCAAGGCGAATACAGTCAAGCTAAATTAGTACGTGTCCTCAAGGGTAGGGTGCTGGATGTTGCTGTCGATTTGCGACGTTCTTCTTCTACTTTCGGCAAGTACGTCAGCGTAGAATTGAGTGAAGAAAACAAACGGCAGTTTTTCATACCACGTGGATTTGCACATGGTTTCCTTGTATTGAGCGATGAAGCCGTCTTTACATATAAAGTTGATAATGCATATGCACCACAGGCTGAAGCTTCCATCCGTTTCAACGATGAAACAATAGGTATCGAATGGCCTGTTTCCGAAAAACAACTTTTGTTGTCAGACAAGGATGAACACGCTGTATCATTCAACGATGCGGTATATTTTGAATAAACCATGAAAATAGCTATTGTTGGTACAGGGTATGTCGGTTTAGTAACCGGCACTTGTTTTGCAGAAATAGGTGTCAACGTTGTATGCGTAGATACGAATAGTAACAAAATCAAATCGTTGGAAAAAGGCATCATTCCGATTTATGAAAACGGATTGGAAGAAATGGTTATTCGGAATGCAAAAGCCGGGCGCCTACAATTTACTACTTCTTTGGAAAGTTGCCTTAATGACGTGGATGTAGTGTTCAGCGCAGTAGGCACTCCTCCGGATGAAGATGGAAGTGCCGATTTAAGCTATGTATTGGAAGTAGCCCGCACTATTGGACGCAATATGCAAAAATATGTATTGGTAGTAACTAAGAGTACCGTTCCCGTAGGTACTGCCCAAAAAGTGCGTTCTGCTATTCAAGATGAATTGGATAAAAGAAAAATAGTCATAGAGTTTGATGTAGCCTCTAATCCCGAATTTTTAAAGGAGGGTAATGCTATTAATGACTTCATGAGTCCCGACCGTGTGGTAGTGGGTGTGGAGTCAGAGCGTGCCCGAAAGCTAATGACCAAGCTTTACAAACCATTTTTACTAAATAATTTCCGCGTTATTTTTATGGACATTCCTTCTGCAGAAATGACGAAATATGCCGCAAATTCCATGTTGGCTACCCGCATTAGTTTCATGAACGACATAGCCAATCTCTGTGAATTAGTGGGAGCAGACGTAAATATGGTACGTAGTGGAATAGGATCGGATACTCGTATCGGACGTAAGTTTCTTTATCCGGGTATTGGTTATGGCGGTTCATGTTTTCCTAAGGATGTAAAGGCCCTAATCAAAACAGCGGAACAAACAGGTTATCAAATGCGCGTGCTTCAAGCCGTTGAAGAAGTAAATGAAAATCAGAAAAATATTTTGTTTGAGAAATTACAGAAACATTTCGATAACGATTTGCAAGGAAAAACAATTGCTCTATGGGGGCTGGCTTTCAAGCCGGAAACAGATGACATGCGCGAAGCTCCGGCTTTGGTCCTGATAGACAGTTTACTGAAAGCCGGTTGCAAGGTGAGAGTTTATGATCCTGCCGCCATGAATGAATGCCGAAGGCGAATTGGCGAACTTATTTGCTATGCAACGGATATGTATGATGCTGCTTTGGATGCAGATGCGTTAATGCTGGTAACAGAATGGAAAGAATTTCGCCTGCCGTCATGGGCAGTTATCAAAAGAACCATGAAACAGGCGGTTGTGTTAGATGGACGTAATATCTATGATAAAAAGGAGATGGAAGAACAAGGATTTGTCTATCATTGCATTGGTAAATAAAGTGAAAAACAAATCATGAAAAAATATGCTATTGGACTATGTTTTATCATTTTGTTGGCTGCATGCAGTAGCAATAGTAAAAATGTAAAACCTGCCGAAGAAGACCTTGCCGCTAAAAAAATATTGCAAGGGATCTGGGTGGAAGAAGATACAGAAATGCCTCTGATGCGTATTGAAGGAGATACAATTTATTATGCTGACCCACAGAATGCTCCCGTGGCTTTTAAAATAATTCACGATACCATCTATGTTTATGGAAACGAACCGATTACTTATAAGATAGACAAGCAAACAGAATATAGTTTTTGGTTTCATTCATTGGCAGACGAAATTATAAAAATGCATAAATCAGAAAACGCAGAAGATTCTTTGGCATTCACCAATCGGGAAGTGGAAATAATTCCTGCAACGCCTGGGGTGATAAAAAAAGACAGCATTGTGATGTACAAAGATACGCGTTACAGGGGATATGTGTATATTAATCCATCGAAGATGAAAGTAACCAAAACTTCTTACTCTGAAAATGGATATAGCGTGGATAATGTCTATTATGATAATGTTGTACACATCTGTGTGTATGAAGGACGAAAAATGCTATATGGTCAGGATATCACCAAGAAGATGTTTGCAAATGTATTTCCTGAAGGACTTTTGAACCAGACGATACTTTCGGATATGAATTTTACGGGAGTCAACAGTAGAGGCTATCACTATCAGGCTATTCTCCGTATTCCGGAAAGTTCTGTTTTTAATCTGGTAAATATAACAATAGATTTCAATAATAAGTTAAACATAAAAAAAGCGGAATAAACCGCTTTTTATTTTATTTCTTTTCTTTATGAATGCTGAGATTTAGGCTTATAATTGCGGTTGTTTTTGTTTTTTTTCCTGCCTCCATTATTACCCCTGTTTTCGCCTGATGCACCTGACCGAGGTCTATATTCAGGTGCTTCACCCAATTCTTCTGGAACAGGAATCTTATAAATGTCCTTTTCCAGAAATTTCTCAATATTCTTAAAGTTCGTTTGCTCTTTCTCGCTTATAAAAGTTAAGGCTACACCATCATTGTTGGCACGTGCCGTACGACCTATACGATGTACATAGTCTTCACTGTCATGGGGCACATCATAATTGATCACCAAACGAATATCATCTATGTCAATACCTCTTGCAACAATATCTGTAGCTACAAGAATATTGATCCGCCCTGCTTTAAATTCATACATTACATCTTCACGCTGTGCTTGTTCTAAGTCTGAATGCATTTCTCCGACATTCAATTTCATCTGTTTCAGAGCCTTCGTTACTTCTTTTACTTTCAATTTGGAAGAAGCAAAGATTATAACGCGTTCCGGTGTTTGCTCAGCAAAAAGATTACGGATAATACCCAACTTCTGATTTTCATAACATACATAGGCTGCCTGCACAATCTTGTCAGCAGGTTTGGAAACTGCCAATTTTACTTCTGCAGGATTATTCAGAATATTGTTTGCCAATTGTTGTATTTTTGTCGGCATGGTCGCAGAAAACATAATTGTTTGCCGTTCTTTGGGCAGAAACTTTACAATTTGCATAATATCGTCATAAAATCCCATGTCAAGCATACGGTCTGCTTCATCCAGAATAAAATAGGTGACGCGCGAAAGATCCACATATCCCAGACTTAGGTGAGCAATCAAGCGCCCTGGAGTGGCAATTACGACATCAGCTCCCAAGGTCAATCCTTTTTTTTGCTGTTCAAATAAGATGCCATCATTGCCACCATATACGGCAACACTACTTACCGGCATAAAATAAGAAAAACCTTCCATTTGCTGGTCTATTTGTTGAGCCAATTCACGGGTAGGAGACATTATTATGCAGTTGATAGAGTCTTCAGGATGCTTGCCCTCCGACAGATTGTTGAGCACAGGTAATAGATATGCGGCAGTTTTTCCTGTCCCGGTCTGTGCTACGGCAATCAGATCCCGACCTTCGAGTATGACAGGGATAGATTTTTCTTGTATAGGAGTACACTCATCAAAGCGCATTGCATCCAGCGCATCAAGTACTTGGTCATTTAGTTGTAGTTCGGAAAACTTCATGTTTCTTTTTATTTTTCGCAAAGATAGTGCAAATTACACGCAATTCTATTAAGTTTACTTAAATTTATAAAGCCAAAATACAATCTATTTCGTTGTAAGTATTATTTGGGTACATCAATATATGAATCTTTGAATCCTAAAAAATATAGAACTCCATCAAGGCCTATTGTGTTAATAGATTGTTTTGCATTTGCCACAACTTTGGGCTTTGCATGAAAGGCTATTCCTAATCCGGCAATTCCGAGCATCGGCAGATCATTAGCACCGTCCCCCACGGCAATGGTCTGCGCAATGTCCACTTTCTCTACTTGGGCGATCAAGCGCAGAAGTTCTGCCTTTCGCTTGCCGTCCACTACATCTCCAAGGTAGCGTCCGGTCAGTTTTCCATTTTCAATTTCCAATTCATTAGCATATACATAGTCAATTCCATACTTTTTTTGTAAATACTCTCCGAAATAGGTGAATCCTCCAGAAAGAATGGCTATCTTATAACCATATTTTTTCAGAACATACATCAAACGATCTACACCTTCAGTAATGGGAAGCTTCTCTGCTATTTCCTGCATAACAGATTCGTCCAGTCCTTTCAATAAAGCTACTCTTTCACGGAAGCTTTCTATAAAGTCAATTTCGCCTCTCATGGCACGTTCAGTAATCGCCTTTACCTTGTCTCCAACACCTGCACGTATGGCTAATTCATCAATAACTTCCGTCTCAATCAATGTAGAATCCATATCAAAACAGATTAAGCGGCGCATTCGGCGATACATATTATCCAATTGAAAAGAAAAGTCCATTTCCAGATCTGTTGCCAGTTGCATCAGTTGCTCCTGCATACCGATTCTGTCTTTTGGAGTACCACGAACGGAAAACTCGATACATGCCTTTGTATGCGATTCACATTCATTCAAAGGGATACGTCCGGTCAGACGTTTAATGGCATCAATGTTCATTCCCTGTTCCGAAAGAATACGGGTGACGGCTGAAATCTGTCGGGCAGACAATTTACGTCCCAATAAAGTAAGAATATACCGATTCTTCCCTTGCATATTTACCCAATCTTCATATTCTTTAGTTGTAATAGGGTAAAAGCGCACAGTTACTCCCAAAGAAGAAGCTTTGAAAAGTAACTCTTTCATAATAAAGCCGGAATGTTGCTCTTCCGTTTTACATAATATGCCTAAAGAAAGAGTATTATGTATGTCTGCCTGGCCAATATCAAGAATTGTCGCATCATATTTAGCCAATATTTCAGTAACGGAAGATGTCAATCCTGGGCGATCTTCACCCGTAATACGGATAAGAATGAGTTCGGTATTCAATGGTTGCATAAATTATCTATTTTGAGAAATAATTGACCACAAAAGTACTACAAATCGGATGCATAAGGAAATTTATACTCACTTATTCCCCAACTACAACCTATTTTATATGGCAGAAGTGGATGAAATACCGATTATTTATGCTAAATAACATAAAAAAAGGCATGCAAAAAGTAAGAAATTTGCTTGTTTATTTGGAAGTTAAATTAAGAAATACTTACCTTTGCAGTCGATTTCAGGATTAAAGACTTTGACTATCAATGGATTCTATCTATTGCAAAGTCTGAAAAGACAATGTTTCGGGAAGAAATCGCTGTTGAAGGACAGTCCCGGATAGTATTAACCAAAACCGTATTGCATGAGATATGTAAAATGGATTTTTGTTGTATTACTAATAAGTTCCTTGACTTCTTTTGTAGAAAAAGACAAAACCGCCGGAGGTTTAAATGTGGGTGACATAGCCCCGGACTTCAAACTCCAATCTATGTTGGCTGAGCAATTTAAAGCTGGTCTTTCCGATTTGAAAGGCAAGTATGTAGTGCTTAGTTTTTGGGCAAGTTACGATGCGCATTCCCGGATGCAAAACGCAAGTTTAAGCAATGCACTTCGTTCCACTTCCCGTAGTAATGTGGAAATGGTTTCTATTTCATTTGACAAGTATCAGTCTATATTTGAAGAAACCATTCGTAAGGACCAAATAGTTACACCCATTTGTTTCGTGGAAACTAAAGGTGAATATTCAAGCCTATTTAAAATGTATCGTTTAGGCCAAGGATTTACTAACTATTTACTGGATGATAATGGTGTTATTATTGCCAAAAACATCTCTGCTGCAGAACTTTCTGCTTACTTGACCTCAAACATCATTCTCTGAAAAAGAGTATGAAAAATTAGGGAAAGCTTGTAAGAAGAAAGCGACATGCTCTCTAAACAGACCAGATATACACTGAAGTTTGGCAAAAGAGAGCAGAACAAAAGAGGAAACGAATACAACAAAAAGCCCTTCTCGCTCAAGTGTTCTCACACGTGCGGGAGGGGCTTCTTTATTTTAATTAAATTTTGTGCATACCCCTTGATAATCATCAGCTATTTTGGTGCTTTCCGATATAGGTAAAGCGCCACAAATGCATAAAGCACATTAGGTATCCATATGGCAATGACCGGAGGCACATTGCCATTTACTGCGAATGTGGAGGCAATCGTCTGAAATAAAATATAGGAGAAACTTAATGCCAAACCTATCCCCAAATGAAGTCCCATTCCCCCCTTAGTTTTTTTCGATGACAAAGAAACCCCGATCAATGTCAAAATAAAAGATGCAAATGACATCGCAATACGTTTATGATACTCTATCTCAAATTCTTTGATATTGGCAAAACCACGCTGACGCTGTCTGTCAATATATTCACTCAACTGA
This sequence comes from Bacteroides helcogenes P 36-108, assembly GCF_000186225.1. Taxonomy (NCBI): domain Bacteria; kingdom Pseudomonadati; phylum Bacteroidota; class Bacteroidia; order Bacteroidales; family Bacteroidaceae; genus Bacteroides; species Bacteroides helcogenes. The sequence goes on along the minus strand of NC_014933.1, from coordinate 2,832,051 downwards.
GGACTGGTCAACATTTCCTGCTGATTCTTCATAATCAGAAAGTCTGCTGGCTCCATAAAAAGAGTTGTATCAATGCGATCACCCTTCGTGATGCTTTCTTTCATACCATCCATTGCACGAATCATATAGTCTTTTACAATCCATTTATGCACGGAAGTCGTATCATAAGTTATGGAGCGAGCCGTGAGATGAGAAACTAACTGCTTGTCCCTGAACTTGTCCAAAGAGAAACGATATCCCGTTTTACTATAATCTTCAAAGCGTTCAATATAAGCAATTACCCCGGAATCGACTTCCAACTGAATATTACGCGCAGTATTTGCCTTTCGGGGTTTGTAATACTTGTCTTCAAAATTGATTCGTGTCACACTACCTTTGGGTATTATATAAGATCCCAAACAGAAAGTTATAACTGCAATTATAGCTGCAGATACCATATAAGGACGCAACATACGTCTAAAACTCATGCCTGTGGAAAACATAGCTATGATTTCCGAATTTTCTGCTAATTTGGAAGTAAAGAAGATTACTGCAATAAAGACGAACAACGGGCTGAACAAATTAGCAAAATAGGGAATGAAATTTAGATAATAATCGAAAACTATAGCATTCCATGGCGCTTCATGCGACATGAAACGATCCATCTTTTCATTAAAGTCAAATACAACTGCAATAGAGATAATTAAAGCGATGGCAAAGACATACGTACCCAAGAATTTCTTAATGATATACCAATCCAGCCGCTTCAGAAATTTATCCTCAGACAGTCTTGCATTTTTCAATATCTTCCACTTAATTCTTCTCATAATCTTGTAGATACACGTTTCACCATCATCGGCTTCCACGTAGAAAAATCACCGGCAATGATATGTTTACGAGCTTCGCCTACCAGCCACAAATAGAAAGCTAAATTATGGATGGAAGCAATTTGCATGGCAAGCAATTCCTGAGCATGGAATAAATGACGCAAATAAGCTTTGCTGTAAATTGTATCTACATAAGATGCACCGTTCGCTTCAACAGGAGAATAGTCCATTTCCCATTTTTTGTTACGCATGTTTATGATACCATCTTTGGTGAACAACATACCATTGCGTCCGTTACGGGTAGGCATTACACAATCGAACATATCCACACCGCGCTCTATGCCTTCCAATATATTCACCGGGGTTCCCACCCCCATTAGATAGCGAGGTTTATCTTTAGGAAGAATGCCATTCACCAATTCAATCATTTCGTACATCTTGTCAACCGGTTCACCTACCGCCAATCCTCCTATGGCATTACCGTCCGCATTTTTAGAAGCAACAAACTCGGCAGACTGTTCACGAAGATCTCTGTAAACACAGCCCTGTACGATTGGGAACAACGATTGGCGATAACCATATTTCGGTTCGGTTTCATTGAAGCGTTTAATACAACGATCAAGCCAGCGATGTGTTAATCCCAGAGATTTTTTTGCATATTCATAATCAGAATTCCCCGGAGGACATTCATCAAATGCCATCATGATATCAGCGCCAATGGTCCGTTCTATATCCATCACTTTTTCAGGAGTAAAAATATGCTTACTTCCATCAATGTGTGAACGGAATTCTGCACCTTCTTCACGCAATTTACGAATACCGGATAATGAAAAGACCTGAAAGCCGCCACTATCAGTCAACATAGGGCGATCGAATCCATTGAATTTATGCAATCCTCCGGCTCTTTCTATAACCTCTAGTCCCGGACGTAAATAGAGATGATAGGTATTACCTAAAATAATCTGTGTCTTTATATCCTCTTTCAGTTCGGGCAAATGTACACCTTTTACTGTACCCACAGTACCTACCGGCATGAAAATCGGTGTCTCAATCTGCCCGTGATCGGTGGTAATCAAACCGGCACGCGCATTCGTCTTACTGTCTGTATATTGTAGTTCAAATGTCATTCTTCTTTCTTCTCTTTTTTTACGGACAAGTTTATGGCATCGGCTACTTTTTCATCGGTCAGCGCAATGGCAAATACTTCTTTTACATCTTTTACGTAATGGAAACTCAGTCCTTTCAGATATATTTCCTGAATCTCATCTATGTTTTTACGATTTTCATCACTTAAAATAATCTCTTTAATACCGGCACGTTTAGCGGCCAGTATTTTTTCCTTGATACCACCTACCGGTAACACTTTACCTCGAAGTGTTATTTCACCTGTCATTGCAAGATTTGCTTTTACTTTTCGTTGGGTCAGGGCAGAAGCAAGAGAAGTAGCCATCGTGATACCGGCAGACGGACCATCTTTTGGGATAGCCCCTTCAGGCACATGAATATGAATATTCCAATTATCGAAAATGTCTTCATCAAGGTTCAATAAAGAAGCATGTGCCTTGATATATTCAAGTGCCAACATTGCCGATTCTTTCATCACATCACCCAAATTGCCTGTCAGAGTCAGACGGGCGCCTTTACCACGACTCAAACTGGTTTCAACAAAAAGGATTTCGCCACCTACAGCAGTCCAAGCCAATCCCGTTACAACACCGGCATATCCATTTCCTTGATACTTGTCACGGGTATATTCCGGAACGCCAAGAAATTCGTGCAAATCTTCCGTTTTTATTTCCTTCTTTGCAAAATAGCCATTTGTAGCATACTGACGTGCCGATTTACGAAGTATTTTACCTATTTTCTTCTCCAATTCGCGTACACCACTCTCACGAGTATAATTTTCGATAATGGCTTCCAGTGTACTCTTTGGAATCTTGATGTCGTTTTTTTTCATTCCATTAGCTTCCAGTTCTTTCGGAACTAAATGACGACGTGCAATTTCTACTTTTTCTTCTGTAATATACCCGCTTACCTCAATTAATTCCATACGGTCTAACAATGGACCGGGAATTGTATTCAGATTATTGGCCGTAGCAATAAACATTACCTTAGACAAATCATAGTCTACATCTAAAAAATTATCATGGAAAGATGTATTCTGTTCCGGATCAAGTACTTCAAGAAGGGCAGAAGAGGGGTCTCCCTGACGGTCTGCACTAACCTTATCAATCTCATCTAAAATAAACACAGGATTTGAAGAACCAGCCTTTATCAAATTCTTGATGATACGCCCCGGCATTGCCCCGATATAAGTTTTACGGTGTCCGCGAATTTCAGCTTCATCATGTACTCCCCCCAGAGACATACGGATATATTTCCGTTTTAAAGCAGCCGCAATAGAACGCCCCAATGATGTCTTCCCAACACCCGGAGGGCCATACAAGCAAATGATAGGCGATTTCATATCTCCTTTCAACTTTAATACGGCAAGATGCTCCAATATGCGCTCTTTAACTTTCTCCAAACCATAATGATCCTTGTTCAATGTTTTTTCTGCATTAGTGAGATTAAGATTATCTGCCGTGTAAATACCCCATGGCAAACTAAGCATTGTTTGCAGATAATTCAACTGTACACTAAAATCCGGAGATTGTGGATGAGTACGTTCCAATTTGTCCACTTCTCTTAAAAAGGAAGCTTTTATATCCTGACCCCATTTAATATTTTCTGCTTTTTTGCGCATTTCTTCTATTTCCTGCTCCTGACCTCCACCGCCCAATTCGTCTTGAATCGTTTTAATCTGTTGTTGCAAGAAATATTCACGTTGTTGCTGATCTATATCCTCACGCGCACGCATTTGGATAGATTCTTTTATTTCGGCAAGCTGCACTTCTCTATTCATTATTTCCAATAAACGGTAAGTACGGGCACGCAATGAATCAATACGTAGCAATTCTATCTTTTCATCCTTTTTCAATGGCAAATTGGTACAGATAAAATCCACTAAAAACATAGGATTGCTGATATTCTTGATGGCAAATGCCGAATCTTGCGGAAACATATCGGAAGATTTGATATAGCGTACAGTTAAATCCTTGCATGCTTCTACCAATGCCTGAAACTCTTTGTCCTTCTTCTCAGGCAATTCCTCGCTTAAAGTAGCCACACGTCCCTTTAAATAAGGGACTGTATCTGTGACTTCCTTTAATTCCATGCGTTTAGAACCTTGGAGAATAACAGTTGTAGTTTGATCAGGCATTTCTAAAATACGAACTATTTTAGCTACAGTACCGATAGTGTGTAAATCCTCAAATAAAGGAGATTCTGTTTCAGCTATCTTTTGGCATACTACAGCTATGTATGTGTGTTTCTTTTCCGCTTCACGCACTAATTTCAAAGATGATTTTCTTCCTATGGATACAGGCATAAACACACCTGGGAATAATACCATATTCCGAAGAGGTAGCACAGGAAGGATTTCACCTACCTCAATATCCATTAGTTGTTCTTCATTCCCCTCAAAATCAGCAATTACAGAGAAAGCGTTGCCACTATTATCTTCGATATCACTCAGGTAATTTCTTTTCTTCATTTCTTTCTTTTTAGTTTATGTCATATTGGCAGGCCAATAAAGCGCCTGCAAAGGTAAGCTATTTCTTCATAAATAGAAGTCCTTCTTTCTTTAAAAAACACAAAAACAGTGCCAAAATTGTAGCAGTTCTAATACCTTTGAGTATTTTTGAAACCTATAAAAAAAGATGAGTATGACCAATTTATCATTTAAGTTCAAACAATTTACTATATATCATGACAAATGCGCTATGAAAGTAGGTACAGACGGTGTACTTTTAGGAGCATGGGCTCCCGTTGCCAATGCCAAGCGTGTACTTGATGTGGGTACTGGTACTGGACTAATAGCCTTGCAGTTAGCTCAAAGAAACTCCGATGCGAAAATTACAGCAATTGAAATTGATATAGCTGCTGCAAAGCAAGCGAGAGATAACGTATTACATTCTTCATGGGCAGACAGAATAGAAGTTGTATGTATTGATTTCCGAAATTATCAATCAGAAGATAAATTTGACCTTATAGTTTCCAATCCCCCTTATTTTATTAATGCACTCAAATGTCCTAACAAGCAACGTTGTGTGGCACGACATACAGAAGACTTGAATTATAATTTATTGTTTTCTCGGGCAGCACACTTACTTTGTGATCAAGGAGTCATAAGTATTATAATTCCATCTGAGGCTGAAAAACTTGTTCTCGATACCGCTTGGAACCACAAATTACTTCCCTTGCATCGTATGCGTGTCTTTACAAAACCGGAAAAACCGTGCCGTCGCGTATTATTAACCTTCGGTTTCCAAAATAAAGAGTGTATTGAAGAAAATATTTGTATTGAAGTGAATCACAATGAATTTACCCCCGAATATATAGCTCTGACAAAAGACTTTTATCTAAAATTGTGATTCAATATTATAGAAAAATATTCAAAAGGTTTGGTTGGTATCAAAAAAGTTTTTACCTTTGCATTCGCTTTTAAGAAGTAAAGCATTCGGGGTGTAGCGCAGTCCGGTTAGCGCACCTGCTTTGGGAGCAGGGGGTCGTGGGTTCGAATCCCGCTACCCCGACAGAAGATAGTCCTTTATAGTCAATGCAATAGCAAAGATTATAAAGGATATTTTTTTGTTCTCCATTCACTTTAATATGTAAATCCTGCCATTTTTTGACTTTTTTTTCCGTCCTTTGCTGAGAAAACTTCGAGAAAAGCAACAATACCATACCAATAGCAAAATTATGTTTAAATAAAAAAGTAAACAAATGAATACTAAGACATCAATCCTCTCTGCCTTACTATGTCTGTCCGGCACAGCAGTGCTTTATTCGCAAGAAACAATAACCGAGGCTAATTATCTGAAGCAAGACAGCCTTCTTTGGGCAGAATATGAAAGCCGGACTGCAGAGTTGAGCCAATACTGGAAAACGAATCCTGAAGTGAAAGACAGCATCCAGCATGTGTATCAGAAAGTTTATCGGAAGGCCTCCGAAGGAAACATAGCATTAGCTATGAAATACGCATCAGTCCCCAGTGGCTTGCAGCGTTTGTATATGGTCCGCCTGGATATATCTAAAGATACCTTGCAGAGTATTCTGAACAATCTCAGTACAGACATGCAAGAATCTTTTTATGGTAAAAACATCAGAGAGCATATCCAGACCCGGCAAATACAGGAAGGAGATTCCATATCGACTTTCCCTTGCATTCAAAGTGACGAAAAGCCGTTTGATTGGAATGCGACTGAAGGGAAGCAACTGTTGATCCTTTATGGCGGATTGGGATGTATGGGCGAAGATGGACGCCGGGAACTGAAAGAACTCTATGACCGGACATCCCGCAAAAACCTCTTGGTAGCAGTGTATTGGCCTTGCGCTTCATTGGCAGAATTGCAAGAGATAAAGCAAGCATACCCATCCGAATATACTTTTGTCTCTGATTTCAAACGGGATGCAAGTCCCATAAAAATCAAGTATGGCACACAAGCTACCCCTACCTGTTTCCTTACGGATAAGCAGCATGTTGTGAAAGTGAAGTGTACCGGACTTCGCATAAACCTGTTTAATCCTCACATCGAGGATTAGAAGAATCTGTTATAAGAAAAATTATATTGTTGATTATCTGAAGGTAGCAGATTTATTATTTTTGGGTGCGAATAAAGTGTTGCTTTAATACTAATAAAGTAACACTTTATCGGCATTACAGCACTGTTTTAATGCCGATAAAGCGATGCTGTACTCACTGAAAAGTGATTGCATAGTGAGTGGTCAGTTGCTATCGTATGTTGCATTTCCAAAAAGAAAGAATGGGGTGACGAAAACAAAAGAGCTGCCTAAACCGTATTGGTTTATGCAGCTCTTTTGTTTTCGTTTACTTGTTGAGTAGTTATTTGATAATACCTAACTCCTTGAAGCACTTCGTAAGATGATCCACTGCATAATCCACCTGCTCTTTAGTGTGAGTAGCCATCAATGCCACACGTACCAATGTGTCTTGCGGGGCACAAGCAGGAGGTATAACCGGATTGATGAAAATACCTTCATCAAAAGCCATCTTCGTCACAACAAATGTCTTCTCGGTATCACGCACGTACAGAGGAATGATAGGAGATTCGGTTTCACCGATTTCAAAACCGGCATCACGGAACCTTTTTAATGCGTAATTGGTGATATCCCATAAACGTTGGATGCGATCCGGTTCCGACTTTATGATATGCAGAGCTTCGCGTGCGGCTGCAGTTGAAGCAGGTGTACTACTTGCCTGAAAAATATAGGAACGGGCATTATGGCGCAACCAATTAATCACCTCTTTGTCTCCGGCAATAAAACCACCGATGGAAGCCAATGATTTGCTGAATGTTCCCATAATAAGATCAATGTCTTTTGTAACGCCAAAATGGTCACAAACACCACGACCTTGTTTACCGAAAACACCTAAACCATGAGCTTCATCTACATATATGCTGGCATTATATTTCTTCTTCAGGCGGACAATTTCGGGCAAGTTGGCCAAATCACCTTCCATGGAAAAGACTCCATCTACGACAATCAGCTTCACTGCATCCGGTTCGCATTTCTGGAGTTCTTTTTCCAAAGCCTCCATGTCATTGTGCTTATATTTTAATTGCGTAGCAAATGTAAGACGACGCCCGTCCACGATGGAAGCATGGTCACGGTCATCACAAATGATATAATCACCACGGCCTACTACTGCGGGAATAATGCCTTCATTTACCGTAAACCCAGTAGAAAAACACAGTGCTTCGTCTTTTCCGACAAATTCCGCCAATTCTTTCTCCAGTTCAACGTGTATGTCTAACGTTCCATTCAAGAAACGAGAACCTGCACAACCTGTACCGTATTTTTCTGTGGCGGCTATTGAAGCATCAATAATTCGTTTGTCGTAAGTCAGTCCCATGTATGCATTAGAGCCAAACATCAGGACCTTTTTACCATCCATCATTACCTCTGTATCCTGATGGCTGTTAATTGTGCGGAAATACGGATATACGCCTTTTGCCATAAACTGTTGCGGCAGGTCGTACTTCGCAAATTTGTCTTGTAGTAAACCCATGAAATGTCTTTTATATTATGAATATTAAAATTCTATCAAATACACATCTTTCGAAAACAGGGGGCAAAGATAGCAAAATATGTCGGTATATGTTTCATCTGTTCCAAAAAATCTACTCCAACTTGTTTTAAAATGCTCGGATGATTAAAAATTGAAGTATTTATATTACTTTTGCAAGTCAATAGAATTACATAGAAACATCCACCTGCATGGACGAAAAAAAGAAGAAAATATCATTTGTTATAAATCCGATATCCGGCACGCAGAGTAAAGAACAAATAATGAAATGCATTGATGAAAAGCTGGATAAAGCGAAATATGTACAAGAGGTTGTCTATACCGATCATGCCGGTCATGCTGTAGAAATAGCAGCACAAAAGGCAAAGGAAGGTGTACATGCTGTTGTTGCCATTGGAGGAGACGGTACTATTAATGAAATAGCCCGTTCGTTAGTACATACTCGGACTTCCTTGGGGATTATCCCATGCGGTTCGGGTAACGGCCTGGCACGGCACTTGCAAATTCCGATGGAACCTAAAAAAGCCATCGATGTTATTAATGAAGGACTGATAGATATTATTGACTACGGAAAAATAAATGATGTGCCGTTCTTTTGTACTTGCGGCGTGGGATTTGATGCTTTTGTCAGTTTACAGTTTTCAAAAGCAGGCAGAAGAGGTCCGCTTACTTATCTGGAAAAAACATTACTCGAAAGTCTGAAATATCGTCCGGAAACATACGAGTTGGAAATGGATGGAAGCACTCTACGATATAAAGCCTTCCTTATAGCCTGTGGAAATGCTTCACAATACGGAAATAATGCCTATATTGCCCCGCAGGCTACTTTGACAGACGGATTGCTGGATGTCACGATACTGGAGCCTTTTACCGTTTTGGATGTTCCTGCATTATCTTTTCAATTGTTCAATAAGACCATTGATCAAAATAGCCGCATCAAAACATTCCGCTGCCAGACTTTATGTATTCATCGCTCCAAACCGGGAGTAGTGCATTTTGACGGTGATCCGATGATGGCCGGTGAAAATATTGACGTGGAAATTATAAAAAAAGGATTGCAAGTCATTGTTCCGCATAATGCAACAAAAGACACATCCAACGTGCTGCAAAGAGCTCAGGACTATATTAACGGATTGAAGCAGATTAATGAAGCTTTTGTCGAAGATATTGCTCATACTAACAAAAAGATATTGCATAAAGGAAAAGAACAAATTAAAAAACTAACCAAAGGATAAGTAAAACTTGGTATGTTTTTTAAAATAAATATCCGTTGTTTGATGTGCCTATTATTGTTTTAAGTATTTTTGCGCAATGTTTATGTAGCAGATAAGGAATTCCTTATTTATGCGAAGAGATAATAAATATGTAAATAGTCAAATATAAATAGAAAATGTATAGATCACACACCTGCGGAGAACTTCGTATCTCCGATATTAACAAGCAAGTGACACTGGCAGGTTGGGTACAGCGCAGCCGTAAGATGGGAGGCATGACATTCATTGACCTGCGTGACCGTTACGGAATTACTCAATTAGTATTCAATGAAGAAGTAAACTCTGAACTTTGCGAACGTGCCAACCGCTTGGGACGTGAGTTTGTTATCCGGATAACAGGCAGCGTGAATGAGCGTTTCAGTAAAAACAAGAATATTCCAACTGGTGATATCGAAATTATTGTTTCGGAACTGAATGTCTTGAATTCCTCGTTGACGCCACCTTTCACTATTGAAGAAAATACAGATGGCGGAGATGATATCCGTATGAAGTATCGCTATTTGGATTTACGGCGTGCCAATGTTCGCAGCAATCTGGAGCTTCGTCACAAAATGACAATTGAAGTACGTAAATATCTTGATAGCCAGGGATTCATTGAAGTAGAGACTCCCATATTAGTAGGTTCTACTCCTGAGGGTGCACGTGACTTTGTTGTTCCTTCGCGTATGAATCCGGGGCAATTCTACGCTTTGCCGCAAAGCCCGCAAACACTGAAGCAGTTATTAATGGTATCCGGTTTTGACCGTTATTTTCAGATTGCAAAATGCTTCCGTGACGAAGACTTGCGTGCCGACCGCCAGCCTGAATTTACTCAGATAGACTGTGAAATGTCTTTTGTGGAACAAGATGACATCATCAATCTGTTCGAAGGTATGGCTAAATATCTGTTCAAGGAAATCCGTGATGTCGAACTGACCGAACCCTTCTTGCGCATGCCATGGGCTGACGCAATGAAATATTATGGTAGCGATAAACCCGATCTCCGTTTCGGCATGAAATTCGTCGAGCTGATGGATATAATGAAAGGACACGGTTTCTCTGTTTTCGATAATGCTGCATACGTTGGAGGTATCTGTGCAGAAGGTGCTGCAAGCTATACCCGTAAACAATTGGATGCACTGACTGAATTTGTTAAGAAGCCACAGATTGGCGCAAAAGGCATGGTATATGCCCGTATAGAGGCTGACGGTAGTGTAAAATCAAGTGTCGATAAATTCTATACGCAAGAGGTATTGCAAGAGATGAAATCCGCATTCGGTGCAAAACCGGGAGACTTGATTCTGATTCTGAGTGGCGAAGACGTGATGAAAACTCGCAAACAGCTATGTGAACTCCGCCTTGAAGTAGCCGGTCAATTAGGTCTGCGCGACAAGAATAAGTTTGCATTGTTGTGGGTTGTTGACTTCCCAATGTTCGAATGGAGTGAGGAAGAGGGAAGACTGATGGCCATGCACCATCCATTCACTCATCCAAAAGAAGAAGATATTCCTTTATTGGATACCGATCCGGCAGCCGTTCGTGCAGACGCATATGATATGGTATGCAACGGTATTGAAGTGGGGGGAGGTTCTATCCGTATTCATGATGCACAATTACAGGCTAAAATGTTCGAAATATTGGGATTTACTCCAGAAAAAGCTCAAGAACAGTTTGGCTTCCTGATGAATGCTTTTAAGTATGGTGCTCCTCCTCACGGTGGTTTGGCCTATGGGCTTGACCGTTGGGTAAGTATTTTTGCCGGACTTGACAGTATCCGTGACTGCATTGCGTTCCCGAAAAACAATAGCGGACGAGATGTAATGCTGGATGCTCCTTCTGTCATTGACCAAAAACAATTGGATGAACTGAACCTGATTGTTGCAGTAAAAGAATAAGGCAGTAACTCAAAGAGAGTGAAAGAGTCTATACGCATTTTTCGTTTTGCAGCAATTGGCACATTGAATGCTTTGATTATGGCTGTTACCGTTTGGATAATGATGGATAAGCTAAGCATCAATTATATACTTTCTAATGGAACTGCATACACATTAGCACAGATTCATAATTTTATCTGGTGCAAATATTGGATATTTCCCACAAAAAAGAGCAACACTTGGCGTCAAGTGTTGCTCTTTTCCATGGCTTTCGGAACAGCCTATGGGATCCAGTTTCTTTTCCTTATCGGATCGGTGGAAGGTCTTAACTGTAACAAATATCTTGCCCAATTCCTTGGATTGTTTGTTTATGGAGGAGTAAACTTCTTTATAAACAAGAAGATTACCTTTTGCTAAAATTATTAAAGTCAGCCTTCAATCTGTGATTAATTTAGTCCAGAAAACGCTTCGTCAATCCGCCATAAGCATCAACTCTACGATCACGCAAAAATGGCCACCAACGACGCACATTTTCCGAGCGTTCCAAATCCACTTCAACCACAATGTTTTCCGGAGAGTTGTTCCCGGCTTGTGCCAAAAACTCTCCCTGAGGTCCGGCTATAAAACTATTTCCCCAGAATAAGATACCATTGGTCTGCATAGACGGATCTGGTTCATGCCCCACGCGATTGACAGAAACCACCGGCAGGCCATTGGCTACGGCATGACCTCGTTGAGAAATAATCCAAGCATTGAGCTGACGGACTTTTTCATCGTCCTCATCACTACTTTCCCAGCCGATAGCTGTGGGATATATGAGTATTTCCGCACCCCTCAATGACATCAAACGGGCTGCCTCCGGATACCATTGATCCCAGCAAACCAATACACCTAATTTACCCAAAGAAGTTTGGATAGGTTCAAAACCTATGTCACCGGGAGTAAAGTAGAATTTCTCATAATACGCCGGATCATCGGGAATATGCATTTTCCGATATTTCCCGGCTATGCTGCCATCACTTTCAAAAACAACGGCTGTATTATGATACAAGCCGGGTGCACGCTTTTCAAATAGCGATGTAACAAGAACAACATTGTTGGCAGCAGCTAATTCTGAATAGAATCCGGTAGAAGGACCGGGAATAGGTTCCGCCAGATCAAATAACTGTGTATTCTCTGTTTGACAGAAGTACAGGGAGTTGTGCAATTCTTGCAATACTACCAGTTGTGCCCCATGGGCGGCACAGGCTTCAATACTCTGAGTTAGATTCATGAGGTTTGTCCGAACATCGGATGTATTTGCTTGCTGGATGATACCGACTTTTATTTTTCTTGCCATTATCTACTAATATTTGATATTTATAATCTATAACTGAATTATTACAAAACACCTGCGGGATATTGCATTGTGACACAATGCAAAGAACCATGCTGCTTGATCAAAGCACGGCAATCAATTCCAATTATTTCATGATTTGGAAAAGCGTTTTTCAACACTTCTTTGGCAAGGGCATCATTTTTGGTCTGACAATAAGTAGGATAGAGCACAACATCATTCATTATCAAAAAATTGGCATAAGTTGCGGGAAGCCGTTCTCCATCTTCTTCAATACTATCCACCATAGGCAAAGGCAGTAGCCGATAAGGTTCTCCCTTCAGCGTAAGAAATGTTTTTAACTGTTCTTCCATTTTCCGGAGTGCCTCGTAATGTTCATCGGCAACATCGATACACTTCACATAGGCAATGGTGTCGGGTGAACAAAAACGGGCAAGTGTATCAATATGGCTATCAGTATCATCTCCTGCCAAATAACCATGATCCAACCAAAGTACACGTTCTGCATGAAAAACCGAACGAAGATATTCTTCTATTTCAACTCTATTCATTTTCCCGTTACGATTTGGAGAAAGCAAGCACTCGGACGTTGTGAGAATCGTGCCCATACCATCACTTTCAATGGAACCGCCTTCAAGCACAAAATCCAAGTGGTTGATATAAGTCCCCTTTAATATTCCAGCTTCTGTTGCATGGTGCGTAATCAAATTATCTTTGTCGGATGCAAATTTCAGTCCCCAACCATTAAATTTAAAATCGAGAAGGGAAGGTCCATTGGTATCTATCATGGTGATGGCTCCATGATCACGAGCCCAAGTATCATTGGTCTTACATTTCAAAAAACAAACATTATCCATATTGACCGTAGCAGATATCTGTCGTTTCACTTCTTCCGGCTCCGGGGCCACAATAAATAACTTTTCACGTAAGGCTATCTCGCGGGCAATATCAAGAAAACACTTCTGTACTTCATCAAGCATATACATCCAGTCTGTTCCTCTGTGTGGCCAAGTCAACTGTATGCCACTCTGCAATGCCCATTCGGCCGGCAGATGGGGAGCACGCATTTCAACTTGTACTGTCATATTCTTGCCAAACCGTACTTGATAATCTTTTTCAGTAGCACCACCTAACGGTATTCCTACAAAATATCCCATAATTCGTCAATCCTTTTTCCCCTTTAAATGGGGGTATTACATTTTATTTGATTTTATATCACTAAACATATATCCTCTTAGTTATGATTTAGCCGGATTTTCTTTCGGTTTACGATCAAAGAAAGGATTCTTAGAAGATGCACTAACCGGAATAGCGAAAACACTCTTACAGCCTTTCAGCCAATCCAGATGTTGGGCGGCAAGTCCTGCCGAAAACATGACACGGGTATCTACACGCATATCTGCAGCCATAGCACATGCCGAACCAATGGCAATGCCTACATCAACCGTATTCAATGCACATGGTACGCCTTCCGGGCGTTCTGTGCAAGTGGGATAACCGCAATGTCCGCAATTCAACCCCTGAGACTGCTCATGCGTACCTATTATTACGACACACTCAGCCTGCAAAATATTATCTGCATCCCGAAAAAAGAATTTCATACCATGTTCCTCAACCATGGCAACCATTTTCTCCGCCAGTTTTCTTATATCCTCACCCGTAACCAATGCTGCTTCAATAATATCAACACCTTTCCCTTTTGGGGCTGTACGCGCAGCAATTAACATTTGTCTTGCCACATCAAGTACATGCTCATGGCGACAATCACGTTCATTCTGTATCATAATTCTCTGGAATTAATTAGTGAGACAAAGATAGTACAAATATTTTTTTCTATATCTTTGCCGTGGATAAATTAAAGAAACGCCATGCTCCAAATAGAAAATGCCTGCATTGCCTATGATAACAATGTACTTTTTTCAGGATTCAACCTGCATTTAAATCGAGGAGAGATTGTAAGCATCTCCGGCTCTTCAGGATGTGGAAAAACATCCTTGCTCAATGCTATTTTAGGATTTATACCTCTGAAAGAAGGTAGTATCACTCTAAACGGCATATTATTGAAAAAGGAAAGTATAGATATCGTCAGGAAGCAGATAGCATGGATTCCGCAAGAATTAGCACTACCTTTGGCGTGGGTAAAAGATATGGTACAATTGCCTTTCAATCTGAAAGCCAACCGGAACAGCCCTTTTTCCGAATCCAGATTATTTGCCTGTTTTGAAGAACTGGGACTTGAACCGGAACTATATCATAAACGTGTAAATGAAGTGTCGGGCGGACAACGCCAACGTATGATGATAGCTGTAGCATCCATGATAGACAAGTCTCTGATTGTTGTTGATGAACCTACTTCTGCTTTGGATTCAGGCTCAACCGAAAAAGTGCTTTCCTTTTTCCGGCAACAAACAGAAAAGGGGAGCAGTATATTGGCTGTTTCACATGATGAAGGATTCTCTTCCGGATGCGACCGGCACATTAGAATGCAATAAACCTTACTGGTGCTCATGTTTATCAACACAAATATATAAAAGAGTGGGAACAATAGACATATCATATTTTAGTTTAGGTATCGGGCTCCTATTATTGCTGATACCGCTGTTTTACATCTGGAAGTTCAAAACTGGACTTCTACGTGCCACTCTCATCGGTACGGCACGAATGATTGTACAACTGTTCTTTATCGGCATCTATCTAAAATATTTATTCCTATGGAATAATCCGTGGATAAATTTTCTGTGGGTAATAGTCATGGTATTTGTTGCCTCACAAACGGCATTGGCACGTACCGGGCTGAAAAGAAAGGTTCTGCTTATCCCTATCTCCGTAGGATTTCTATGCAGTGTGGTATGTGTAGGCATGTATTTTATTGGGGTCGTCCTACGATTGGACAACATATTCAGCGCCCGATATTTCATTCCGATATTTGGCATACTGATGGGAAATATGCTGTCCAGTAATGTAATAGCTCTCAATACTTATTACAGTGGATTGACAAGAGAACAGCAACTGTACTGTTATCTTCTTGGAAACGGTGCAACAAGAGCAGAGGCACAGGCCCCTTTCATACGTCAAGCTATAGTCAAGGCATTTAGTCCACTGATAGCCAACATCTCCGTCATGGGATTAGTTGCTCTCCCGGGGACAATGATCGGGCAAATTTTGGGAGGAAGTAGTCCTAATGTAGCCATCAAGTATCAAATGATGATTATGGTTATCACTTTTACAGCATCCATGCTTTCACTAATGATTACCATTTCCTTGGCTTCCCGCAAATCATTTGACGCATACGGTAAATTATTACCGGTTACGGTGGAGAAAAAAGAGCACTGACACTATTTCGGCATTTTTTCCGGCATATACCGAAGTTGCACATACTGCTCGCCTGCTTTCACAAAGCCACTGTCTAACATTATTTTAGAGACACGGAACATTTTCATCCTATGTTGAATATACTTTCTGACTTTCCCGTCCTGAGGCTTGACATAGGATAAAATCTCAACTTTGCCAGTAGAATCAATATCTACCTTAGTTTTTACGCTACGTATGGGAATAGGAAACTCTTTTTTTAATGGATCCTTGCTTTTGTCTATCCAAAAAATGGCAGTAGCTTTCGGAGTGGTATCCATCAATTCTTTCGTACCTTCTTCATCGGTAGTTTGGGAATGACTTGACTGTTGGCAAGAAAGCAAGAAAAATGAGAAGAACAAGAAGAATAAGCCCAATAATGTTTTCATACTATTTTGTTATATATTGTGTGACACAAAGATAAAATAAATATCGATTACTTCCAAGCTTTTCATAAAAAGCATAAAAAAGATTCCAGTTTCATTACTTTTTATTATCTTTGTATCCCAAATTCTCTATAGATAATGAAAATTAAAGAGATAGTAAGCGCCCTTGAACGGTTCGCGCCTCTGCCATTGCAAGACGGATTTGATAATGCCGGCCTGCAAATCGGATTGACAGATGCGGAAGCAACAGGGGCTTTGTTGTGTCTTGACGTAACTGAAACTGTGTTGGATGAAGCGATTGCATTGGGGTATAACCTCATCATTGCACATCATCCCCTTATCTTCAAAGGATATAAATCCATAACAGGACGTGATTACGTGGAACGTTGCATCTTGAAGGCTATTAAAAATGACATCGTTGTCTATGCTGCACATACCAATATGGATAATGTAATGGGAGGAGTGAATTTCAAGATTGCCGAAAAAATTGGCTTGAAAAATGTGCGTATACTGGAAGCAAAAAAAAACAATTTGATAAAGTTTGTCACATTTGTGCCAGCAGCGCATGCACAAAGAGTACGACAATCCTTGTTCGATGCTGGTTGTGGGTGTATTGGTCATTACGATTCTTGCAGCTATAATCTGGAAGGAGAGGGGACCTTCCGCGCACAAGAAGGAACACAGCCGTATTGCGGGAAAATAGGAGAATTGCATACAGAAAAGGAAATTCGTATCGAGACGGTATTGCCTGACTACAAGAAAGCAGAAGCTATCAAAGCGTTATTGACCGTGCATCCGTATGAAGAACCGGCATTTGATATTTATCCCTTGCAAAATACTTGGGCACAAGCCGGGGCTGGGATAATCGGTGAGTTAGAAGTGCCGGAAACCGAGTTGGAATTTCTGAAACGTATAAAGAAAACTTTTGAAGTAGGCTGCCTAAAACACAATAAACTGACTGGACGCGAAATCCAGACTGTTGCCTTGTGTGGAGGTGCAGGAGCTTTTCTAATACCACTCGCTATCAATAACAGAGCCGATGTGTTTATTACCGGTGAAATAAAATATCACGATTATTTCGGACATGAGAATGATATATTACTGGCAGAGATAGGGCATTATGAAAGCGAACAATATACCAAAGAAATATTTTATACTATAATCCGGGATTTATTTCCTCATTTTGAAGTCCAATTGACCAAGGTGAATACAAATCCCATAAAATACATGTAACTAAAATGGCTAAAGAAGCAAAAAAAGACCCCCAGGAGTTGACTGTGGAACAAAAGTTAAAAGCTTTGTTCCAGTTGCAGACCATGCTGTCTAAAATTGATGAAATCAAGACGTTGAGAGGTGAACTTCCATTGGAAGTACAAGATTTGGAAGACGAGATTGCCGGTTTAAGTACCCGTATAGACAGAATTAAGGCGGAAGTTGCCGAATTGAAATCTGCTATTGCCGGAAAGAAAGTGGAAATTGAAACTGCAAAGGTTTCCGTAGCCAAATACAAGGATCAGCAAGATAATGTACGTAACAATCGTGAGTACGACTTTCTGAGCAAAGAAATAGAATTCCAGACACTTGAAATTGAACTTTGCGAAAAGCGTATTAAAGAATTTGCTGAACAAGAGGCCGAAAAGTCAGCAGAGGCAGCAGAAAGTCTTTCTGCCCTGGAAGAAAGGCAGAAAGACTTGGACGTAAAGAAGAACGAACTGGACGAAATTATTTCTGAAACAAAGCAAGAGGAGGAGAAACTTAGAGACAAGGCCAAAGACCTCGAAACCAAGATTGAACCACGCTTGCTCCAGTCTTTTAAACGTATCCGTAAAAACTCACGAAACGGATTAGGTATCGTATATGTACAGCGCGATGCCTGCGGAGGTTGCTTTAACAAAATTCCACCTCAGAGACAGTTGGATATCCGTTCTCGCAAGAAAATCATTGTTTGTGAATATTGCGGGCGTATCATGATTGACCCGGAATTGGCAGGTGTGACTCCCGAACAAAAAGAAGAAATAGTAAAGGAGAAACCAGTAAGAGCCAAAAGAAAAATTGTACATATCGGATCGGAAGACTGAGCATAAAATATTTCCATATTAAAAATCGGTAATAGTGAAACATCTATTACCGATTTTTTGTTAAATAAGCACATAATCTCTACTATTAAAGAAAAAAAATATAGTTTTGTATTTAAGAAAATAGATTCAAATTTAGAGACATGAGGCTGAACAGATTATTCATACTCTATTCCTTTATAGGAATATTTGTGACATCGTGCATACGGAATGAAGCACTCAATGCCGAAGCGGATATAACAGCAATATCTTTTCAAACTGATATTCTGGCAAGTTCATATATAGACTTAAATCCTTCTTATGATGAGATTCTGAACGCTTATCCCATACAGATTAACGTCAAAGAAGGCATAGACTTGGCAAATATAGCGCCCGTTTTTGAGCTAACCTCTGGCGCAACCATCAGTCCAGCCAATGGAAGCAGCCAGAATTTCACTAATCCGGTGCACTATACTGTTACTTCAGAAGACAAAAAATGGCAACGCATTTATGCCATTAGCATCAAGGAACAGAAAGTAAGCAATATTCCCACGTCATTTCATTTTGAAAGCGTAAGACTCATCTCAGACAAATACCATGAATTTTATGAGGTATCAAACGGAGAAGAACTGAAATGGGCGAGCGGTAATGAAGGATTCAAATTTGCCATGGGAAGTGCTTCTACCGAAGAATACCCTACGGTGCAATATGCCAATGGGAAAGTTGGAAAATGCGTAAAACTGGAAACCCGTCTCACAGGATCTTTGGGAGCATTGGTCAAAATGCCTATTGCAGCAGGAAATTTATTTATTGGAAGTTTCAATATGCTGAATGCAATTAAAGATCCACTTAGTGCCACCCGCTTTGGAATACCTTTCTACAACAAACCTGTGCGACTGACCGGCTATTATAAATACAAGGCGGGAGAAAAGTTCTATGAAAATGGCGATTATACCTCTCGAAAAGATATTTTCAATATTTATGCCATCTTCTATGAAAAGACAAAAGATATTGATATGCTGGATGGTAATTTGCCAAATGAAAATTACAATCACGCCAATATGGTGGCTCTCGCTCTTCTGTCCGACCCACATGAAACGGATGAATGGAAATACTTTGATATTCCGTTTGACTATGAACGCTATGGAAAGAAGATTGATGAAACCAAACTGATGAATGGCGAATATAAAATAAGTATTATATTCGCATCAAGTAAGGATGGTTCCACTTTTAAAGGTGCTCCCGGCAGTACATTGCTAATAGATGAGGTAGAACTGATTTACGAATGAAGCAACTCTATACAGACAAATATATCATGATAAAAAAGATAATAACATCTATCTTATTGGCATTTTTCGTGCAGATTATGCCGTATGCCCAAGAAAACCAAAATCAGACACTTATAAACGCAGCTCTTCATGGTTGGGAATACGAAATAAAAGCAGGCATCAGTATTGGGGGTACTTCACCATTGCCGCTGCCTGTCGAAATACGGAGTATTGACGCCTATAACCCTACTCTGGCATTCATGATAGAGGGTAACACCATTAAATGGATAGGGCAAAAGAAGAAATGGGGAATAATAACCGGCTTGAGATTAGAAACCAAGAATATGATTACCAAAGCAACTGTGAAAAACTATAGGATGGAAATCACAGGAAATGACGGTAATCGTCTAAGAGGAAACTGGACAGGAGGGGTACAGACAAAAGTGCGTAATGCCTATATAACTGTACCCATGATAGGCGCATATAAGATAAATCCGCGATGTCGCATAAAAGCAGGCGTTTATGTATCCT
This sequence comes from Bacteroides helcogenes P 36-108, assembly GCF_000186225.1. Classification (NCBI taxonomy): domain Bacteria; kingdom Pseudomonadati; phylum Bacteroidota; class Bacteroidia; order Bacteroidales; family Bacteroidaceae; genus Bacteroides; species Bacteroides helcogenes. Next base: position 2,812,042 of record NC_014933.1, on the reverse strand, counting down.
ATCTGATGGATGAAGAATTCTCCGGATATGTGTATGAAGGCTACTTGCGTGAAGATAACCCTACGGGAAAAAAAGTAAATTTTTCTGATGGAGCCATTGCCACTTATGATTTTTCAGATGACTTGCGGAACTTTGTATGGGGAACACAAGTCGGAGTGGATTGGCGCGCATTCAAGCATCTGAATGTTTTTGCCGACCTGGCATGGGGATTAAACGATATCTTCAAAAAAGATTTCAAGACAATCACTTTTGCCATGTATCCCATATACCTGAATGCAGGTTTCGGATACGCCTTCTAAGAAATTGTATAAACAGTGTACTTTTCAACATGATATAATATACTTTTTTCTCATAATTTGTTGATGATGTATAATAAAACACCTATTTTTGCACAAGAAACATTAAAATGGAGAATAAGAAACGAAAAATAAAATTGTAGTAAAGTAAAAGATTAGACATATTAGTATTTGCTATTTATTTCTTTCTCAGTAAAACGACCAAAATGAAAAAGCTCAGAAGAAATAAGTCTGGCGAATACACCTCAAAACGGGGTGTGTTCTATCGGCTTATTAGGTTTGGGCTTGGGTGCTTGGTCGTACCTTCTGAGAACTGATAAGTACGGGTTCACACCTTTTTTATGTCCTTTCACTCCTGCATATATTTACACTCTTGATTAATTAATCCTTAAACCCAAAAACTGCCTATGGACAAATAACCCTTTTCTATTTTCGTACAGATTTCAAATCTTATGCTTCGCCGCATTTTCTCCCATAGAAAAACGACCAATTTATTCTAAGCCCAGAGAAAGGTAAAAGGTGAATGCGTCCCCGTTTTATTTTGTCTTGAATAGGTGCGCTGCCGCTTTTGCATTCTTTTCCCTGAATCGGAAATGCAGAAATGGAGCGCATCTTTTTATTCATAACAATTTAAAACAAACATTCGTATGACAAACGAAAAATTACAATCGCAGACCATCAGCTTTCTGCGTTTCCCCCTTATTGTAGGGGTTGTACTGATACATTCGCATTTCAATGAAGTAGTAATCAATGGAGTCGATTTCATGAAAAGTGATAACTTTCCTGTATATACAACTATTTCATATCTTTTCTCCAGTATTCTTTCAGCTATTGCCGTGCCTCTTTTTTTCTTTATTTCCGGATTTCTGTTCTTTTATAAAACGACCTCTTTTACAGGCCAAGTTTACTTACAAAAGTTGAAGAAAAGGGTACAAACGATTCTTGTTCCTTACATTTTCTGGAATTTGCTGGTAATAGCTTTCTTTTTACTTTCACAAAGCTTCTTGCCCGGATTGATGTCAGGAAAGAACAAAATGATTAGCGACTACTCCGTTTCCGACTGTTTTTGGGCTTTCTGGAATACTAACATGATCACTCCGCCTACGGGCACTGATCTTGCAGCTTATCCCATTTGTTATCAATTCTGGTTTATCCGCGATTTAATGGTAATGATGCTCTTTTCCCCCTTGGTTTACTTTCTGTTGATAAAATTACGTCAATACGCCATATTATGCTTGGGAATTATTTGGTTCTTCGACTGCTGGTTCAATGTTGTCGGATTCAGCATCACAGCTTTTTTCTTCTTTTCAGCAGGTGCGTACTTCAGTGTTTGCCAGAAGAATTTTGTGGAAATAATGAAACCTCTATTTCCTGTCATTATCATGCTATATGGTTTAATAGCGATAGCAGAACTATATTTCATGGATCGAATATGGTGTGATTATCTACACAATACAGGCATCCTGATTGGCATGGTTGCTGCCATTACTCTGACCGTTCATTTCATAGAAAAAGGGAAATGGCAGATAAATTCATTCCTGCCGAACAGCAGTTTTTTTATTTATGCTTATCACGCCATGCCATTGGCTCTTGTTAGCAAGGTTCTATTTAAACTTTTAAAACCGCATTCCGATGAAATGGTACTCGCATTATATATACTCTGCCCCACAATAATAATTTTGACCGGTCTCCTCATCTATAGGTTGCTAAAGAAGTGCCTGCCCCGAATTGCAACTCTCATTACTGGAGGAAGATAACATTACAAAAGCCTTCTACCACTCCTCTGAATTGCTTAATGTACCTGCATCAATATTATGATGCCGATAAGAAGTGGGGACCTTAGCCTCTCTCAGTCCCATAGTGAACATCCGGGTGTTTCAATGAAATACTTCCGGATGTTCTCTTTCAGTAAGGTAGTGAAGTGTGCTAAGTCCTGAAGAAAGGCTTGTACAGTCATAACTTTTGATAGTCAGGAATATCATGCAGAAAAATATAAGTGTTATGTTCGTAATCCATCCGGCAGCAATAGTGCTGTAACCCGTTGCTGACAATGAGATAATCTACTCTCAACACCATATTATAACGGGTTATCTGGTCGAAAACTTTTTGCGTGATTTCAACCTCGGGAGCTTTGTATTCCACAATCATACGGGCGGTGAGATCACGACGGTAGAGTACCGTATCACAACGTTTCCTGGTATTGTTCAGTTGCACCTGCACCTCGTTTGCCATCAATGCTTGCGGATATCCCTTATGAGCAATAAGAAAGTGAATAAAGTGTTGCCGCACCCATTCTTCCGGAGTCAATGCGACATATCGACGGCGTATCACATCAAAAATAACAATTTTTCCATTCCTTGCGGCAATTTTAGCATCGAATGCTGGTAGGTTTAACGATAACATTTACTACATTTGTAAGTTAAATAATGGTTCCCGCCTTTTGGGAACACAAATTTAATGAAATCTTATGAAAACAAAAGAAGAAATCGTAGCTAATTGGCTGCCCCGTTACACAAAACGTAACCTGGAAGATTTTGGAGAGTATATTCTGTTAACCAACTTCAACAAGTACGTAGAGATTTTCGCAGAAAAGTTCAATGTTCCCATTCTCGGAAAAGACGCCAATATGATATCTGCCAGCGCGGAAGGAATCACAATTATCAATTTCGGTATGGGAAGCCCCAACGCTGCCATTATCATGGACTTACTCAGTGCTATCAGCCCCAAGGCATGCCTGTTTTTGGGCAAGTGCGGCGGCATAGACAAGAAAAATAGAATAGGGGATCTTATCCTTCCTATCGCCGCCATCCGTGGTGAAGGTACTTCCAATGACTACTTCCCGCCCGAAGTGCCCTCACTTCCTGCTTTTATGCTGCAGCGTGCGGTTTCTTCCGCCATCCGTGATTATGCCCGCGATTACTGGACCGGTACGGTATATACCACCAACCGCAGGATTTGGGAACATGACGAAGAATTCAAGGAATATCTCAAGAAAACTCGTGCCATGGCCGTAGATATGGAAACTGCTACCTTATTCAGTTGCGGTTTTGCCAATCATATTCCTACCGGAGCCTTGCTGTTGGTTTCCGACCAACCTATGATTCCTGAAGGTGTAAAAACTGATAAAAGTGACAACATAGTTACTCAGAACTATGTAAATGAACATGTTGAGATCGGCATTGCCTCCTTGCGTATGATTATTGATGAGAAAAAGACTGTAAAACACTTGAAGTTTGACTGGTGATACTGTTCTGTGACAGCCGAACAACCTTCATCGATCAACACCTAATTTTTCTATATGGCAAAACAAGAAATAACATGTGACGACATACTTAAAGAGTTGAGAACCAATAAATACCGTCCGGTTTATTATCTGATGGGCGAGGAAGCGTATTATATTGACCTCATTGCAGACTATATCGCAGACAATGTCCTCACCGATACAGAGAAAGAATTTAATCTGAGCGTAGTGTATGGAGCAGATGTAGATATTGCTACCGTCATCAATGCAGCCAAACGTTATCCGATGATGTCCGAACATCAGGTTGTCGTCGTCAAGGAAGCACAATCCATCCGTAATATGGATGAATTGTCTTATTACCTGCAAAAACCACTGAATTCGACCATTTTGGTGATATGCCATAAGCACGGTGTATTGGATAGAAGAAAGAAATTGGCTGCCGAAATAGAGAAAGTAGGCGTCTTATTCGAATCTAAAAAAATAAAGGATGCCCAGTTGCCTGCATTCATCACCGCATACATGAAACGTAAAGGTGTGGATCTTGATCCTAAAGCCACTTCCATGCTTGCAGATTTTGTAGGGACTGACCTCAGCAGACTGACCGGAGAACTGGAAAAGCTGATCATAACACTTCCAAAAGGTCAGACACGTATCACTCCGGAACAGATAGAGCGAAACATCGGCATCAGCAAAGATTACAATAACTTTGAACTTCGTGGAGCCATAGTGGAAAAGGACGTCTTAAAAGCTAACAAAATAATAAAATATTTTGAAGAAAATCCAAAAACAAATCCTATTCAAATGACTTTATCTTTACTTTTTGGCTTCTTCTCCAATCTGATGTTGGCATACTATGCACCAGAAAAATCAGAGCAGGGTATTGCCAATTTCTTGGGCTTAAAAAGCCCGTGGCAGTCTCGCGAATACCTAAGTGCTATGCGTCGGTATAGCGGCGTAAAAACGATGCAAATAATCGGAGAAATCAGATATGCAGATGCCAAGTCTAAAGGGGTAGGAAATTCATCCTTAAACGACGGTGATATACTTCGGGAACTTGTCTTTAAAATCTTGCATTAACTCTTTGATACTTTCGTATCATTTTGTCATGATTAGGGGGATTTTATCCCCCTTTTTTCTATTTTAGCCAATATACCCAACCTATAAAACGGGTATAATATATTATAATACAGATAAATATATCAATTTTCCCCCTCTCAGAATCGCTTATTTTCATTCATCCGATCATTTATACGGAAATAAAGCCAAGATTTAAGGATCCCCTTATATAAAACAAGAAAAAGGAATTTATAACCTTTGCTCATGTTACAGATTTTCTTCTCTATAGGCGACTTGTATGCCAATGGTAAAACATAACATGTTAATATAGTTGTACTATGCAACTACACATTATTACTTTAGTAAAAGCGCAACATTACAATATTATTTTTAAAACAAATATGATTTACTAAAGTGATAATTATTTCTATATAACAATTGTAAATATCGCTAATTTCAATAATAATTTGATATTTTACAAAAGTGTATAAGATAGGCTTAACATGAAAGAATAATATATATAATTAGTTGTATATCATATAAATATACTGTTTTATTAAATTATTTTCCAAGATGGGGGGCTAAAGATAAACAAAACAAATGTAATACCTTATAAAAAGGAGAAGTAAGAAATGAATATATATACTTATAACCATAGTATTATAGAATTTTATTAAAGTAAATATAGCAATTATAAAATAGGATGTTTTACGATATAACATTTGTATTCGTAACATCTGTAATATACAATACACTTTTGTAATACTTTATATTTTACGTTTTTAATTTGCAAATGTGATTTTATTTTTTCACCTTTGTAATCAAATACAGAACAAGTACAATTGTAATAACACTTGCCATGAGTATAAAAAACAGATTCAAAATGGTTATGGATCGAGAGAAATTGACCGCCGGTGCTTTTGCCGAAAGCATTGGAGTAGCCCAAGCTACGATCTCCCATATATTAGGTCCTCGCAACAAATATCCAAGCACTGAAGTAATCCTCCGATTACATCAACGATACAATGACATAAACCTTGAATGGCTACTTACCGGAAAAGGCAATATGAGTAACAATTCAGATTCAACCGAAAATGGCGGATTTGACTACCCTCTATTCGCTGAGAATCCTGAAAATATGTCCGAAGGGACGGGAGAAATTGAAAATCGCAAGGAAATTGCATTAGAAACGCCCCAAAAACAGCCTAAAGAAATTGTAAAACAAGAGATTATCTACAAAGAAAGACCTCCCAGAAAAATAACTGAAATAAGAATTTTCTTTGATGATAACACCTACGAGACTTTCAAACCCGAAAATTGAGAAATTAATGCCATACTCTAAGAAGGTGGCAGCATCCCAACAAAACTTTTCAGGCAAGCTTGAAGTTTTGTATCCGGTTTGCACTATCTTTGTCCCCGAAAGATAAACATCCCTCTTTATGATAATATGAAAAAATACATTTTAGATCTGACAGTGGTTGAGAATATCCGCCTGCATACAAATTATGTATTGCTGAAATTGACTTCTCCGTCTCCACTTCCGGAAATGTTACCGGGACAATTTGCAGAGCTCCGCGTGGATGGTTCTCCAACTACTTTCCTGCGCCGCCCTATTTCTATTAACTACATTGATAGACAGCGGAATGAGGTATGGTTCCTCATCCAACTCGTAGGTGACGGAACAAGGCGCTTAGGAGAAGCAAATAAAGGTGACATTATTAATGTAGTACTTCCGTTGGGAAACTGCTTTACAATGCCCGAAAATCCCTCAGACAAGCTCTTATTGGTAGGCGGAGGTGTAGGCACTGCCCCAATGCTGTATTTAGGTGAACAATTGGCGAAAAGAGGCAGCAAACCTACTTTTCTGCTCGGAGCAAGAAGTGACAAGGATTTACTGCAGTTGGAACAATTTGCAGCCTATGGCGAGGTATATACTACAACAGAAGATGGCAGCCATGGAGAAAAAGGCTATGTAACCCAGCACTCCATATTAAAGAAGGTAAACTTCGAACAGATATACACATGCGGTCCGAAACCCATGATGATGGCTGTTGCCAAATATGCCAAAAGTAAAGGGATTAATTGCGAAGTATCTTTGGAAAACATGATGGCATGCGGTATCGGTGCATGTTTATGCTGTGTGGAAAATACTACAGAAGGTCATTTATGTGTATGTAAGGAAGGTCCGGTTTTTAATATAAACAAACTATTATGGCAGATTTAAGTGTAAAGATTAGTGAATTACAAATGAAAAATCCGGTCATGACGGCATCCGGAACATTTGGATATGGTGAAGAGTTTGCCGATTTCATAGATATATCGCGAATAGGTGGTATAATTGTAAAGGGAACTACCCTTCACAAACGTGAAGGTAACTCGTATCCGCGTATGGCGGAGACTCCTTCTGGCATGTTAAATGCTGTGGGACTGCAAAATAAAGGTGTACATTACTTTGTTGAACATATCTATCCCCGCATCAAAGACATCCAAACCAATATGATTGTAAATGTATCGGGATCTGCCATTGAAGATTATGTAAAAACTGCTGCAATCATTAATGAACTTGACAAAATTCCTGCCATAGAGCTGAACATATCCTGCCCCAACGTAAAGCAAGGCGGAATGGCATTTGGTGTCACAGCCAAAGGGGCCGAGGAAGTGGTTAAAGCTGTGCGCTCAGTTTACAAAAAGACACTTATCGTAAAGCTCTCGCCTAACGTGACCGACATTACCGAAATAGCCAGAGCAGCAGAAAATGGAGGCGCAGATAGCGTATCTCTCATCAACACTCTGCTTGGGATGGCTATAGATGCAGAAAGCAGACGCCCGATTCTTTCTACCGTTACAGGAGGAATGTCAGGTGCAGCCGTGAAACCCATTGCATTGCGCATGGTATGGCAAGTGGCTAAAGCGGTAAAAATACCCGTCATTGGTTTAGGAGGTATCATGGGCTGGAAAGATGCAGTAGAATTCATGCTTGCCGGAGCCTCGGCCATCCAAATAGGTACTGCAAACTTCATTGATCCGACAGTTACCGTAAAGGTGGCAGAAGGTATCAATGACTATCTTGACAGACATGGGTACAAGTCTGTTACAGACATAATCGGTGCACTGGAGTTATAACTCAAAACAAAGGATTGCCATTCGCAATCTAATTTCATAAAAAAGGACATTCTATCATGAATGTCCTTTTTCTTTTTATTTACATTTCAAATTTTACTCTTCCAATAAATCCGGACGCAACTTACGGGTTCTTTCCAATGACTGCTGAAGCTCCCATTCCTTTATCTTAGCCTCATGTCCGGATAGTAAAATATCAGGAACTTTCCATCCCTTGTAATCTGCCGGCCGAGTATAAACCGGCGCCGCCAATAAATTATCCTGGAAAGAATCGGAAAGAGCAGATTGTTCATCTGATATAACTCCCGGTATAATGCGCACAATAGCATCCGCCATAACAGCCGCAGCCAATTCTCCACCAGTAAGCACATAATCGCCAATACTGACTTCCTTTGTTATAAAATGTTCCCGAATACGATAATCAATCCCCTTAAAATGTCCACAGAGAATAATCAGATTCTGCGCAAGAGACAGTGTATTAGCCATCGGTTGATTGAATTGTTCACCATCCGGGGTAGTGAAAATCACCTCATCATAATCTCGTTCTGCTTTCAAGGTATTAATGCAACGCTCAATTGGCTCTATTTTCATAACCATTCCGGCAAATCCACCAAATGGATAATCATCTACACGACGGTACTTATCTTCTGTATAATCACGAAGATTATGGATGTATATCTCTGCAAGGCCTTTATTTTTAGCACGTTTCAAAATAGAATAACTAAAGAAACCTTCAATCATTTCCGGTAAGACTGTAATAATGTCAATACGCATAGTTCTTTATTTTTTTGCAAAAGTAGTGCAAGTAAAGAGTAAAAGCAAAATTTATTTTGTTTTTGCCAATACACCTACCTGTTTTTCGTGCATTAAAAGTACAAATATTCGGGGAGAAACCTGTATTTTTGCATTCAAACAATCTGGGATTATTATGACTGCTAAAGAAAAGATAGACCAACTTCGTGCCGATCTGCATCGGCATAACTACAATTATTATGTATTAAATGCTCCTGAAATATCTGACAAGGAATTTGATAGTATGATGCGTGATCTCCAAAACTTGGAAAAGGAGTACCCTGAATATCAGGATAACAGTTCTCCGACAATGCGTGTAGGAAGTGATTTGAATAAAAACTTTACGCAAGTAATGCACAAATATCCGATGCTTTCATTAGGAAATACTTATTCTGAAAATGAAGTGACAGATTTCTATGACCGAGTTAAACAGTCTCTAAACGAGGATTTTGAAATTTGTTGCGAACTGAAATATGATGGAACCTCAATCTCTTTAACTTATGAAAATGGCAAATTGGTACGTGCCGTCACTCGAGGAGATGGTGAGAAAGGTGATGACGTTACAGACAATGTAAAAACCATCCGTACCATACCACTTTTACTTCATGGAAATTATCCTAAATTATTTGAGATTAGAGGAGAAATATTAATGCCTTGGAAGTCATTTGAAGCTCTGAACAATGAAAGGGAAGCAAGAGAAGAGACTTTGTTTGCCAATCCTCGTAATGCGGCGTCAGGTACATTGAAGTTACAAAATTCGGCTGTTGTTGCATCTCGCAAATTAGATGCTTATTTATATTACTTATTAGGAGAAGAATTGCCTTGTAATGGACATTATGAGAATTTACAAATGGCAGCCAGTTGGGGATTCAAAATATCGGAGCATATGAAAAAAGTGCATAGCCTGGAGGAAATATTCGAATATATCAGCTTTTGGGATACCGAACGTAAAAACCTATCAGTAGCAACAGATGGCATTGTTTTAAAAGTAAACAGCTTGAAACAACAGAAAAATCTTGGTTTTACTGCAAAATCTCCTCGTTGGGCCATTGCATATAAATTTCAGGCTGAACGTGCATTGACTCGTCTGAACAAAGTAACCTATCAAGTGGGGCGTACTGGTACAATCACTCCTGTTGCCAATCTGGATCCAGTACAACTATCAGGAACAGTGGTAAAAAGAGCCTCTTTACACAATGCAGACATCATCGAAGGCTTGGATCTTCACATCGGAGATATGGTTTATGTGGAAAAAGGAGGAGAAATTATACCTAAAATCACTGGCGTAAATAAAGAGGCACGAGGCATGCTACTTGGAGAAAAAGTGAAATTTATTACTCATTGCCCTGAATGTGGCAGCAGATTAATACGCTATGAGGGTGAAGCAGCGCATTATTGTCCTAATGAGACAGCTTGCCCTCCACAAATAAAAGGCAAAATAGAGCATTTCATCTGCCGTAAAGCAATGGATATAGACGGACTGGGGCCAGAGACTGTAGATACTTTCTATCGGTTAGGTTTGATAAAGGATGCTGCAGACTTATATAATCTCAAAGCAGATGATATTAAAGGCTTGGATCGCATGGGAGAGAAGTCTGCGGAAAATATTATAAATGGGATTACAGCGAGTAAAGAGGTTCCTTTTGAACGAGTATTGTTTGCATTGGGCATTCGCTTTGTAGGAGAAACCGTAGCCAAGAGAATAGCTAAATCATTCATAGATATAGAAGAACTTGCCAATGCCAATCTTGAGGTTCTAATAAATATTGATGAAATTGGTGAAAAAATAGCGAAAAGCATTGTAACTTATTTCTGCAATCCATCGAACCGTAAACTGGTGGAACGACTGAAAGATGCCGGATTACAACTCTTTCAAAAAGAAGAAGATTTAAATGAATATACCGATAGGTTAGCAGGTCAGTCCATCGTTATCAGTGGTGTATTTACACATCACTCTCGTGATGAATACAAAATTCTTATTGAAAAGAATGGGGGTAAAAATACAGGCAGTATTTCTGCCAAAACCAATTTTATATTAGCTGGTGAAAATATGGGACCTGCCAAATTAGAAAAAGCACGGAAATTGGGAATAAAGATCATGAATGAAGATGAGTTTTTAGCGTTGATTTCCTAACAAATTTCTACAAAATTCTTTTTATAGCTTATATTTGTAGGGGAAATCGAAAAAAATCGTACTTTTGCGAGTCATTTAATTAGAGATCAATACTCATGATACAGACAAAATTGAAAGGGATGGGAGTAGCGCTGATTACTCCATTTAAAGAGGATGAAAGCGTCGATTACGAGGCGCTGATGCGCATGGTTGATTATTTGCTTCAGAATAATGCTGACTTTTTGTGCGTATTAGGTACAACGGCAGAAACTCCAACTCTCACAGAAGATGAGAAGAAGAAAATAAAGAAAATGGTTATTGAACGTGTAAACGGGAGAATACCTATATTGCTCGGTGTGGGCGGAAACAATACCCGTGCTATAATAGAGACATTGAAATATGACGATTTCACCGGAGTCGATGCAATACTTTCCGTTGTTCCATATTATAATAAGCCATCACAAGAAGGTATATATCAACATTATAAAGCTATTGCCGAAACAACAGAGCTACCTATTGTATTATATAATGTACCCGGCCGTACCGGTGTCAATATGAAAGCTGAAACAACTCTGCGTATTGCACGAGATTTCAAAAATGTTATAGCCATTAAAGAGGCTTCCGGAGATATTACTCAAATGGATGACATCATAAAGAATAAACCTGATAATTTTGACGTTATTTCCGGCGACGATGGCATTACCTTTCCCTTGATTACTTTGGGGGCTGTTGGAATCATTTCGGTCATTGGAAATGCATTTCCACGGGAATTTAGCCGTATGGTGCGTTTGGCATTGCAAGGAGATTATGCTAATGCGCTGACCATCCATCACAAATTCGCAGAATTGTTCAAACTTTTATTTGTTGATGGTAATCCTGCCGGTGTAAAGGCCATGTTAAATGCCATGGGAATGATCGAAAATAAACTTCGGCTTCCATTAGTACCAACCAGAATCACAACTTTTGAGGCAATGAGGAACATATTGAATGAGCTTAATATCAGGTGCTAAACACTAAGCTCCTAACAATGACATATTTTGTTCTTAACAATGACACTCATTGAAAGGATCAAGATGTGTCATTTCTGACGGTAAAGTATCATTTGGAACAAATGAAAAAAGTCTCCACAAGTTTTCTTGTGGAGACTTTGTGATCGCGACAGGATTCAAACCTGTAACCGGCTGATCCGTAGTCAGCTACTCTATTCAGTTGAGCTACGCGACCTTTTTAAATTATGAAAACTGTGACCGCGACAGGATTCAAACCTGTAACCGGCTGATCCGTAGTCAGCTACTCTATTCAGTTGAGCTACGCGGCCAATTAAAATGAAATTTGTGATCGCGACAGGATTCAAACCTGTAACCGGCTGATCCGTAGTCAGCTACTCTATTCAGTTGAGCTACGCGACCTTTTCATTTGACGGGTGCAAAGGTACGTCCTTTTTTTTAAATAGCAAATAAAAAACGAACTTTTTTCCTAAAATATTATTCAACAAAACGATAGTTAAATAATTGCCAACCGATGGTTAGCCCTACATTCCATTCTTTTTTGGGTGAACTATAATGATTTACATATGCAGATATGGCCCCAAAAGGCAAATGGCATATCACTGATAGTTCTCCCATATATTCGAAACGAGAAAAAGCTTTTCCATAAAATGCCTTATTCAATGTATTTTTCTCTATCGGAAAAATTGGCACAAAGCCATAAAACTCAGAGCGAAATTGAAACATATCATTCAATATATAGACAGGTTTAATGCCCGCAGCCATATATTGATTAGCACGGAAAGCTTCATTATACATTAACTGACTATGGGGTGTCGGTGCAAATTCTCCTGCCTGCATCATCGTAGCCGTATAATTTTCCGAGAAATTCTTTGATGAATACAAAGCTTCTGCCATCCAACCCAATGTAAATTTAGGATTCATGGAATGGTATGCTTCTTTCATGTAGGATATTTGCAACCAGGATTGCCTTTCTTTTATAACATTTTGCTCTATAGATGATGGATTTCCCGGAATGAATCTCTCTTTTCCGGTAAAAATCTGGGCTGTTAGTTTCTCCAAATATCCTTTTGTGGCATATTGGCGTGTATTCAAAGTGCTTCCGTAAAAACCGATGGAACCTCCCCACAACTTATATGAACTTTTGTCAGAACGGTCTTTATCAAAATCTATAATATTAGACTGAAAATAATTATCTTCCAGTTTGCCATATCCTAAACCAAATTCAGCACGTTTATTGGCCAGAAAAGGCAAAGCGACCATAAACTTCACGAAGCGCTCATCTTTTGAATTAAAAGACGGACTATCATTTTTAGAGAATAGCTTATCTTTTTTATAATAATCGAAAGTGCTGATAGAGGCAATAAAACGGTAAGAAGTAGGAATATGAGTAGGCAAATCAAACCTTGCCATCAACTGGGCATTATTATAAATTTTGCCCAATTGTCCATCAAAAGTTATTTCTTTTGAGTAATAATTTAGGTTTTGATATCCTAACCCTAAATATATCTGATTCGAGCTGGTAGTAGAAACGCTTCCTCCCAAGCGGACAGAAAAATTATCTTCCATCTTCACCTTCAAATGCAATTCGTACAAATCACTTTCCCGATCATATACAGCATGAGGAATTATTTCAGATATCATATTATCTGCCAATAAACGAAAATATCCACGTTTCAAATCTTCATAAGTAAATACTTCATGAGCTTCATCATGGAATTCTTTCTTAATATAGGCCTGTTGCTGTGTGTTAGCTCCTTCGATATAGATATCCCGAAATCGTAATTGTGGCAGATTACTCCGATACACTAAACGTCTTAAGCGTACATTATCAGCATTTACACGTCGATGAATACGTTTTTTTATAGAATCCATCATATTAATAGTTCTATTATATCCAATATCGTGTAATTCTTGCAAACGATCAAAATCCAACAAATTTATATCATCATACTTGAATGTCATAACTATACCCAAAGAATCAGGAATAGAATAGTCCGTTTTTTGCATAACCATATTTTCTATCTGGCTCATAAGATCATTCTCTTTGGGTTTACTGGGATTAGCAGCAACTACACTACCAATGATTATATCGGGATGAAAATCCTCACGCATGACATCTGTCGGGAAATTATTATAGATTCCTCCGTCGTAAGCTAATACATTATTTATTTCTATAGGTTTAAATACAAATGGAAAACTCATGGAAGCACGAACTGCATCACCTAAATCTCCTTTTCTCAATATCAATGGTTTTTTATTATATACATCGGAAGCTATGCAACGAAAAGGAATAAATAATTTATTAAAGCTTCCTCCGCAAGCAGCCGTCGCACGTGCAAACAGTTCCACAAATACTAAATTCATCTGTATAGGATTAACCATACTCGTAGGAATTATTTGTGGTTTAGCATGCAGTGAATCTTTAAAAGCAAAACGAATATTGAAAAATTCAGGAGTTGGACGATTCTTTTTAAAATAGTATTCATATTTCGACTCCACTTTCCCAGAATACCAGCGTTTAAAGTCCGGTGAACGCAATAAGGCTTCCATATCGTCAGGTGAATATCCCATAGCATACAAGGAGCCGATTATAGCTCCCATAGATGTTCCGGCAATATAATCAATAGGAATATTATTTTCCTCCAAAGCCCGGATTATGCCGATATGTGTCATGCCTTTTGCCCCGCCGCCGCTTAGGACAAGTCCCACTTTTTGAGCCTGCAATATTGGCAAAAGACATAGCAGAGATGACAAAAATAAAAGAAATCTTTTCATGATTATATAATTCCGAATAATAAATGTCCAAATATTCAATGCCAAATATAGGCAATAGTTTCCAAAAACCTCGTATTCAACGGAAAAAACATTTTTGCAACAATAAAAATGAACTAAAAAGGGCATTACAACTTTACAAATTGTAATGCCCTTACAGCATATATGCAAATTTAAAGGGGATTATTTAATAAGATCAATGCTTCTTTTGACAAAGTTATTCAAGCTTTCACCCTTCAACATCCCATTTTGAAGTAACGCTAAATCAATCAACTGACGAACCACCTTATTTTTAGCGGCATAACCTGCAAAAACACCTTCTTTCTGAGCTTTCAACTCATTCCATTTCTTATCCAGATCTTCAGCCTCGTCTTTTTCGGACGTAGGAATATCTTCACCTTTCTTGCCTTCCTGTTGCTTGCGCAAATCTTCGCGACGTTTGTTGACTTCATCCATCTCCTTTTGAATAGGGATAACAGCAGATGCACATTCCCGTTCTTCTTCAGCCAAAACTTCTTTTATCAGTTTGTGGTCAGAATTCAATACCAGATTGTACATATCCGGCATTTCACCATAAAAGCTCATACCGGCCTGTATATTAGCCATTTCTTTCATGCGACGCATATATTCACTTTGAGTAATCATAACCGGAGAAGCATTCTCTCCCAAAGCTTGTGTCGCAATAGTAAATTCCGCTTTTTCCATCTTTGGCATCTGACTCTTAAAAACAACGGAAAGCGCTTCTTGCTTACCTGCTTCCAAAGCCTCACTTTTCTTATCTTCTCTAATAATCAAATTGTCAATCACATCACTGTCAACACGTGTGAAACGAACTTTTTCAAATTTCTGTTCCAACATGCTCACCACTGCAATATCAAGCTGGCCGTCCATCAGCAATACATTATAGCCTTTATTCTTGGCAGCTTCAATATAACTGTATTGTTCGTCCTTATTATTGGCATACAAATAAACGAGATTACCATCTTTATCTGTCTGATTATCTTTAATCAACGCTTTATACTCTTCAAAAATATAATGATTGGTATCCGTATCAGTGAAAAGGGCGAACTCTTTTGCTCTATCATAGAAATCTTCTTGTGTGAGCATTCCGTAATTGATAAAGATTTTCAAATCATTCCACTTTTCTTCAAATTGCTTACGGTCACTTTTGAAAATGGACTGTAAGCGGTCTGATACTTTTTTCGTTATATATGTAGATATCTTCTTGACATTTGCATCGCTTTGCAGATAAGAACGAGACACATTCAAAGGAATATCAGGAGAATCAAGTACACCATGCAACAGAGTCAAAAAATCAGGAACAATACCCTCTACAGAGTCCGTCACATATACTTGGTTACAATAGAGTTGTATCTTATTCTTGTTCAATTCAATATTACTCTTTACTTTAGGGAAATAAAGAATACCTGTAAGATGAAAAGGATAATCTACATTCAAATGAATCCAAAACAATGGTTCATCAGACATTGGATACAAATCCCGGTAGAATTTCTTATAATCTTCATCCTTCAAGTCACTGGGTTTCAAAGTCCACAGCGGATTAGCATCATTAATAATATTATCTTCTGATGTTTCAACCTGCTTACCGTCTTTCCATTCTTTCTTTTTACCAAATGCTACTGGAATAGGGAGGAAGCTGCAATACTTTTTCAGCAATGAGGAAATACGAACTTCTTCAAGAAATTCCTTGCAATCATCATCAATATAAAGAATGATCTCAGTACCACGGTCTGTTTTATCTGCATCTTCAATAGTAAATTCAGGACTGCCATCACAAGTCCATTTTACCGCTTGCGAGTCTTCCTTGCAAGATTTAGTGATGATTTCCACTTTTTTTGCTACCATGAAAGCGGAATAAAAGCCCAGCCCGAAATGACCAATGATAGCATTAGCATCATTCTTGTATTTTTCAAGGAAATCATTTGCGCCCGAAAAGGCAATCTGGTTGATATATTTATCAATTTCTTCTGCTGTCAGGCCGATACCACGATCAGAAACGGTAATAGTATCCTTTCCTAAGGAAACATGCACGGTCAAATCACCCAACTCACCTTTGAATTCACCGATAGAAGCCAGTGTCTTCAGCTTTTGTGTAGCATCAACGGCATTAGAAACCAATTCGCGAAGAAAAATTTCATGATCGCTGTATAAGAACTTCTTGATTACGGGGAAAATATTCTCTGTAGTTACCCCAATATTTCCTTTTTGCATACTATAGTTTATTTTTAAAGTTTAATATTTTTAATCTTATCGTCAATCTGAGAAACAAAAAAAATGCCAGTTCAAATGAACTGACATTTTGACCGTATTTTTGGAGAAAAAGATTATGCTTTCTTAATGCTCAACTCATCCTTCTCCTTATCTATGGAAACGTTCAGTGTATCTCCCGGCTGCAATCCTGAGTTAACAATCAGCTCCGAAACTCCATCTTCCAAATAATTCTGTATGGCACGCTTCAACGGACGTGCACCAAACTGCACGTCATAACCTTTCGCTGCAAGAAACTTTTTCGCATTATCATCCACAACTAACTTATAGCCAATTGCTTCTATCCGTTCATATAGACCTTGCATCTCAATATCGACAATTTTTGTAATTGCATCCAGGGACAATTGATCAAAAGTTATTATTTCATCAAGACGATTCAGAAATTCCGGAGCAAAAGTTTTATTTAAAGCTTTTTGTATTACGCCACGAGAGTGCTCCTTATCATCAATACGATTTTGAGCAGCAAAACCGACACCGCGGCCAAATTCTTTCAGTTGACGAGTACCGATATTAGAAGTCATGATAATAACCGTATTCCTAAAATCAACAGTTCTGCCATAATTGTCAGTCAAACGTCCCTCATCCAATACTTGCAGTAAGATATTGAATACATCCGGATGGGCTTTTTCAATTTCATCTAACAATACGATAGAATACGGTTTGCGACGCACCTTTTCGGTCAACTGACCACCTTCTTCATAGCCCACATATCCGGGAGCAGCGCCAATCATACGGGATACCGTGTACTTTTCCATATATTCACTCATATCAATGCGTATCAATGCATCCGACGAGCCAAACATGTATTTAGCCAACTGCTTAGCCAAGTGTGTCTTTCCAACACCGGTCGGTCCCAGAAACATAAATGTTCCTATAGGACGGTTAGGGTCTTTCAGACCTACACGACTACGTAAAATTGCTTTCACCAACTTCTCTATCGCAGCATCCTGAGCCACAACCCTGGCCTGCAATTCTTCTTTCATACCAGCCAGCCTGACGCCTTCTGCCTGCGCCACTTTTTGTACCGGCACACCGGACATCATTGAAATGACATCTGCTATTTCTTCTTCCCCTACGGTCTGACGATCATCTTTCAAGCGTGCTTCCCATTCTGCTTTCATTTCCTCCAAACGAACAGAAAGTTCTTTTTCACGATCCCGGTAGCTTGCAGCCAGTTCAAAATTCTGCGATCTCACAGCTTCAGCTTTCAGATTACGCGCCTCTTCTATAAGCTTTTCCTGCTCTTCAATTTCTTTCGGAACATTTATATTCGTCAAATGTACTCGTGAACCGGCTTCATCCAATGCATCAATGGCCTTATCAGGAAAGTTACGGTCTGTAATATAACGGCCTGACAAATTGACACATGCTTCAAGAGCTTCATGCGTATAGGTTACATTATGATGATCTTCATACTTTTCTTTGATATTCTTTAATATCTGGAGCGTCTCTTCAGCCGTAGTAGGTTCTACTATTACTTTCTGGAAACGGCGCTCCAATGCACCATCCTTTTCGATATTTTTTCTATATTCATCAAGAGTAGTAGCACCAATGCATTGTATTTCACCACGTGCTAAAGCCGGTTTCAACATATTAGCGGCATCCATAGATCCTGCCGCAGCACCGGCTCCTACAATTGTGTGGATTTCATCAATGAACAGAATGACATTCGGATTCTTCTGCAGTTCATTGATAATAGAACGGATACGCTCTTCAAACTGTCCACGGTATTTTGTTCCGGCAACGACAGAAGCCATATCAAGCATTACGACCTTTTTGTCGAACAGTATTCGTGATACCTTTTTCTGCACAATACGCAAAGCCAGACCTTCTACAATCGCAGATTTACCGACACCCGGTTCACCGATTAATACAGGATTGTTCTTCTTGCGACGACTCAAAATCTGCGCCAAACGTTCTATCTCACGCTCACGGCCTACTACCGGATCTAATTTACCTTCTTCGGCAGCGCGCGTCATGTCCATACCAAAGTTGTCCAATACGGGTGTATCATTAGATGACTTCTTAGATGTGGTCTGCGCCGATGAAGACGAACCGGCCCCAGCATTGCGTGAAGAACGGGATGTATTCATATCTTCCTCCTCATCTTCGTCATCCTCTGTAAATCCCATTCCCGCATTCGGATTGGCCGATTTCATAGAAAGCTGTTCAAATACAGACTGATAATCAACATGATTCTCTTCCAATACCGTTGCTGCTAAATTATCGCCATCCTTCAATATAGCCAACAACACATGCTCTGTATCAGCCGACGTACTCTTTAACAGACGCGCCTCTAACATACACATTTTTAATATCTTAGCAGCAATAGGGGATAGAGGTATCTCTGCATCCGGTAAGAGAGTGTCATCCTCTGCATCTTTTAAAAAGCTTTCCAAACGACGCTTCACTTGCTTCAAATCTATATTGAGCTTCATCAGTATTTCAATGGCTTTTCCTCCACCGTCACGCAACATACCAAGTAGGAGGTGCTCCGGACCGATATATCTGTTTCTCAGCCGATTTGCTTCCTCCTTACTATAAGTTATAATATCAGAAACTCTTTGTGAAAATTGATTGTTCATACACTATTATTCTCCTCAATTAAAGGGTTAGTTACTACAAAGATACACATTTATTAATTCAGCATATCATATTTAACTGATTTAATATCTCACAAATCTCATGCCACAATTTATCCACTGCACTCTTTCTCTTAATACACCTTAATATATTAAAGACTGTGCTCAACACTTTGTTCATAGCCTGCGAACGTTTGTCCAAGCGGCACAAATACATATTCAAGCGTTGCGGTTATGTATTCGCAAGCTGCGAACAGAGATTTCTTCTAATAATAAGAAAGTTTTCTTGCTGTAGCAAAGAACTTTTCTATCCGTGTCCCGTAACTTTTCTTTCAATATCGCATACCTATATCATACAGGCAACAAAGTTTATGAAAGAAAACTTTTGTATATCGTAAAAAAGCACTACTTTAGCGTGGTTTTTTATGAACCCGATAATGTATAATTAATAATCTTTTTAAATGCTTGAACAAGACAGAATTATAAAGATTAACATCGAGGAGGAAATGAAGTCATCGTACATTGACTACTCCATGTCGGTCATTGTTTCACGTGCCCTTCCAGATGTTAGAGATGGTTTTAAACCCGTTCACCGAAGAATTCTCTTCGGAATGATGGGATTAGGAAATACATCAGACAAACCTTATAAAAAATCAGCCAGAGTTGTAGGTGAAGTGTTGGGTAAATACCACCCGCACGGTGATTCTTCAGTATATGGCGCACTCGTCCGTATGGCACAGCCTTGGGCAATGCGTTATATGTTAGTAGATGGACAAGGTAACTATGGCTCGGTGGACGGTGATAGTGCAGCCGCTATGCGTTATACCGAATGCCGTCTGCAAAAGATTGGAGAAGACATGATGCAGGATCTTGATAAAGAGACTGTTGATATGCAAAACAACTTCGATGACTCCTTGCAAGAGCCAACCGTTATGCCTACACGGATACCAAACCTTTTGGTAAACGGTGCATCCGGTATCGCTGTAGGTATGGCTACAAATATGCCAACTCATAACTTGTCAGAAGTAATTGACGCCTGTATCTCATATATCGACAATAACGAGATAGACATTGAAGAACTTATGTCCTATGTCAAAGCTCCGGACTTTCCCACAGGAGGCTACATTTATGGCATGAGTGGCGTACGCGAGGCATATCTCACCGGACGCGGTCGTGTTATAATGCGGGCCAAGGCAGAAATTGAAACCGGATCGACACACGATAAAATTGTCGTAACGGAAATACCTTATGGTGTTAATAAGGCCGAATTGATCAAAAGTATAGCCGATTTGGCTAATGAGAAGAAGATAGAAGGCATTGCCAATGCCAATGATGAATCCGATCGTGAAGGCATGCGCATTGTTATCGATGTAAAACGTGATGCAAATGCCAGTGTAGTGCTGAATAAGCTCTATAAAATGACACTATTACAGACTTCTTTCGGTGTAAATAACGTAGCGTTAGTACATGGGCGGCCACGCTTATTGAATCTGAAAGATTTAATAAAATATTTTGTAGAACATCGTCATGATGTGGTTATTCGTCGTACTCAATATGATTTGCGTAAAGCCAAAGAACGCGCACATATTTTGGAAGGTCTGATTATTGCATCCGACAATATTGATGAAGTAATCAAGATAATTCGTGCAGCCAAGACACCCAATGACGCTATAACAGGTTTGATAGAGCGCTTCCAATTAACAGAAATTCAGTCACGTGCTATTGTCGAGATGCGCCTGCGCCAACTAACAGGATTGATGCAAGACCAGCTCCATGCTGAATATGAGGAAATTCAAAAGCAAATTGCACACCTGGAAGAAATCCTTGTTAACGATGAGCTTTGCCGTAAAGTTATTAAAGATGAGTTGATTGAAATAAAAGATAAATATGGCGATGAACGTCGTTCGGAAATTGTTTATTCGTCAGAAGAATTTAATCCGGAAGATTTCTATGCCGATGACGAAATGATCATTACCATTTCACACATGGGATACATTAAACGTACTCCATTAAGTGAATTCCGTGCACAAAACCGGGGTGGAGTAGGCTCTAAAGGTACTGAAACGCGTGATGAAGACTTTGTTGAGCATATATATCCTGCAACAATGCACAATACCATGATGTTCTTTACACAAAAAGGCAAATGCTATTGGCTGAAAGTATATGAAATACCCGAAGGCACAAAGAACTCTAAGGGACGTGCCATCCAAAACCTGTTGAATATTGATTCGGATGATGCCGTAAACGCTTATCTCCGTGTGAAAAATCTAAATGATCAAGATTTTATCAATAGTCATTACGTCGTGTTCTGTACAAAAAATGGTATCGTCAAGAAAACATTGCTTGAACAGTATTCACGTCCTCGTCAAAAT
The DNA here is from genome assembly GCF_000186225.1 of Bacteroides helcogenes P 36-108. Lineage (NCBI taxonomy): Bacteria > Pseudomonadati > Bacteroidota > Bacteroidia > Bacteroidales > Bacteroidaceae > Bacteroides > Bacteroides helcogenes. The sequence goes on along the minus strand of NC_014933.1, from coordinate 2,790,399 downwards.
GGTGTCAATGCCATTACAATCCGTGAAGATGACCGCGTCATTGAAGTTCGTATGACTAATGGAGACAATGAAATAATCATAGCCAACCGCAATGGACGTGCTATACGTTTCCATGAAAGCGCAGTTCGTGTTATGGGACGTACAGCTACCGGTGTACGCGGCATGACGTTAGATGAAGACGGACAAGATGAAGTGGTTGGAATGATTTGTATCAAGGACCCTGATACAGAAACCATTATGGTAGTATCAGAACAAGGATATGGAAAGCGTTCTGACATTGAGGATTATCGCAAAACTAATCGTGGCGGCAAAGGAGTCAAAACCATGAATATTACTGATAAGACAGGTAAATTGGTTACTATTAAATCTGTAACTGATGAAAATGATTTAATGATCATCAATAAATCTGGTATCACTATTCGCTTAAAAGTAGCTGACGTACGTATTATGGGACGTGCCACACAAGGTGTACGTTTGATTAACCTGGAGAAGCGTAATGATGAAATTGGCTCCGTATGTAAAGTCACTTCTGAAAATGAAGAAGAGGAAATTGCAGAAGAAGATGAAAATATTTCTGATAATTCTCTGAACGAGATAAATAACAAAAATGAAGAATAGATATAATATTAATTTAAATTTTCTACAATCATGAAAAGAGTACTATTTTCAATGGTTTTACTACTTGCTGCAAGTTTGACTTTCGCTCAAGAAAAAAATGTGAAAGAGGCTAAAAGCATTGCTAATGGAGTGAATCCAGACTTTGCCAAAGCAGAGGAACTGATTAATCAGGCTTTAACTAATCCCGAGACTAAAAACAATGCTGAAACTTGGGATGTAGCAGGCTTTATTCAAAAGAGAAGAAGTGAAAAGGAGATGGAAAATGCTTATCTGAGAAAACCTTATGACACTCTTCAGGTATATAACAGTGCATTGAACATGTGCAAATACTATTTTAAATGTGACGAACTTGCACAAATTCCTAATGAAAAAGGCAAGATCAAAAACAAATATAGAAAACCAAACTCTGCTGCTATTTTAGCAGAGCGTGGTAATCTGATCAATGGTGGTATTCAATTCTTTAACCAAGAAAAGAATAAAGAGGCCTTTGAATTTTTTGCTACTTATGTTGATGTAGCAGCCAATCCAATGTTTGAAAAAGAAAATCTATTGAAAACTGATACAGTCTTACCCCAAATAGCTTATTATGCGAGTTTAGCTGCTGCTAAAATGGAAGACTATCCTAATGTTTTAAAGTATGCCCCATATGCACAAGATGACAAGGAAGTAGGCAAGTACGCTATGGAATTTATATCCACAGCATTAAAAGCAGAAGGTGATACTGTAAAATGGATTGCTTCTTTGAAAGAAGGCATTCAAAAGCACTCTGAACACCCATTCTTCTTCGGACATTTGATTGATTATTATAGCAACAGTAATAAATATGATGAAGCTATGCAGTTCGCTGATGATATGTTAGTTAAAGATCCTAATAATACATTCTATTTGTATGTTAAGGGATATTTATATCATAATATGAAAGACTACGACAAGGCAATTGAGTTTTATAAGAAAACTATCGAAGTAGATCCCAATTATGCCGAAGCATACTCTAACTTAGGCTTAATCTATTGCTTACAGGCACAAGATTTCTCTGAAAAAGCTACGACTGATGTCAATAATCCCAAATATAAAACAGATCAAACTACTTTGAAGGCTTTTTATGAAAAAGCAAAACCTAATTACGAAAAAGCCAGAGAATTAAAACCTGATCAAAAAGATTTATGGTTAAATGGACTCTATAGAGTATATTATAACTTACAAATGGGGCCTGAATTTGATGAGATCGAAAAGTTAATGCCATAATTTTACTCCTTTATCTTAAAATGAAACCCTGTATTCATACAGGGTTTCATTTTATAATATTTGTGTATTTTATCTATATATTGAACATAATACCGATATTATCCAAAAAGTTTCAATTAATTCCGTCTTCCATAGATAACCAATAAAGGAGTATCAGAATGAAAAATCATTTTCCTTGCGATTCCCGGATTAAACAATCGAGAAAAAATATTCCTTTTATAAGATGTCAATGCAATTATATCAATATAGTTGCTTTTAATATATTTATCTAAACTATTTAGGAAATCATCGTTCTTCACAACATCATAATGAATATCCAATAATGGATATTGTTTTTGGAAATATTCTTTAATACCTCCCAATTTTATTTCATTCCAAGCATCCTTTACATGTTCTGATAGATGGATTAATGATACAGAAAAAATAAATGGTTTCAGGCTATTTATCAAAGAATCAAAAGCAATCAGATCGCGCTGATCAAAGTTTGTAATAAATGCAATACGCTTTACTTCAGAAAATTGTTTAAAAGGAGTGTTTTCAGGAATGGCTAAAACAGGAATATGACTTCTCTCAATTACTTCAGCCGTTACACTACCTATCAAATCAATATCCTTCTGATTTTTACCACGAGTCCCCATTACAATAATGTATGGACGGTATTCTTTTGCATATTTTAAAATTTCCTCTTCAGGTATACCTTCACGTAATACACAAGTAAATTTAATGTTAGGAAATTCCCCGGAAGATACTTTTTCTTTCACTTTATCAGACAAAATAGCCAAATCCCCTTGTGTTCTTTGTAAAATATTGCCAACTTTATCTTCATCACTAAGCTGATAATTAAAGACATCACCATATGGCAAAGAAGTGGCATATATAGGAGTAAAATATACATGTAATAATATCACTTCAGCACCAATATTCTTTGCGAAATTAAAACCAAATTCACATGCCTTTAATGAATAATTAGAAAAATCCACTGGAATTAATACCTTATTATTAGTTTTCTCTATTTTAGGAGACTTCTCTCCTACTACCTCTTCGGAAAGCCATGCTGAACTCTCAGTAATTTTTAAAGCATGTGGTAAATCACTTTCTTTAATACGTACACGAACCCCTGAAGACACAACCGGTTGTATCTGATTCACATTGTGAATATAGGATTCAATCCCTTCACTCTCAAGCACATTCTTCAGTATCTGTGCTTTAGCATATGTCAAAATTGCTAAGGTTACTAATTTATCCTCCATAAACGATTGATTTTTAAGTTAAAACAAATAAGAAATCCCAATTGTTTATTAACAATTGGGATTCTTCTCTTTTTAAGCCCGGATAGATTCAGTCTCACCTGCTATTTCATCTAAAATCTTTAAAGCTCGATCTAAAACAGTAGTATCATCTATCATAACTAAACCTCCATCAGGACCAGGCTCTAAATGTATTCCTACACTTTTACCTTCTTTAAAGTTATGCCCTCCAAAAAAATTCCTTACTGTATCAACATTTAGTCCAAGTTCATCAGCTATTCTATGCATGCTACCATTAGGTAATGAATCTTTAACTTTACGAAGTTCATTAAATGTTATTGTTCTCATATTCATAAATTTAATGGTTAATACTCTATTTTTTTTATTATCACGCTATAAACTTAGAGAAAAAAAAAGAGAAAACAAATTATTTCATAGACTTTTTTCTGGAATAGTAATAACAGACACAAAAAACTCATATAAATGAAGACTATTTAAATCTATCATTTATATGAGCCTTATTTATAACTTAATTTACTAATATTAGATAACTTCTATGGCAGAGGAAGATACCCAACCTACTTTTCCATCTTCCAACCGGATTTCTTTCCATTCACGCATTGAGTCATCTTTGATTTCGACTTTATGCCCTTCATGTAAAATAAACAAACTCGTGCCACTATCACTAGGAGTGCTATGCACTGTTACACTGGGAGACAGAACAATAGCTTCATCACGATTGGTTAATCTTATCTTTTGTTGAAATGCAAAAACATTGCTCAAAATAACAAAAGTAAAAAAAGTAATACCAGCAATAAATCCCACTTTCTTCCATAGAATCAGTTTAGAAAAAAAGAAAAGGTAAAGAGATATTAGCAAAAATATAAAACATACAATACCTAATTTTGCCCATACATCTGCATTTAAAGAGTTTATCATGATTTTTGTCCATGCAACAAAAAAGATCTCAGGTAGCGGAGTAACTTTATCAATTGTTTTAGACCGCGCTATCTCTAAATTAGCACGAATATCCGTATTACCAGGCTGTAACAATGAAGCCCGTTCATAATTTAATATAGCTCTTGCTATATCACCTGCTTTGTAATAACTGTTTCCCAAATTATAGTAAATTTCAGCAGCTTCACCTTTCTTCAGCAAATTTTCATAAATCTGGATAGCAGAAACATAATCATTTCTCATATAAGCACTATCACCTTCAGCTTTTGTCACATTACCTTCTTGTTTCACAGCAGAAAATTCCGCGTGTGGTTCAACAGAAGATATTGAATCTATTTGAAGTGTATCAGTAGAATTTTGTGCGAAAGTATTTATTGCTATTACTACCAAGACAAGGACAAAAAATAATGTTTTCTTCATCGTTATACCCTCCCAATTAATGTTTAATTGAATTTTCCATTTTGCTTATCACCTCCAATGAGCCTGAATATATCTTATCCATAGCCTGATTATCATTGCCAGGAGCAAAACGGGCAAATTCACAATTATTCAATGCATCAAGGAATTCCTTTATCAGTATATCTTTCACTCCATAATTATGAAGTTCTTCTTCAATATTATCTTTAGATAAACGAGAAACTGGAATATTCAACTTATCACTAATATATCCCCATAATGCTTTTAGTATTTCATCATAAAATTCATCTTTTTTATTAGCAGCCAAAAGCTTACCTGCTTGTTTCATACGCTTCACTGCAACTTTATTAGCTTTTTTCGTTCGCATTTTCACGACATTGGCATTATCAACAATCTGCTTACGATAAACTGCAAAAAAGATAATAAATATTACGCTTGGAATCAAATAAAACAGCCAATATTCCAATGAACCATAGAAAAAATCACCTTTTTGCGAAAGAGTCACATCATTCTGTTTAATATAACGAATATCCTCATTCAAAATTTTCAAATCTTCTTTATTTGTAAAATTGGCAATGGTTTGAGCTGCATTTCCTACCCCCTTTTCTACATGTAACTCGTATTCTTCTGTCGTCAATGTCTTATATGAGCGAGTCTTGATATCGAAATAGCTAAACTTCACGGCGGGAATCTTATAAGTTCCAGCATTGCGTGGAATTGCCAAATACTCTATTACTTTACTCCCAGAAAGTCCAGTATTAGTTAAACGGAATTTATTATCCACCTTCGGATCATAAACTTCAAAATCTTCAGGAAACTTAATTTCCGGATTAGATACAAGTTTCAAGTTGCCAGTACCAGAAATAACAAGTTTCACTGTAATAGCATCATTTGTCTTAACATTTGTACTATTGATTGAAGAAGTAATATTAAATTCACCTACTCCACCTGAGAAATCAGTAGGTTTACCAATTGGCAAAGACTTCACGTCAATGGTTAATTGGGGAGTTAAAAGAGGTTTCTTGACTTCTACATAATTATTTCCTCCATTAAAGAAAGCTTCAAATGGATCGGCCACCTGTGTAGCTTTGGCAATGACAGCATCAAAACGCGCAGCATCAATGGTCAACTTACCTGATTGTTGGGGAAATAATACAAACTGGCGATAAACAGTAGTTTGATAATTTCTACCTTTGTAATGTTCTAATCCCCATCTCCTGTCATTTGGTAATTCGACTTCTTGTGAATGAAACCCCTTGAAATCAGGTAATTTCACATTATCAAATGTACGCAAATCTACCAACGTATATATCTTGTATGTCAACAAGAAAGCCTCTTGTTCATATATGGTGGTTTTACTAACAGTAGGCAAAATAAACAAATCGCTACTGGATATAGTTGTACCCGATGAAGCCCGGCTTGTAGCTCCTCCACTTTGTTTACCACTATTTCCAGAAGAGGCCGTACCATTCGCCTGATCAGCAGGTAATACCTTTATCCGCACAGAGTTAGATACCATTTGATTGCCACTGGCTGTAATGGTAGCTCCCGGAATTGTGAAATTACCTTCCGTATTGGCCATTAAAATATAAGTGAATGTAATGCTACTTGTAGAAGTGGTTTGCCCATTAATCATTTGCACACTGCTCTGTTCGGAACGACTTGGGCCCATCAGTACATCAAATCCCTTAATGGACGGCGCCCGAAAATCCCTCACTTTCTGTGTAGTCACTGTATAGGACAATCTAAACTGATCTCCTACTGCCACAGCATCGGGAGCAGATGCTACAAATGACACTTTCTCGTCAGCAAATACCTGTATGCTGATTACAATCAGCATGATCCATAAGAAAACTATTTTTCTCATATATTATTTCGTAATTATGTTTGTTACCAATCTTTTTCCAATCGACCACCTTGAAGAATTTGCCGTTTCTTCACTTTATCCTGTACATCCTTCTCATCTTGCATGACAGAATTCAAAAGCTGTTCTGCATTTTCTTTGGACATCTCATCCTTTTTCTTTTCAGGTTGAGACTGCTGTTGTTGATCCTTATTTTTCTGTTGGTCTTGTTTGTCCTGATCCTGATCCTTTTTATCTTGCTCCTTCTGTTGATCCTGCTTATCCTGATCTTGCTTTTGTTGATTCTGCTGCTGGTCTTTCAGCATTTTCTGGGCTAAAACAAGGTTATAGCGGGTTTCATCATCTTTCGGATTATTACGCAATGATTGTTTATAAGCTTCTACAGCTTTTGTATAGTCTTTCTGCGAATGGAATATGACTCCCATATTATGATAAATGTGTGCTAATTTCAACTTGTCTTTTTCTACTTTTGTAGCTCCGACATACTGTTCCATTGCCTCTTGTAATTTACTTTGTTGCACCAATGTATTTCCTAAATTGAACATAGATATAGTCGATTTAGGATTAGCCTCCAAAGCCTTTCGATAATTTACTTCCGCATTAACATACACACTATCTCTAAAAAAACGGTTTCCCTTACGAATAAAATCACGCTCCAATTTTTGTGCAGATGCTGAAACAGCAATGAACAGCAACAAAAACATTCCAATATATTTTCTCTGTAACATAGACATCACTTCTTATTTGAAAATAAATGAATATTACGGAACAAAGGATTCTTACGTTCCAATATCAGCATTTCTGCCAATAGCAACAATAAAATAAGCCATGCTATTACCTGAAATTGCTCATTAAATTCCGTGTAAACCTGTGTTTCCACATCTGCTTTCGCCATTTTATTCATTTCCTGACTAATTGCTTTTTGTGCACTATTCGTGTTATCCACACGCACGTAAATTCCATTTCCTGCTTTAGCTATCTCCTGACACATTTCTTCATTCAGACGTGTTACGATTACATTACCTTCCCGATCACGACGATAATCATTTGTACCTTCTACCGGAATAGGTGCTCCATCAGGCATACCAACCCCTAAAACATTAACTTGAATTCCTTTTTCTGTAGCAGTTTTAGCAGCCTCCGCAACTCCACCTTCATGGTTTTCACCATCAGTAATAACAATAATAGCACGTCCTATACCCTCCTGGGGAGTAAAACTACGGGTAGCCAAACTTATTGCAGCTCCTATAGCCGTGCCCTGTTTAGATATTAATGAGGGGGAAATAGATTCAAGGAACATTTTAGCAGATATATAATCATTGGTTATCGGAAGTTGTGTAAATGCATCACCTGCAAAAACAATCATACCAACTTTATCATTCTGCATCTTATCAACCAACTGTGCAACCAATCTTTTGGCTTTCTCTAAACGACTTGGCTGTACATCCTGTGCCAACATTGAATTGGATATATCCAACGCAATCATCACTTCCACTCCTTGGCGTTTCACTGTTTCAAGTTTTGAGCCAAATTGCGGGCGTGCCAATAACATGGCAAACAAACCAATGACAGCAAATACCAGCCAATATTTTACGTCGGGACGATATTTCGACACATCTGGCATCAACTGTGTCATAAGTATCGGATCACCAAATTTACAAATAGCCTTTCTCCTTCGGTAATTAGAATACAAATAAAAGGCTGCTAAAAAAGGCAACAACAACAACAAATACAAATATGCAGGTTCTTCAAATCGAAACATTTTCTATTTACATTTACTATTTTACAATTAAGCAATACAATAGATTCACTACTATACACTCCTTATTTACATTATGGTATCTTCTTTAAGATAGAGTTACACAGGAGAACTTCCAACAACACACATAAGAAAGCAGCTAATGCAAACCAACGATATTCTTCTTGACGTTTGCTGTATTCCTTCACATTCAATTTTGTTTTCTCCAATTTATCTATTTCTTCATATACCTCTTTAAGCTTGGAATTACTGGTTGCACGAAAATAATTTCCTTCCGTAGTCCCGGCAATCTGTGTCAGAGTCTTTTCATCTATTTCAACAGGCATATTGACATACTGTACTGTTCCGCCTACCGGATATGGATATGGTGCCATACCATTAGTTCCTACTCCAATAGTGTAAACACGAATACCGAAACTCTTGGCTATTTCAGCAGCAGTTAAAGGAGAAATGTCACCTTTATTGTTGACACCATCCGTCAACAGAATAATGACCTTTGATTTAGCTTTGCTATCTTTCAAACGAGTAACAGCATTGGCAAGTCCCATACCAATCGCTGTACCATCTTCAATGAAGCCACATTTCATGTCTTTAAGCAGATTTAACAAGACTGCATGATCTACTGTAAGCGGACATTGTGTGAAACTCTCCCCGGCAAATAAGGTTATACCTATATTGTCATTGGGACGGCCGTTTATAAACTCAGTTGCAACATCTTTTGCCGCTTCCAAGCGATTGGGCTTCAAATCCTCAGCAAGCATACTTGTAGAAACATCCATAGCAAGCATGATATCTATACCTTCAATCTCACTGTTTTGCCAACTATTAGTTGTCTGTGGACGTGCTAAAACAATAATCATCAATATTAAAGCAACTATCCGTAATATAAACGGTGCATGAAGCAAATAATTCTTATAACTTTTCGGAGTATGTGCATATACGCGAGCATCCGAAATCTGAAGTGTTGCTTCACTGTTCTTCCGCTTCATGATATACCATAGTATATAAGGTATAAGTAAAAGCAGTAAAAATAAATATTCAATATTGGCAAAAACCATATCTGTTTACGATTTAACTATTACTATTTAAATTGAGTCATTCTAAGCAAAATAATTGTATAACTCCAAACTTATGTATATCAGCGAACCAATAAGAACAGCAGCCAATAACACAATGCTTGCGCCGAGCAATATTTTAGTACGTAACGAACGTTTTTCAATAATAGTAATCTCAGTAGGCTGAGGTTTCACATTCTGATCCTCTTCCATTTTTGTTTCATTAATAAAGTCAATGGCATTAATCAAGTTAGCATCATTTTCATTCATCATTGGATTGTGCTTGGCGAATTTTACCAAATCAGCAGTCCAGAACAATTCACGTAAATCTGAAATTGCTCCTTTATCGTTAATTTCCAATAACTTATCTATAATTTCAGAAGATGTCATCTCCAAAGCATTAAAGCCAAAACGTTCTTTAATATATATACGAATAGCATCCGTCAATTCCGTATAATACTCCTTCGATAATCCTTTTTGCCAAGCCTTCTCATTTTTAATACGTTCAATTTCTTGCATTGCCAATTGATGAGGTGGTAATTTGGGTTCAACTTTTACCTTGCGAATAATTGGCTTATTGTCACGTATTCGTTTAACAAAATAGATAAGCAGCAAAAGAAAAGGAACAAATAATAATACACACGCAATCGCAACATACCAGTCTTCCCACATAAATGGAACTTGCATCACCGTTTTAGGACCAAAAAACTGATCGGGATGCAAGGTATCCACAGGCATAGAATATACTTTTAATGCCAATGCTTTGGAACGATAAAGTTTGTTGTCCACCATAACTTCCATTGGCGGCAAGTAATAAAGAGCAGAGTCAAAAGATGTAACTGTATATTCTTGGGTAATCAATGAACGCCGACCATCATTCAATAACTGTGTATCTGGTTTAGCCACATCAATAATTTCTACTCCATGTATTAATGTGTCGGTATATACAGGGAATATAGCGCGCTTTCCAGCATCCAATGCAACTTGAAGCTTTATCTTCGCCTGCTCCCCGACGAGGATTTGCAGCGAGTCAATAGTCGCATCTACCGTTACCGACTGGGCTGACATTCTGCCCATTACTGCTACTAACAGTGTTATCAGAAGTAATAATCTTTTCATTTTCCGATTAATTTCGTTTCGCAAACAAATTCATCAATGCCTTGACATAATCCTGATCTGTACGTACAGACACATTATCCACATTACTTTTTGTAAATGTTTCATTCAGTTCCATCTGCTTATTCACCCACCAATCATGGTGAGCCCGGCGCACTGCATGCGAAGAAGTGTCAATCCACTGTTCATGTCCCGTTTCGGCATCCTTAATCTTCATCAAACCTATGGCCGGAAGATCTTCTACGCGACGATCATAAATCTGAATAGCAACCACATCATGTTTGCGATTAGCAATGGTCATAGCACTTTTAAAACTTTTCTGATCAATAAAGTCAGACAAGACAAAAGCCGTACAACGGCGTTTCATCACATTAGTCAGATATTCCAATCCAAGGCAAATATTTGTTCTGCGACTTTCTGCATGAAAGTCTATCAACTCACGAATGATGTAAAGTATATGTTTACGTCCTTTCTTTGGGGGAATGAACTTTTCAATCCGATCCGAGAAGAAGATTACACCGATCTTATCATTATTTTGGATGGCGGAAAAAGCCAAAGTTGCAGCTATCTCAGTCACCATGTCTTTCTTCATTTGCTTTATCGTACCAAATTCCAAACTACCGGAAACATCTACCAATAACATTACGGTCAGTTCACGTTCTTCTTCAAATACCTTCACATAAGGCTTATTGAAGCGCGCAGTCACATTCCAATCAATGTCTCGTATATCATCGCCAAACTGATACTCACGCACTTCGGAAAATGCCATACCTCTACCCTTAAAGGCTGAATGATACTGCCCGGCAAAAATATTGTTGGATAATCCGCGCGTCTTTATTTCAATCTGACGAACCTTCTTTAATAAATCAGTTGTTTCCATTAAATATATGAATAAGAACCGTTAAAATTACACTTAAACAACATCGCCTCATAATTGCAATCGCAGCCTCTCACATTTATATATGTGAGAATTCGCACTTGGTGTCATGAATCGAAGATACTGATACAATACTTTAAGGCACTTCAACCTTATTCAATATTTTACTGATGATTTCATCCGAAGTCATGTTACTGGCTTCTGCCTCATAAGTCAAACCAATACGATGACGTAATACATCATGTGCTACGGCACGAACATCCTCTGGAATAACATAACCACGACGCTTAATGAATGCATAACTGCGGGCAGCCAATGCTAAATTAATAGATGCACGCGGTGAACCGCCAAATCCTATCATCTCCTTCAGTTCTTTCAAATCATATTTATCCGGATAACGCGTAGCAAACACTATATCAACAATATATTTCTCTATTTTTTCATCCAAGTAAACCTGACGAACAACTTTGCGGGCTTCGATAATTTCATTCGCATTCAGAATTGGCCTCACATTGAGCTTTTCTCCATTAATATTCTGACGGATGATCAGCTTTTCTTCCTCTAATTTCGGATAATCAATGACTACTTTCAGCATAAAACGATCTACTTGTGCTTCAGGTAATGGATAAGTACCTTCCTGTTCAATCGGATTTTGCGTAGCAAGTACAAGAAACGGTTCAGGCAATTTGAATGTTTCTTTACCGATAGTAACTTGTCGTTCCTGCATGGCTTCCAGCAAAGCGCTCTGTACTTTGGCCGGAGCACGGTTAATCTCATCAGCCAAAACAAAATTAGCAAAAACGGGACCTTTCTTCACTTGAAATGTCTCGTCTTTCTGACTGTAAACCATTGTACCAATAACATCGGCCGGCAACAAATCCGGTGTAAATTGAACACGACTGTACTGTGCATCAATCAAAGAAGACAATGTTTTGATAGCTAATGTTTTCGCTAATCCGGGCACACCTTCCAGCAACACATGTCCGTCAGATAACAGACCTATTAGCAACGACTCCACCAAATGTTTTTGACCTACGATAACCTGGTCCATGCCTGTGGTAAGATTGGTAACGAAAGCACTCTGTTTCTCAATTCGCTCGTTCAATTCACGAATATCAATTGTTTCAGCCATAAATCAATATATTTTTAATGTTTAATTTTCATATTTATCTGGTCCTGCACCAGCAATTACTTTTCGCTCCCAAAAATACGGGAATAAATTAACCATACCAACTAATTTTTATTAAAAAACAATGCGAAACCTTTTAGATTAAATTACTTTCATAGAGTTTAGTATTTAAACAAAAAAGAAGCAGTATTTTTTTACTGCCTCTTTGCCAATTTAGGTATCTTGATAGTAGTACCAAATGGCACATTATCCGGATTCTTGATTACTTCCGGATTATGCTTCACAATATATGGCCATAATGCCTTTGTTCCATAAAAGCGGAGAGCAACTTTCGTCAATGTCTCTCCTTCTTTGATAGTATAAGTAGTTTCCGTACCAACAATTGTATAGCCGACAGAGTCCGGTTCAAATGGAACAGTAGTCTTCTTCTTTTGCTCTTTCTTTAGTATAGGCTGCGATACATTTTCTTCCGAAATATCTTGTTTTGGCTTCGGGTACGCATCAAGATTTTCAATCACAGTATCTGTTTTCCCAATAACATTTACCACATCAGAACTATCTGTCAAAAGCAGCATATTATCACGTTTATCCGTTTCGGATTCAACAGTTTCTTTTGATGAAGTTTTAGAAGATGAAATTGTATTCAGCAAATCCGGATAATACATGAAAATGACAGTACCTCCACACAATATTACAACGAAAACAACTATACCAACAAAATATTTCATGGCAGATGAATCAGTAGGAGAATCTGTTTTTTTTTCGTAACATCTACTTCTGCTTCCTCCACAAACTGTGGCAGTATCTCATCTTCAAAATTATCTTTTTCAGATATCACCGCAGGATACTCCTTTCTGTCATCAGTTACGGGCTCTTTTACCTCAGACATCTCATCTTCTTCTTCATTTTCAAGAGGAGTATCTTCAAGTACCGTACTATCATTTAAAACAACTGTTTCAAAATGCGAGAACGGTTTATTAATAATATCCTTTAAAGTAGGTTCCGGAGTGAAAGACACCTTAGTATGCCCTTGTATCTCAAATCTCTCTCCCGTATTAACATTGACACTTTCGCGACTTTCTACATCAATCAACTTAAAAGTACCCAGCCCTTTAATCTTCACATACTTGTCTTTCTCCAATGATTCTTCAATCAGCAGAAAAAATTCTTTCACAAAACTATCAGCATTCTTTTTGCTCATGCCATGCTTTTCTGCCAGCATATCTATCAAGTCCTGTATGTTTAACTTTTCATTCATAATTTATGAAATAAAGGACAACTCATTTAAACTTGTCTTTCAATAATGTACTTGGCTTATATGTCAACACCAACTTGGGAGGAACCAGCATACGTTGTTTTGTATTTGGATTAACAGATATGCGTTCCGCCTTTTTCTTCACTTCAAATGTACCAAACCCTTGCACGGATACAATGTTCCCTTCCTCCAACTGCCGCGTCATATCCGACAGTAAAGATGCAACTAACTCAGAGGTATCTTTTAATGTATACCCCAACTTTCGTGACAATTCAGAAGTAAACTCTTTGTTATTCAAAATACAGGCTTTTTATTTGAACTACGGTGCTATATTAGCAAATTTTCACCACATACACAAGTGATTCAGAAAAAAAACATTTAAACAATCTGTCCAAAAAGATCGAAATCATCGGAATTAATAATCTCTGTCTGGTAAAAGTTACCAATAAGCAAATCCTTATCTTTACGCTTAATCAAGACTTCAGGATCCACTTCCGGAGAATCAAACTCCGTACGTCCCACATAATAATCACCTTCTAAACGATCTATTATGACCTTCATTCGCTTCCCTATCTTTGCAGTACTTAATTCTGCTGAAATTCCTTGCTGAATAGTCATCAAATCATCCAATCGTTTCTGTTTTACCTCCTGAGGCACAGAATCCTCATAAGTCGCCGCTGCATAGGTTCCTTCCTCTTCCGAATATGCAAAGGCTCCCATTCTATCAAAGCGAACCTTGTGTACAAAATCCTTCAATTCTTCAAAATCAGCCTCTGTCTCTCCTGGATACCCTACCATAAGAGTAGTACGTAAATGTATACCGGGCACTTCATTGCGGAATTTTTCTATCAACTGATACGTCTCCGCTTTAGTAACATGCCGCCGCATCCTCATAAGCATATTATCACTGATATGCTGCAAAGCAATATCCATATATTTACAAACATTGGAACGTTCCCTCATTACACGGAACAACTCCATTGGAAAATGTGCCGGATAAGCATAATGCAAACGTATCCATTCTACTCCCGGAATCTCGGAAATATGTTCTATCAGCTCAGGAAGCATTTGCTTTTTATATAAATCCACCCCATAATAAGTCAATTCCTGTGCTATAACCTGAAATTCTTTTACTCCCTCTGCTACCAGATATTTCACTTCATCCAGAATCTCCTCCATTGGACGAGATACATGCTTTCCGGTAATAATGGGAATGGCACAATACGAACATTTTCGGTCACACCCTTCTGAAATTTTCAAATAAGCATAATGCTTAGGAGTCGTTAGAGTACGCTCAATGTGCAATTCGTCATGATAAGCCTTGCCTAAATCCTGCAACAATTCTTTCCAGTTAAATTTACCATAAAATTTATCAACTTGCGGAATTTCAACAGCCAGTTCTTTCAAATAGCGTTCTGAAAGGCATCCCATAACATAAAGTTTCTCCAAATCTCCCGCTTCCTTGGCTTGTGCAAATTCCAATATCATATTAATGGATTCTTCCTTTGCATCACCGATGAAACCACAGGTATTAATCACTGCAATTTGCCCTTTCGGATGTTCAGAATCGTGTGTCACATGATAACCCACCCCTTCTAATTGACGCATTAAATGTTCGGAATCCACCAAATTTTTAGAACACCCCAAAGTGATGATATCTATAGTTTTTCTTTTCATGCATTCCCTCCAAACAGTGAATCAACAAATTCTACCTTACGGAACACCTGCAAGTCTTCCATTCCTTCGCCCAAACCGATGTATTTGACTGGAATCTTAAATTGATCGGATATGCCAATGACAACACCACCTTTCGCCGTACCATCCAGTTTGGTAACAGCCATAGCAGTAACTTCTGTTGCTAAAGTAAACTGACGCGCTTGTTCGAAAGCATTTTGCCCGGTAGAACCATCCAAGACAAGTAGTACTTCATCAGGAGCATCAGACACAACCTTCTTCATTACATTCTTAATCTTAGTCAACTCATTCATCAAACCGACTTTGTTATGGAGACGACCGGCTGTATCAATAATCACCACATCAGCATTGTTAGCCACCGCAGAACTTAATGTATCAAATGCAACAGAAGCGGGATCCGCTCCCATTTTTTGTTTTACGACAGGCACTCCCACCCGTTCGCCCCAAATCATTAATTGCTCCACAGCGGCAGCACGAAATGTATCAGCCGCTCCCAAATAAACAGATTTACCGGCTTTCTTAAATTGATAGGCTAATTTACCAATTGTTGTAGTTTTCCCCACGCCATTCACGCCAACCACCATAATAACGTAAGGTTTCTTCATTATTGGCGCTTCAAAATCATCCACATCTTTAGAATTATTCTCCGTAAGTAAAGCTGCGATTTCATCGCGCAGAATCATATTCAGTTCCTGAGCATTCATATATTTTTCGGCTGCAGCGCGCTTCTCTATACGTCCAATAATTTTCAGTGTAGTTTCTACCCCCACATCCGAAGTTATTAATACTTCTTCCAGATTATCCAGAACTTCATCATCTACTTTTGACTTTCCTGCCACAGTGCGAGCAATCTTGCCAAATACACTTTCTTTCGTCTTAGATAATCCTTTATCTAAAGTTTCCTTCTTTTCTTTTGAGAAAAAACTAAAAAATCCCATACTCTAATTGTTTGTACAATACATTATTATCGCAAAGATATAACAAAACTGACGAATAATAAAAACTTCGTCCTCTTTTTAAAAATAAATCCCCTTATCGGCTTATCCGATAAAGGGATTTATTAAGATATTGATAGCCATAGAGGCTTTATCTTCATTTATTTCTTAAAAAAATCTTGCACTTTTTCATTTTGTACCATTTGCTCATCAAAGATGTAAGCACCGGTTTTCGGAGACTTTACCATTTTGATAACCTTAGTATAAGAACGACCTTCTTTAGATCCTTCGTGCAAACTTGCTACTGTTTTCTTTGCCATGGGTTATGCTTTATTATTTAATTTCTTTATGTACTGTCACTCTCTTCAGGATCGGATTATATTTTTTCAACTCCAATCTCTCTGTGGTATTCTTTCTATTCTTCGTTGTAATATAACGAGAAGTTCCCGGCATACCGCTATCCTTGTGTTCTGTGCATTCCAGAATCACCTGTACTCTGTTACCTTTTGCTTTCTTTGCCATAATCAGTATTCTCCTACTTTTTAGCCAATAACTTTAATGCTTTTCCAATCACAATAACCGTTAGCTACTGCATCTTTTAAAGCAGCGTCCAGTCCTTTCTTATTAATAATGCGTAAGCCGTTAGCGCAAATGCTAAGACTAATCCAACAATCCTGTTCTACATAATAGAACTTTTTGTTAAACAAGTTCAAATCAAAGGTTCTTTTAGTTCTTCTCTTTGAGTGTGAAACATTGTTGCCAATCATGGCCTTCTTTCCGGTAATTTGACAAATCTTTGACATTTCTATCTTAATTTTTATAGTTTTCTTTTATGCCTATTTCAAACAGAGCGCAAAGTAAGCACTTTTATAGTTACCAAACAAGTTTTTCATAAAATAATTCATTGTATGATAGCATTTTTTCCTCATTTCAGTCTATTACGAAGCATGATAAGTGCGTTTTGGATAGCTTTTTGCACATTTCCCGTTCTTCCTAAATTTCCCTCCTGCTTCATAGATATAATTTCATCTTTATAAGCAGCAGCAATCCACACAGTGCCTACAGGCTTTTCCGGAGTACCTCCTCCAGGTCCTGCAATTCCGGAAGTGGCGATAGCACAATCAGTTTTCAACGTTTTCATCGCACCTTTTGCCATTTCTATCACAGTTTCACGACTCACGGCGCCATGTTTTTCCAAAGTTTCGACAGAGACGTGGAGCAAAGACATTTTCACTTCATTGGAATAAGCGACAATTCCACCATTGAAATATTCCGAACTTCCGGGAATGGAGGTTATCAAAGCAGCAATCCCGCCTCCTGTACAGCTTTCTGCGGTAGAAAGAGATAAATTCTTTGCTTTTAACAACTCTCCTATTTCTTCTTCCAGTTTCATATCAATTGTTGTAAATAATGCTCCCAAATCTATTTCTTCTTATTTCAAAGTTACACGTGAATATGCCGGAGCTTCCATCGGACAAAAGTCTTTATCCAAAAATTTGAAATAACCTGTAATGGCAATCATGGCAGCATTATCGGTTGTATAACTGAATTTCGGAATAAAAATATTCCATCCATATTTCTCCGCATGATCTCGAAATGCATTGCGCAGTCCATTATTTGCAGAAACTCCTCCGGCAACTGCAACTTCCTTTATCTTGTATTGTTTGGCAGCCTTACGTAATTTATCCATCAAGATCTCCACTATTGTTGCCTCCAATGAAGCCGCCAAATCGGTCTTATGATGCTCTATAAAATCGGGATCTTCCTTCATCCAATCGCGTAAAGAATAAAGAAATGACGTCTTTAATCCACTAAAACTGTAATTCAGTCCCGGAATATGCGGCTTGCTGAATGTAAAGGCTTTCGGATTACCCTGACGTGCCAACTTATCAATAATCGGACCTCCAGGATATCCCAATCCCATCACTTTAGAGCATTTGTCGATAGCTTCACCGGCGGCATCATCAATAGTCTGCCCCAAAATTTTCATATCATTATAGGCTTCTACCAAGATTATCTGAGAGTTTCCACCAGAAACCAACAAACAAAGAAAAGGAAATCCCGGCTGTATATTATCTTCACCTTCAGCTTTAATAAAATGAGCCAAAACATGTCCAGTCAAATGATTAACATCAATCATTGGTATATTTAAGGAACGAGCAAATCCTTTAGCAAACGACACACCTACCAATAAAGACCCCATCAAACCTGGACCACGTGTAAAAGCTACGGCACTCAATTCTTCTTTAGTCACCCCAGCGCGCTTCAACGCTTCATGTACTACCGGAACTATATTTTGTTGGTGTGCGCGAGAAGCTAATTCAGGCACTACACCACCGTATGCTTCATGCACCGCTTGGCTGGCCACTACATTCGATAGCAGATAACCATCTTTGATGACTGCCGCAGAGGTATCATCACAAGAGGATTCTATTCCTAAAATTATTGTACTCATAGTGATTACTTACATTTAAACTCTGCAAAAATAGTGATAAAGTGTGATTTCAATGCAAATTTTCCATTTAAAATACTTATTATTACTCAAAGCTGTGTCGCTACGTAACATTTATGGAGAAGCTTTTTCTTATCTGTCGAAAACTTAAAACGAAAGTTTCATTTATAAAAGTAAGGAGTATAACGTATTATTTCCTATTTTTGTTGGCTAATTATAAAATTCACCGCTTATCAGAAAGCTAAAAAAGACAGTACGTTGGGTACTCGGTATTATATTGGGACTATATATCGGTATTATTTTATTACTGAACATTCCTTATGTTCAGGATAAAATTTCAATGCTTGTTTCAAAGGAACTGACCTCTATATTAAGAAGTAAAGTCACTGTCAGGAGAATAGATATGGGATTGCTGAATCGTATAATAGTTGACGACTTGCTGCTGAATGACCAGACTGGCAGAGAAATGTTGAAAGTAACCCGCCTCTCGGCCAAATTCGATCTTCTTCCGTTATTCAACGGCAAAATATCTATCAGCAACGTGCAACTATTCGGCTTCAATATTAATTTAGAGAAAAAGACTCTTCAGGATAAGCCCAATTATCAATTCATTCTCGACACTTTTGCTGCAAAAGACACAGTACAGAAAAAAAACGACCTTGACCTCCGCATCAATTCCCTGTTGATACGCCGAGGAAAAGTATCTTATGATGTCCGTTCTGAAAAGGAAACTCCCGGAAAATTCAATTCTCATCATATCCGTTTACGGAATATCATAGCCAACATCTCACTGAAAGCTTTACAGAATGACTCCATTAACGCTGCCATCAAACGCATGAGTATTGAGGAGGAAAATTCCGGATTTGAATTAAAGAAATTAAGTCTGAAAGTTGTAGGCAACAGCCGGCAGATGAAAATAGAGAACTTCTTCATTGATCTTCCACATACTTCACTAACCATGGACACCATCCGAATGAAATACAACAGTTTGGAGGCTTTCAATAACTTTACCCACAACGTACATTTTGCTTTCCGCATGCTGCCCTCCGAAATTGCATTGCAAGACTTGTCGGCCTTTGTTCCGGCTTTCTGTTCATTCAAAGAAAAGTTGCAAGTGGAAGTTGAGACAAACGGAACCATCAATCAACTGAATTGCCCACATCTTGCCATCTCTGCCGGAAATCACTTCCATTTGAAGGGAGACATATCATTGCAAGATTTATCCCGACCGGAAGATACTTATATCTTCGGCAATTTGTCAAACCTGTATGTCGATCCTGAAGGAATTGCTTTCTTTGTCAGAAATCTAAGCAAGAATTTTGATGGGGTCCCTTCTGTCCTGCAACATTTAGGAACCGTTTCATTCCGTGGAGAGATATCCGGTTATTTCACGGACCTTGTTACGTATGGAGAAGTACGGACAGACATCGGTACAATCAAGACTGACGTCAAGCTAAGCTCAAATAAAGAAAAAGATTCTTTTGCCTATTCAGGGGCTGTAAAAACAGAAGAATTCGAATTGGGTAGGATGTTGGGGAATGATAAATTCGGCAAAGTGACATTCAATCTGGATGTCAATGGCAGCCACTACAAAAAGCAATATCCATCCATCACATTGAAGGGATTGGTAGCCTCCATAGATTACAGCAATTATAATTATGAAAATATCATTCTGGACGGAGAGTACAAGCAAGGCGGTTTCACCGGAAAACTGGCGTTGGATGATGAAAATGGATCAGTCAAACTGAATGGAACCATCAATACAGCAAGCCGAGTACCTACCTTCAATTTTCTTGCAAGCATCAATAATATCCGTCCTCACAACCTCCATCTAACTCCTAAACACAAAGATACTGAGATATCTGTAAAAATAAAGGCGGACTTTACCGGAGGCTCCATTGATGAAATGAATGGTGAAATCAATATTGACAGTCTTCAATACAATGCGCCGGACAAGCAATATTTCTTGAATAACCTGAAAATTGCAGCGACTCGGGAAGACGGGCATCAGAAACGTTTGAGCATCATTTCCAGTTTTCTGCAAGGAAGCATTGAAGGAGATTATTCTTACCGTACCCTACCCGCCAGCGTATTGAATATCATGCGACGCTACATCCCCGCATTAATCTTACCGGACAAAAAGATGACGGTAACGGAAAACAACTTCAACTTTGATTTACATATTTATGATACGGAATTGTTATCCGCCATTTTTCAGATACCCATAAAAGTATATACCCATTCCACCGTCAAGGGATATTTCAATGATAAGGCCCGTCGTCTCCGTGTAGAGGGCTATTTTCCCCGCCTGCGATACGGAGAAAAATTTATAGAATCAGGAATGGTGCTCTGTGAGAATCCCGGTGACCGGTTTCATGCACGGCTGCGTTTCACAGACCGAAAACCGGATGGTTCCGTCAATATAGCTTTAGAAGCACAGGCACAAAAAGACAGTGTTCAAACTACTTTAAATTGGGGCAATAATAATGCTGCTACTTATAGTGGAAAATTGGCTGCAGTTGCCCGCTTCATCCGTCAGCAGAATACGGAAAATGCCGGTAGAAAAGGAATATCTCCATTAAAGACGATAGTCGATATCCGGCCTACCGACATTATCCTGAATGATACCTTATGGGAAATACACCCTTCACAAGTAATACTTGATTCAGGAAAGATACATATAAATAATTTCAATTTCAGTCATAAAGAACGCTACCTGCACATTAACGGCACAATATCCAAAGAACCGCAAGACACGGTACGCCTCGACTTGCAGGATATCAATATCGGATATGTATTCGACATTGCTGATTTGGGCGTAAACTTCAAAGGAGAAGCTACAGGCCCCGCCTTTGCCAGCGGTGTACTTGATAAGCCGGTCATGAGCACAGATTTGCTTATTCGCAATCTTGGATTGAACGAAGGAGTCCTCGGAGACGCCAATATTCATGGAGAATGGCATCATGATGTAAAAGGTATCTATCTGGATGCCCACATCCATGAAGAGAACATTGCGAAAAGTCATGTCCATGGCTATGTCTATCCCATCAAGCCTACCAGCGCGCTTGACCTCCAGATTGAAGCAGAAAATACCAATTTGAAATTCATACATTACTTCATGAGCAGCATTACTCCTGAATTTAATGGCCGCGCCACCGGACAAGTGCATTTCTACGGGAAATTCAAAGAACTGACAATGAAAGGACGTGTACTCGGTGATGCCTCTATGAAAGTTGATGTGCTGAATACCACGTTTTCTGTAAAAGATAGCATTTATATTGAACCTGACGGATTGACTTTCAAGAACAACCGTATATTTGATACTCAAGGCCATCAAGGCAGAATGAACGGCTATCTCCATTACCGGCATTTCAAGAATTTGGAATACCGTTTCAATTTCAATGTCAACAATATGCTGATAATGAACACCAAAGAGTCTCCCGACTTTCCATTCTACGGTACAGTCTATGGAACCGGAAATGCCACAATTGCCGGAAATGCATTGGATGGAGTAAATATAGATGTAGCAATGACCACTAATCGTAATACAAATTTCACCTATATAAAAGACAACATATCTACTGCAACCAGTACCCAGTTTATCAAGTTTGTGGATAAGACACCACGCCGTGCCGTGCAAGATTCCATCCGGCTTTCCGACTATGAAATCGCCCAGAAAGAGAATGAAGAAAGGGAAGAAAAAGAAAGTGACACAGACATCCGGCTGAATCTTCTGGTAGATGCCACTCCCGATGCCACCATGAAAATTATCATGGACCCCATTGCAGGTGATTATATCAGCGGACGGGGAAACGGAAACATACGTACGGAGTTCTTCAACAAAGGAGATGTGAAGATGTTTGGCAGCTACCGTATCAGTCAAGGAGTCTATAAATTCAGTTTGCAGGAAGTTATCCGCAAAGACTTTACCATAAAAAATGGAAGTACCATTGCCTTCAATGGAAATCCTCTTGATGCCAACCTTGACATACAGGCCAGCTATACCGTGAACTCTGCTTCCTTGAACGACCTGATGCCCAGCAGCATCACGACGGACAACACTTTTATGGGGCAGACCAGCGTCAAAGTAAACTGTATAATGAACCTGACCGGACAGTTAACCTCTCCAGACATCAAATTGGGCATCGAGCTTCCCAATGAGCGCGAAGAAGTGCAAGCTATCGTACGCAACTACATTCCCACGGAGGAGCAAATGAACATGCAGATACTATACCTGTTAGGAATAGGAAAGTTCTATACTTCCGAGTACGCAGATGCCGCACAGAACTCAAATATGATGTCCAGCGGAATTTCCTCCATTCTTTCCGGGCAACTGAACAACGCCCTTTCGCACATCATCAACAATAATAACTGGAATGTCGGAACCAATTTCAGTACCGGTGAAAAAGGCTGGACGGATGTTGAGTTTGAAGGAATTCTTTCCGGACAATTACTGAACAACCGCTTGCTTATCAACGGTAACTTCGGTTATAGGGACAATCCGTTGGCAAACACGAACTTTGTGGGTGATTTTGAAGCAGAGTGGCTTGTCAATCGCTCCGGAGATATCCGTCTGAAAGCGTACAACGAAACAAACAACCGTTATTATACTCGCACCAATCTTACCACTCAAGGTATCGGCATCATCTTCAAGAAAGACTTCAATAAATGGAATGAACTGCTATTCTGGAACAGGTGGAAACTCAAAAGACTAAAAGACCGGCAAACCGGAAAGCGTGCTTCCGTTCCCTCTACCGACAAAAACCATTTGACTGAAATGCATGACAGTACACTTCCTGAAGCACAATCCAAACGGGAAAGAAGATAAAGTAAACTATATAATCCGTCCGTACGCTGCGGATATGTATTCACACGGCCCGAATATATATCCGAGCCGTGCGTTTATCCGTTCGCGCACTGCGAACAGAGATTGCATCAAATACCTTTGAGGTTTTCTACCTGTATCAAAGGATTTTATCATTAATATCTTGCAGGTTTTCTACCTGACTTCCACGGACAGAGTCTTGGCATAGAGATTATCAATGATACCATCTGCCAGACCGATAATAGGTACATGCACATATTCGGCTTTGACGATACCGGCAATCGCCAGAAATATCTCGGCGGCAGGTACGATTACATCCGCACGGTCCGCTTTCAAATTGAATTCTTGCATGCGTTGTTCCGGTGTAAGAGGCTGCAAGACATCATATAAGGACCGCAAAGACGAAACAGGCAAACGTTGCTCCTTCTTATCTTTCTTGTCGGCGAGACGATAGAGCTTGTTGATGTTTCCACCCGAACCGATGATATTGATGCTTTGGAAATCAGCAGTCAGCCGGGAAAGGTCATCTTTCATCTGCTGCCAACTTTCTTCCTTTACGGCATTGCTCAGCATCCTAACCGTACCTATATTATAGGAAAGAGACTGTATTAATTCTCCATTAGCCAGAAGGTTTATTTCTGTACTGCCACCGCCTACATCCACATATATATAATTCCCGGTACGGTCTTCCAGGCACTCCACATGATTGTTGTAAATCATGCGCGCTTCTTCCTGGCCGTCGATAACCTCAATATCAATACCCGTATCCTGCAGAATCTTCTTGATGATGTTTTTTCCATTCTTGGCATCGCGCATGGCCGAAGTGGCACAGGCACGATAATCCGTCACCTCATAGATTTTCATCAATTGGCGGAAGGCCTTCATCAACCTGCGCAGCTTAACCGCCTTTGTATCAGAAACCTCTCCCAAAGAGAAAACATCAAAGCCCAAACGCAAAGGTACACGAAGAAGCATTGCCTTGTCAAGACGTTTACTGACTAAATTCTCGTCATCCTTAACTTTCTTGATCAATAGCCGCACGGCATTGGAGCCAATGTCAATGGCTGCATAACATTTATCCATAAATCACAAATTATAATTCTTATAAAGTTCTTCCTGCGAACGGAAAGCTTCCTCACTGCCCGTCACCCAAGGATGGTTTTCGCCGGTTCCATCCACTATACACCCCTGACAATTGTCCCTCAGCCCGAAGTCTATGACTCTCCACAGGTCTTCTTTGATTTGCGGATCATATACAGGAGTAACCACTTCGACCCTGTTATCCAGATTACGCGGCATCCAGTCCGCCGAACCGATGAAAGTTCTGTTCTCTCCGCCTGCCGCAAAAATAAAGATGCGCGAATGCTCAAGATAACGGTCTATAATGCCGTTTATACGGATCGTATCACTCAGGCCGGGAATTCCCGTCATCAAAGAACAATTGCCACGTACCAGCAAATCGACAGCAACTCCGTTGGCAGACGCCTCATAAAGCTTCTTCACCATAACGGCATCGGTAATATGGTTGATCTTTATACGGATGTATGCAGGTTTACCGGCTTGCTTATTCTTGATTTCCTCATTTATCAATTTGATGAACTTCTGCTTCATTTCATTGGGAGATACCAGGAGCTCTTTGAAGTGAACGGGTGCATATGGTTTCTCGATGAAAGCAAACACAGTATTCACTTCATGCACCACGTTGCGGGCAGCAGTCATCAGCATGCAGTCCGTGTACATACGGGCATTGCCTTCATGGAAATTTCCGGTACTGATGCAGGCAATGTCATTCCCTGTCCTCATGCTGATATGCGTAATTTTAGAGTGTACTTTTAGTCCTTCCACCCCAAAGATAACGTGAATGCCGGCATCCTGCATTTTCTTGGACCAGCCGATGTTGGAGGCTTCGTCAAAACGGGCCAACAGCTCGATTACAACAGTCACTTTCTTACCGTTGCGGGCCGCACAAATAAGTGCCTTCACTACTTTTGAATCTTTGGCAAGACGATAAAGGGTAGTTTTGATGCTTCTCACCTCCTTACTGATAGCAGCTTCCTGCAACACACGAATGTAGTAATCAAAACTATGATAAGGCACATGAATGAAGCGGTCTCCTTTCTGTATCAACTTCAAAAGACTTTCGCCGCTATTCAATTCGGGCTTCACAATCGGCTTCCATACAGGATATTTCAGGTCACTGCGTCCACAATCGGGAAAAGACATCAAATCCTTGTGATTATGATAACGCCCACCGCCCTGGACTGTATCCAACTTACCCAAATTCAATTTATTCATAACACGTCTCAGCAAATCCTTCGGCATTTCGGCATCATAAATCACCCGCAGTGCATCTCCCTGCTTACGGCTTTTCACACCTTTGGAAATTTTCTGCAACATGCCGTTGCGGAGATCATTGTCTATTTCCATCTCTGCATCCTTCGTAAACTTGAATGCATAAGCATTGAAAGACACATAGTCCAAACCGGAGAAAATCATTGGCAGGCAATAGCGGATTACATCGTCCAGATACATCAGGTAACTTTTCCCGTCTTTGTCCGGCAATTGC
The DNA here is from genome assembly GCF_000186225.1 of Bacteroides helcogenes P 36-108. Classification (NCBI taxonomy): domain Bacteria; kingdom Pseudomonadati; phylum Bacteroidota; class Bacteroidia; order Bacteroidales; family Bacteroidaceae; genus Bacteroides; species Bacteroides helcogenes. The sequence goes on along the minus strand of NC_014933.1, from coordinate 2,764,387 downwards.
ACAAAACGTCCGCATTCGGTCACAGGAAGCGCAATCAGAGCATAGTCGAAACTTTTCTTTCCGAATGCCTGCATCTTGGCCGCCAGATAAATATTCTCGTCTGTCTCATCCGTCAACTGCCTCACAGCCGACAACCAGACAGGACTGACAAAGCCACTCAACCTCTGCCGATAGAACCGGCGGACAAATTCTTGTTGTTCCTCATCCAGTTCATCCTCTTTCAACAAGCAAATATTTTCTTCCCGCAACTGGCAAGTTACTTCGTAAATAGCATGCTCATATTCTTTGGAATACTTGTTATTCAACTTGTTCAGTTGCTTAATCAGTTTTTGTGCATGCTCTTTTGCGGCATGCAGACTTCTGTCTTCACACTCTGTAATACGGCTGAGGGTAGCCATGCGGACACGGAAAAATTCATCAAGGTTGTTGGAATAAATACCAAGAAAACTCAATCTATCCAATAATGGGACTTGCGTTTTGGTAGCCTCCTGCAAAATGCGGTGGTTGAAGTACATCCAGCTTAAATCGCGGTCTATATATGCTTCCGATACATTTTTTTTATTAACCATTTTCTATTTATCAATAATTATCCGGCAAAAATACGCAACACCAATTACAAGGAGGTGTCGGAAATATTACAATACGAATACGGAAAATCCGATACAGGATAATGAGACAAGGACACCGTTGTTTCTATACTGTGCAATATTCTCCGATCGCAACTGCGCACCCAATACCTGAATGTAACGTCTGGAAAATAATTCTCCGAAAATGCCAGCAATCGTTCCAAATCAAATCCATCAGAAATGATTCCGACACCGGTACGTAGTGCATCATAAGCATTACAGTCCTGTTCAATATGAACGGGAACCATCAATAAAGGCTTCCCCAAATACATGGCCTCACAAACCGACTCAAATCCTGCTGTCGTAGCATAAGCCTTGCATCCGGCCATGTAACGCAAAAATTTCACATCATCAATCTGGTGGAAACTCAGCGTATCGTCAATCCGGCAAACCTCCTCCTCATCCTGTTTATCCCAAAAGAAATGAAGCGGCACTTCTGGATGGATGCTGTGCCAGCCCTTCACATTTTCACTGAAACCTGCATTTACCATATAACCGTGAAGATAATCTCCCCGCATGCCTTCGCACGAAAGGACTTCCCGGCGCAACAATGGTGGTACGACACGGATATGCGCCGCACTGTCATCTTCCATCTCGCGAAAAGACAATGCCAGCTTTTCCTTTGCCCCCAAACAAGTGAGCCGGGTGAAAAAGCGCAGAAACCACAGGCTGCACCTGTTCTTATCGGGAAACTCGAAATCCCGATGTAGAAAGAGATACTGATGCCCTATACTGATTTGAGGCACGGAAGGATGGTAAAACAGATAAGTCAATCCGGTAAGCAATTCGTAGAAGTTAATAACAAGCTCCGCACCGCTTTCTTCAATACGGGTATGTATATAGTGCATGCTTTTTACATAAGCAGGTATCTTCACAATATTATATGCCACACTGCGAGATAAACTGACCCGCTTATTGGCAGGTGCGGGCAAGAAGTTAGGGCTCAAAAAGCGTTTTATCGGTGCTTGAATACTACGGTTGAAGAAACCCGGCAAACGGCGTGAATTGCTTTTTCCGACTAATACTTCCACAACCTCATGACCGTTACGACGCAACAAGTCTTCCATGGTGATTGCTTGGGTGAGATGTCCACGACCTTCTCCCTGAACTATAAAAAGGACCTTCATCGGTTATACGTTTTTAATTATGGGTTATGAGGCAACCGGAACATTGGTAATATGCTCATCCATCTGCATCTCATCATAGCGGACAATATCCCAATTACCATTCTCATCTTCCGTCAGAGCAGAAAGTGTTTCTACCCAATCACCGGAATTCAGATAGTGAATATCGCCATAATAAGTATTGGCAGGATGGTGAATATGGCCGCAAATCACTCCGTCACATTTGCGCGCCCGTGCAAATTTCACCAATTCTTTTTCAAAATCCGAGATGTAGGAAACTGCTGATTTCACTTTTTGTTTGATGGCTTGTGACAGGGAATAGTAAGGTAGCCCATGCTGCATGCGGTAATTGTTATAGATACGGTTTGCCCATAACAAGAAGTCATAGCCTACTCCACCCAATTGAGCCATCCATTTCATTTTGGTAGTCACCGTATCAAAAATATCTCCATGCGTTACATAGTATCGTTTACCATGACTCTCGTGAATAAATTCCTTCACTATCTTGATGTTATAGAAAGTCATCGGCGCAAGGCTGTCCAGAAAGTCATCATGATTTCCACGTATATAAATGACCTCTGTTCCCTGTTTCTCCATCATCTTCATGATGACTTTGAAGAAATCCGTATGCTTTGCCTGCCATTTACGAGTACCGCCTCTTTTTAGAGCCCATCCGTCAATAATATCGCCATTCAATATCAAACGGCGGCAATTCACCGTTTTCAGAAAATTGCTGACCTCAACAGTCTTAGAATTTGATGTGCCCAGATGAATATCAGATAGCACAATCGTAGAATAAAAAGTACGTAAGCGCATAGCATTGTATTTTTAGTTGTTGCAAATATCACGCTTCATTGTTACAGGAACGTGTACGGAATATGACAATTGCGTTATCATTGCAAGCAAGCCGCCTCCTACCGTACAGATATAAGTTAAAACAAAAGCCACACCGGCATCACACAGGCATGACTTCAAGAGAATTTATGGAATTGATACATAAAAAGGATGAAATTATCAGTATATTATAGAACCGAAACTTCAGACAAATTCCTCGACCATATACATATCACTGACAAAATCATCAACAATCTGCTCCAGATTTTCGCAGGCTTCGTCCGGTGTTTCACCGTAAGCGCTACACAACATGTTATTCATAAAATAAGCAAAAAAACCGCCACCGGCTGCCGCCTCTACGGTATAATCCTTTCTGTTTAGTTTCATAATCTACTCTCCTTTTATTTTTACACTGCAAAAATGTTGGAAAGTTGTTTCAAAATGATGTGATAGAAGTTACAAAAATGATAAAACAAAAAGGATGTAGCCTATACAAGCCACATCCTTATGTACAAGAAATAAAAAGATCCTGATTAATAAGAGCGTGCGAATATCACGCGACAAGCAGACGGTTTACCGGTAACCATACATTTTCCCGGTTCTTTATCACCCGGAATGAAAGAGTCGAACGGAATGCAGCGGATGGTTGCCTTGGTATCTTCCTTGATCTTCTCTTCCGTCTCAGTGGTTCCGTCCCAATGGGCCAAGATAAATCCACCTTCTTCAATCTTTTCCTTGAATTCGTCGTAGCTGTCCACGCTGACAATATGACTATTGCGATAGTCAAGTGCTTTCTTATAAATGTTTGCCTGTATATCTTCAAGTAAATCCTTTATGTACTCTTCAATACCTTCGCAAGAACGGGTCTCTTTCTCCAGAGTATCACGACGCATCACTTCCATCGTGCTATTTTCCAAATCACGTCCCCCCATTACAAGGCGCACAGGTACACCTTTCACTTCATAATCGGCAAACTTGAATCCCGGACGCTTATTGTCGGCATTATCATACTTCACGGAAATTCCCATTGACTTCAGTTTTGCAACAATACCTGCCACTTTCTCGTCAATCTTCGACAGCATCTCCGCATTCTTGTAAATGGGAACAATCACTACCTGTATCGGAGCCAGATGCGGAGGCAATACCAGACCGTTATCATCGGAATGTGTCATGATAAGAGCCCCCATCAAACGGGTAGAAACGCCCCAGGAAGTAGCCCATACATATTCCATCTTATTTTCTTTATTGACGAACTGTACATCGAACGCCTTGGCAAAGTTCTGACCGAGAAAATGAGAAGTACCACTCTGCAAAGCCTTGCCATCCTGCATCATCGCTTCAATGGTATAGGTATTAAGTGCACCCGCGAAGCGTTCATTGGCAGACTTCACTCCTTTTACAACAGGTACTGCCATATATTTCTCTGCAAACTCGCCGTAAACATTCAGCATTCTTACCGCTTCTTCTTCCGCCTCTTCACGAGTGGCATGGGCAGTATGCCCTTCTTGCCACAAAAACTCTGCGGTACGCAGGAACAGACGGGTACGCATTTCCCAACGGAATACATTTGCCCATTGGTTACACAGAATAGGAAGGTCACGATATGAATTAATCCAGTTCTTATAGGTATTCCAAATGATGGTTTCGGAAGTAGGGCGGATAATCAGCTCTTCTTCCAGCTTTGCAGCAGGGTCAACCACCACTCCACCGCCATTCGGATCATTTTTCAAACGATAGTGCGTTACTACGGCACACTCTTTGGCAAAACCTTCTACATGTTCTGCTTCACGGCTAAGGAATGATTTCGGAATCAGTAAGGGGAAATAAGCGTTCACGTGTCCTGTTTCCTTAAACATATCGTCCAACTGACGCTGCATCTTCTCCCAAATAGCGTATCCGTAAGGCTTTATCACCATACAGCCACGCACAGCCGATTGTTCTGCCAAATCGGCTTTTACCACCAACTCGTTATACCACTGAGAATAGTTCTCACTGCGTTTGGTAAGGTCTTTCAATTCTACTGCCATTCTGTTTTGCTTTTAAAGTTTTCATTCAGTTCTTTTAAACAGTCGGCAAAAGTACAAATTTTAAAGGAAATCTATTGGAAATTCAAATAGTATTTTGAGTATATAAATAAAAAGCAGCCACATTTACTGTAGCTGCTTTTTATTTATCAGAGCGGCAAGCGAGACTCGAACTCGTGACCCTCAGCTTGGGAAGCTGATGCTCTACCAACTGAGCTACTGCCGCAAACCGGATTTTTAATCCTTCACTATCAAAACGGTGGCAAAGATAATGAAAACCTTCTGAAAAAGACAAATGTTTTCTCCATTTTTTATTATATTCCTTGTCTCTACCATAGAATTCGTGTACATTTGCCCTGCAAAATATCCAAGCGTCATGAAGGAAATTATACTAATCACCGGAGGAGCCCGTTCGGGCAAAAGCACGTATGCTGAAAAATTAGCGCTCAGCCTCTCTCCCCACCCTGTTTACCTTGCCACAGCACGGATTTGGGATGAGGAGTTTCGCAAACGGATTATCCGGCATCAAGAACGTCGTGGTCCGGAGTGGATTAATATAGAGGTGGAAAAAGAACTTAGTCTCCATAATTTGGAAGGACGCATAATACTGATAGATTGCGTCACTTTGTGGTGCACTAATTTCTTTTTTGATCTGAAATCGAATACAGATCTTGCACTTATTGCTGCCAAAGCGGAATTTGACCGCTTTACGGCACAGGACGCTACTTTTCTTTTTGTGACTAACGAAATAGGAATGGGAGGCACTTCTGATAATGAGATACAACGAAAATTTACCGATATGCAGGGATGGATGAATCAATATATTGCTGCCAATGCGGACAAAGTCATATTGATGGTATCCGGCATTCCCGTGCAAATAAAATAAAGACAGCTCCAGTCATAATATCAAAATCATCAAAATGAAAAGATTTCATATCACCACTCCGGATAACGCCATCCGTCCGGCACTTATCAATAAAATCAATAATCTGACTAAACCTAAAGGTTCATTGGGAACCTTGGAAGAACTGGCATTACAAATAGGGCTTATCCAGCAAACACTTACCCCAGCACTACAACATCCTCAAAACATTATTTTTGCTGCCGACCATGGTATCGTAGAAGAAGGCGTCAGCCTTTCCCCTAAAGAAATAACCTGGCAGCAGATCAGTAATTTCCTTCATGGAGGCGCAGGAGTAAATTTTCTCTGCCGCCAGCATGGTTTTACTTTAAAAATTGTAGATGCAGGCGTAGATTATGATCTGCCTTACGAAAAAGGAATCATTGATATGAAAGTGCGTAGAAGCTCCCGGAATTATTTGCATGAAGCTGCCATGACCGAAGAAGAAATGGAACTCTGTCTGGAACGGGGAGCCGAAGTCGTACGCTGTTGCCATGCAGAAGGAAGCAACGTTCTCAGTTTTGGTGAAATGGGGATCGGAAACACTTCTTCTTCCTCCATGTGGATGACGTGCTTCACCGGTATTCCTTTAGAATTATGTGTTGGCGCAGGCAGTGGACTGGACAATGCAGGTATCCGTCACAAATATGAAGTATTGAAACAATCTCTTGATAATTATAAAGGTGATTATTCTCCCCGTGACATTATCCGCTATTTCGGCGGATTGGAAATGGTAATGGCTGTAGGTTCCATGTTGCAGGCTGCCGAACTGAAAATGATCATCTTGGTAGATGGCTTTATCATGACTAATTGTATTCTTGCTGCGGGCAAATTATACCCCGAAGTATTAGATTATGCAATTTTCAGTCATTGTGGAGATGAAACAGGACATAAATTGGTACTTGAAGCTATGCATGCTAAACCATTATTGAGCTTAGGATTACGACTTGGGGAAGGAACCGGAGCTATCTGTGCTTACCCCATTATCGACTCTGCCGTACGGATGATTAATGAAATGGATAATTTTGCACATGCCTCCATTACGAAATACTTTTAAGCGATGAACAATATACTTGCCGCATTTATCTTTTTTACACGTCTGCCTTTCTGGAAAATCAAGAAAGTACCGGCAGAATCCTTCAAACATGTAGTTCCCTATTGGCCGTTAACCGGATGGCTGACAGGTGGCATCATGGCAGGTGTGTTGTGGCTGGCAGGACAAGTCATGCCTGTATCTCTTGCTTGGATAATAGCCATTATAACGAGGCTTCTCATCACAGGATGCCTGCACGAAGACGGTTTGGCCGATTTCTTTGACGGTTTCGGTGGAGGTACTACCCGCGAAAAGATTCTTTCCATCATGAAAGATTCCCATATAGGCAGTTATGGAGTGATCGGGCTTATTCTTTACTTTCTTTTATTATTTCAACTGAATAGCCTGCCTCTGAACTTTCTGTGCATCCTTGTCTTCAGTGGTGACTGCTGGTCTAAGCTCTGCGCTTCTCAAATCATCAATTATCTGCCTTATGCCCGGAAAGAAGAAGATAGTAAAGCCAAAATAGTATATAACCGTATGAGCTGTGCTGAGCTTCTGACAGCTATTGTTTGCGGAGTTATTCCTTTTGTGTGGCTTCTACCTCTCAAGGTATGGCCTGCCACTCTTTTTCCACTACTCATCTTTATATTACTATACCGGTCTATGAAACACCGTCTGCAAGGATACACCGGTGATTGCTGCGGAGCCGCTTTCCTGCTTTGCGAACTTTCGTTCTATATAGGAAGCCTATGCCTTTATATATTCACTAAAACCCAATAATAATTATGGAGATATTTTTAATCCGCCATACTTCGGTAGATGTGCCGCCGGGAGTATGCTACGGACAAACGGATGTTCCTCTAAAGCCTACTTTTGAACAAGAAGCTGCCATTACAAAAAAAAATCTGCAAACCAGTCTGCCTTTCGATCATGTTTACAGCAGCCCTCTCACCCGCTGCGTACGCCTTGCCACCTATTGCGGCTATCCGGACGCTGAAAAAGACAAGAGAATCATGGAAATCAACTTCGGCAGTTGGGAAATGAAACCTTTCGACTGTAATGATGATCCGCGTCTGCAGCAATGGTATGCCGACTATCTGAACGTAGCTGCTACCGGTGGCGAATCATTTGCTATGCAATACCAACGTGTCAGTCAGTTTCTGGACGAACTGAAAAAGAAGTCCTATAAACGGGTAGCCATTTTCGCCCACGGCGGAGTGCTGATTTGCGCACAGATTTATGCAGGACTCATTAAAGCCGAAGAAGCCTTCAATAACCTGACACCCTATGGAGGTATTATCAAGATTGGATTGTAAAAGCTATCTTATAAAGGAAGGGTAAATGAAATAGTAGGTCCTTCTTCCGCTTCGGCCTGTACCTTATATATGCCTCCAAAATAATGGATAAAATGCGCATTGATTTCATGCCGAATTAAACTTGTCTTACTTTCAAAGCGTACCTTCGCCAACGGGCTATTGATGACATCAAAATATAATATAGATTTGTTTTTTTCATAATTAATGCGAACAGTTGTCCGGTAACATTCCATATCTCCTTCTGTCGGTGTCAGTAAACTGGTAAGAAATGATACGAACCTCTCCTTATCCGTCAAGATTATCAGGCTATCTATCCCAACCTGTAAACTTACCATTCCATTCAACACATCTTTTTCCGTCACCATCTGTATGACATTATGGCATAATCTCACAATATCGCATTCTTCCTTCTTATACTGAATCTTTCCCGACTCCAAGCGAGATAACTCCAGAATAGTATTGATATAATTCAGCAGACTTTCTGCATTGGTTTGAATCATTTGCCCATATTCTCTTTTAGCCTCACTGTCCAGTATTTCCGAACTGGTAATCAATTCGGCAAAACCCACCACCACATTCAGCGGTGTCCGCACGTCATGGCTGATTTCAGACTTCAAGCGATCTTTCGCCATATTATCCGCCTCTGCTTGCATAGCCGCTTCAGTTGTCTTCTTCTCTACAATCACAATTTTTCGAGAAAGATGACGTGTATAAAGGTAGAATGCCAACATCAGTGACAGAAGAATTGTCAGCACTATCACCACTCTGTAATAAATAGAGTCCTGTATCTTCTGCTTTTCCAGCAACAGTTCATCAATGTGGTAAATCTCCTTCACCTGCTGCAACTGGTCAGTAGAGAAAGCACTATCCAGTGAATCTTGTGTATGTATCAAATAACGTCGAGTGGCGATAGCGCCATCAATATCTCCTTTCTCGTATTGCTTTTTAGCCTTAAAATCAGTCAGGATTCCAAAAGTGCTGCTATGCCTCTGCAATATGATAGGAGTTATCTCATCAGTCAGAGCAATGCTCTTGTCCCAGTCACCTTGTGCTCCGTATAGCTGAAGTTGAACCAACTGAATGTTTACCCAAAATACAGGATCCACATAAGGTTTCAGCAAACTCTTAGCCTTGTCAAGATGTCGCTGTGCTTCACCAAACTCTTTACGGTTCATAAAATGCATCTCATATTTTGTTTCGCAGTCTATTGCAAAATTAGTCCAATTATCCTGTGTTTCAGGATCGTGACAAATGATGTCACGCAATGTGCTATCCATTTCCTGAATAAAAGAAAAGCGTTCATCAGTTTTGCCCATATTGCCATACATACTCGCCAATCGCGACAAGATGTCAATTTTTAAAAATGGTACAGTCTGTGAAGTAAAGCTATTATATGCCTTCTGAAAGACACTTAATGCTTCCTTGTGGCGGCTCGACACGGCATAAGCACATCCCAAACTATTATAAGCTGCTATTTTCCCATTTTCACTATGATGCTCCATTGATTCTTTCAGCGTTTCTTTAGCCACATATACAGCTTTTTCTATCTGCCGTTTAGAGGCGAGCGCACGACTTATGGCAGCCTTTTGTTCCAGATAATAATCATAAGTCCCTACTTCGGGCGCAAATCTCTCCAGTATGTTCACCCAATAGGCCAAACTGTCAGCATCATGCTTTTTATCATAACATCCAGCCATGTAATATGCTCCCCAATTCTCATATATCATATTTTTCTGCTTCTTCGCTTCCGTATATAAGCGAGTGGCAAAAAACATATTGTAAGGTATATATTGATGTCTATGAGCCATACGCTCCAGATAAGCCAGCCTAACCGGGGTAGCTGGTAAAGCATCCACTATCTTCAATATACTGTCCCGGTAATGAAAATCAATGAAATTCTGCCCTGCCAATGAATAGAAATATCCGCAGAACAAAGCGAATATGATGGATAATATTTTTTTCATGATTTTGTATTCTCTTGTAAAGCGGGTTTGTATTTCATAGGATGAGTGAAACAGAAGCGTGCACCCTGTGTATATTCACTGTCCACCCATAGCCGTCCATTCATATACTTCACTATTAACTGGCAAATAGACAATCCCAATCCAGAGCCTTGCACAAAGTCATTCAGTTTCTCGAAACGCTCGAATATCAGTTGTTGCTTTTCCATTGGAATACCACATCCTGTATCAGTCACGGTGAAAAATGCCGTATCGTTATCGGCCATATCCAACTTCAGGACAATGGAACCTTGCTTCGTAAATTTAGTGGCATTCACCAGCAGATTAATCAATACTTGACGAAGGCGTCCATCATCCGTCTCCAGTGACAAGACCGATAAATCCGTATCAAAACGTATTTCCACCCCCTCCAACTTATGAGATGCAATAACTGTTTCTACAGTCTCATGGCACAATTTCACAGCATCATAGCTCTGTATATGGAAAGTTATGTTATCATTTTCAAAATCAGAGAAATCCAAAATATCATTAATCAATTTCAGCAATTGAAAAGAATTGACCTTAATGATTTCACAAAACTCTTTTCGCGACTCATCATCAAATGTTTCATCTTCATCCGTCAATATAGCAGAAAATCCAACAATAGCATTCAATGGAGTACGTACTTCATGGCTCATATTCGAGAGGAACATATTTTTTCGCTGTATAGCACGTTCCGCCTTCCCTATCATCACTTCTTGCAACTTCTGCGAGTGTCTCAAACGGAATATTTTTTTCCAACCCAAAAAGATAAATAATATCATCAATAGAACACAGACGGCAATGCCCACTATATAAAAACGCATGGAAACAATGCGCACACGCTCATTCTGATAAATCAGTTGGTCTGCCTGAAAATGGGTACAGAGCTGTTCGATTTCTTCCGGATAATTTTTCTCGAAAGAAGTCTTTATATAATTATAAATATCCCCATACAGTTCATAAGCTTCTTCTTTCCGTCCCGTCTTTAACAGCAAAGCGGCTTTCTCCTCCATAACATCTTTATAAACATTATGGCTGACTTTCGCATATTCCGTACCCAAGAATTGATTATAGGTAGCCAAAGCCTCCTCCGTATTTCCGGTAGCAGCCGCATATCTCGCTTCTGTAATCAGCAGAAATTGCTGAATACTGGATATGGTATAGCCTTTAAGTTTTTCCGCCTTGCCCAAATATTCCCGAACTGCCTGTAAATTTCCAACCAGAAGCTGGAAAGAGGCATTGGCTATACAACGTAGCATTTGTTCCTGTATTGAAAGCTGCTCCTCTGGATAAGCATTGATATAACCAATGTAATGCGCCGCTGCATTTTTGTCTTTTATCTGTATGCTATAATTTATCAGTTCGTCCAGCAGCATCCGTTTATGTATGGCATGCCCGCCCAATCCACTCAATATTTCAAAAGATCGTTCATACGCTTCTCCTGCTTCCTTTATACGCCCAGTATAAGTGTAAACTTCTCCTAATGCACTCAAGGCAAGTACATTGCCCAAAGGATTAGAAAGAGCCAATGCTTTGGAATACATCCGGTCACTTTGGGCAATAGCCATACGTATCTCTCCACGAAAAAGATAGGATTTGACAAGCATTCGATCAAAGTCAAAATAAATATCATATAGGCCAGCCTCCTCCAATTGTTCAAGCAAGCCATCCACATTCAAAGAATCGCATGCTCTTTTATCCAAATATTCAAAACCTAAGCTATTGTGAAAGTCAGAAATCGCCTTTTGCACTACACTATCCCTATTATATTTTTTCAAAGTGTCTTCCCCCACTTCTGCCACCGCAAAAAGGGAAAAGCAGAAACAGTATAGTAATAATAGTAGTGTGTAGTGCAATTTATTCATTTATAAAACGTCTCATACGAGGTTTATTTTCCGCCATCAGATATAAGAGACACACAAAGATATTATAACATCTCCAATAAACAAAGAAAAAATAAATGAAATTATAACAATTTTAAGAACAAAAGGAAATCAGTGTGGCAGTGAATATCACTGCTACTACCATCAGCCATTCCGCACGCCTATTGATGTGAACCGCAATATTCATGTCGTCAGTTGTCAGAGGACGGTTATTATATCCGATATAAGGTTTCCAAATTTCTTCTCCGAAATAGTTGTGAGGACCGCCAAAACGACAATTCAAAATACCGGCAAGAGCAGATTCCGGATAACCGGAATTGGGACTGGCATGCTGACTGCCATACTTCCCCACAAAAGAAAGTAGTCTGGGACGTCCGGAAGCCAGTATCATAAGAAAGGCAGTTAGACGGGCAGGTATATAGTTGGCAATATCATCCAGGCGGGCTGCAAAGCAACCGAAATGACGATAACGTTCGTTTTTATAACCCGTCATTGAGTCCAGCGTATTAATCATCTTATATGCAAGCATACCCGGAACTCCTAATAACAAATACCAGAACAAAGGAGCTATAACTCCATCGCTGAGATTTTCTGCCAGTGTTTCCAAAGCAGCCATACGCACTTCCTGAACGGACAAATCAGAAGTGTCACGGCCTACGATGCGTGCAACCTGCTTCCTGCCCTCATCCAGCGAACGATCCGTCGCCTTGAAAACCTCACGCACTTCGCGCACTAATGTAGTACCTGCCAAGCAGTAAAAAATCAGAAGAATCTGTAAAGTGAGCAGTAAACCGGGAGAAAAATATGCCGCTTGGCGAAGCAGGAAGAAAGTGATGAAATATACACTCACAACCAATATAACAGACATCAACGCACCTTTCAGAAAGCGCCCGTTCCCTTTGTTCAGCCGATGCTCGCAAAAAGAGATTGCCTTACCGAAAGCCACTACAGGATGCGGCATCCAAAGCGGGTCTCCCAGCCAATGATCAAGAAGCCAGGCAGTCAACAAAGGTAAGTTCAGATTGAAAATAAGCCCTAAAAGTATAAATACATCTTCCATCATATTACCATCCATTGTTTTATTGCATCCACAAGCCTATCATTTTCTTCACGTGTCTGTGTGGCGATACGGAAAAAATGTTCATCAAGTCCGTCAAAATTAGAAGCGTCACGAATAAGAATACCATGCTCTCCGGCAAGATACTCCTTCAGTGCAGAAGCCTTGCCGAAACGAAGCCGTACCAACATGAAGTGCGTTTCAGTGGCCCATACCTCCAAACCGCCGACACTCCCAAGAACCGCACACAACCGGGCAGTTTCCTGTAAATATCCGGAAACATCCAAAGAGTTAGGCACATCGTTCTCCAGCAGATAAAGTCCGGCTTCAATGGCAAGCTGATTCACAGACCAAGGCATTCGATTGACTCGCAAACGCTTCAACAACCCTCCGTTACCGGTCACATATCCCAAACGCAATCCCGGAACTGCATAACGCTTAGTCATAGAGTGCAACAAGAGCACATTAGGAAATTCCACAGCTTCAGATGGAGAAAACAACGGGTGTAAGGTGAAATATTCGTAAGACTGGTCTATGACAAATCCCACCTTCGAATTATGCCTGATAAGTTCCGTCAAATACTTTTTATCAACCACTGTCCCTGTCGGATTGTTCGGATTGCAGAGCCACAACATCTGCACTTTTTCCGGAAGAAGATAACCATCTTTGGCTTCTGGAAGCCGATAGAGTGAAGTTATCTTATGCCCATGCATGCGGCACGCATCGGCATACTCACTGAACGTAGGCTGCACGATAGCAGTATTTGTACCACGAAAAGTCTGTGCTATCAAATAGATTGCCTCGGTTGCGCCGTTTGTCACACATACTGCATCAGCCGGCAGATGGTATTCGGTTGCCAGGCGGGCCTCAAGCGTATATGGCTCCGGTTCGGGATAATTCCCTATACTTTCGATGTGGGCACATAAATGTGCTTTCAGGCAGGAAAGATCCACTTTGCTGTAAACATTTGAACTGAAATTCGCCGTTATCGGGCGCTTATATTTATAGGAGTCATCTCCATGTCCTTCAATCATAATTTTCTGTAAGTATTTGATAGATAAGTGGCATATTCACATGACGACGTACGTGTTCGGCAAGCTTGTCATATTGTTCTTCTTTAAAGCTATGGTAATCAAAAGTCTTTGCCGTTCCGGCAAGTTTATCCGCAAAAGGTTCGAGCAGGAAATCAATAAATTCCGGATTATCAAGAATGCCATGAATATATGTACCCATACAGGTAGAATCCACGAAATACCCATCTGCAGTGCCTCCTTCCAATATATTCAGAGGAGAAGCGGGAGTGTCTCCTGCCGGAACAGTGGTTCCCATGTGTATCTCATAGCCTTGCAATGGAAACTTCTCCATATTCCGCTTTTCGCCATCCATTAACCGGAATCGTACCTGTCTCGTCACTTTCTCTCCCATCATCCGGGTGCTTACTGGTAGCAGTCCCAGACCTGGCAGACGCTCTATGTCCCCCTCCACATGAGCCGGGTCAAGCACTTCCTGTCCCATCATCTGGTAACCACCGCATATACCCATTACCGTAACTCCTTCACGATGTGCACGAATGATGGCAGCAGCCACCCCATTGCGGCGCAATTCATATAGATCATCAAGCGTACTCTTGCTACCGGGCAGTAGGATAATGTCGGCTTTTGCCAATTCCTCCACATTATTAGTATAAAACAAGTGCACACGAGAATCACGTTCCAGTACATTGAAATCCGTAAAATTACTGAGATGGCGCAACAGAATAACAGCCACGTTAACTTTACCACATTCTGCCTGCACGGATTTTGTGGCAAGAGCCACCGAATCTTCTTCCTCTATATAGATATCTTTATAGTATGGAACAATCCCCACCACAGGAATACCGCAAAGTTCTTCCAGCATCCTGACTCCGGACTCAAAAAGACAAATATCTCCGCGAAACTTATTGATAAGGATACCTTTTATACGTTCCCTTTCATGAGGACGGAGCAACATCATAGAACCATAAACACTGGCAAAAATACCACCACGATCAATATCTCCCACAAGGATAACATCTGCTCCGGCATGCAGCGCCATAGGCAAATTTACCAGATCTGTATCGCGCAAGTTAATCTCAGAAATGCTTCCAGCTCCTTCCAGCACCACAGGATTATACCGTGAAGACAGTCGGTCGTATGCATCACAGACTTCACGGCGTAACTCCTCCCGTCCTTCTTTACGGAAATAATCATAAGCGTTCCGGTTGCCGATAGGACGGCCATTAAGAACCACTTGCGAAGTATGGTCAGATTGCGGCTTCAATAATAAAGGATTCATGTCTGTGTGACAGGGAATACCGGCAGCTTCAGCCTGTACAGCCTGTGCACGTCCTATTTCCAGACCTTCGGGAGTTGCATACGAATTCAAAGCCATATTCTGCGCTTTAAATGGAGCAGGCCGATGACCGTCTTGTCTGAAAATACGACAAAAAGCGGCAGCAATAATGCTCTTACCCACATCGCTACCGGTTCCGGCAAACATGACGGGATGAAGTTTATTCATAATATATCACTCTTTATATCTCAAATCGAAACGACCTTTTTTCAAACGCGTTCCTTCAAAAGTCCCGCTGATAATGCCATCACTCATACGGGTAACGATGACCTTCCCGTCTTCAAGTTCCTGAGAATCAAAGCTGGCTTTAATATAAGCGACAGCCTTTTCTTGCTGAGGATTGACGATACTGATACGTATATGGGAGGTTGGTCCTACTTTTGCATCTATCGTCAGATAAGTGTTTCCATCCTCCTTCGAAACACTTGTAACGGGTGTTCCCCATCTGCCGCTTACATACACCCAGCCATCTATCAAACAGCCGAAAGTGTTCTCACCGGTAGTAGTTTCCTGCGGCATGAGTGTCGGGTCAACAGACTTATCTTCCTCGCAGGAGAGGCAAAGCAGGAGTGTACAAATAAGCAATATATATTTCATAATCTGCCTGTATTAAAAATGAAAGTTCAAACCTATTAAAAAAGATAGTTGGGAAAATGCCCCACCTCCATCGCTTAATTGAGGAGTTTCCACCTGCCATTCCCTACCATGATATTTGACGGAATAAGTGTCCGAACCTGAAGTAATCCAGTTCAATTTTACCGCAATTCCTACATGGGAAGTAAACAGATACTCTCCTCCTGCCGAAATATTAAAGGCCAGTTTATTCATTGACACATCACGAGGCTTGTCAAACACGGTACTCTTATCTTTATATAACTGATACCCTACACCGACTCCTGCAGAGAAGCTATATTGGGGCTTCACATAATAGAATGCTGCCTGTGGAGCAATATAATGCATTTGTATCTTGTCCGTCCCTTCTTCATAATAGTTGTTGTATCGACTCCCCTGATACATAAAACCGGATGCAAACCTGCAGGAAGAAGTACCGATGCCCGTATAATAATAATCCGCACTCCAGACTGTACCATTTCTCAGACCGTTCCGATAGGAAGAAGAATTATTGGTAATGCCGACGAATTTGCCCATATAACGGGATGTACCCGCATAAACAGATAGCTTAGAATTCCCTCCAAAAGTGTTTTGGGCAGAAAATGGTACACCTTGCATCAGCAATCCAAACAACAGGAAACAATGTTTAACAGATATTTTCATGATAGTTTTTATAAGTAATCGCCTTCAATATTACAAGCGCAAAAGTACAAAAAAAAAGGCTATCTATCCCAGACAGCCAATCTTTTGTTAACCTTAAATCTAATACTATGAAAAACACAGTACAAATGTACGACATTCTAAAAAACTTCCAAAATTTATATATCCAACAAGTGATCTTATAACATGGTTTAATAAGAATATTCGGTTGTTAACAGATTGATGGCAATAAAATGAAAAAAAGTCACTATCTTCATGCCCGAAATAAATTGTCATAACTTAGAAATATCAGCTAATGATTCATACAATATTAGATACAGACCTATATAAATTCACAACTTCGTATGCCTATATCAAATTGTTTCCCAATGCTATGGGGACATTCAGCTTCAAGGATAGGGATGAAACGGCTTATACAAATAAATTTTTGAAGATTCTCAAAAAGGCAGTTATCCAACTTGCACAAGTGACACTCACCGGCGATGAACTGGACTACATGACCCGCCACTGCCGTTTTTTGCCCCCTGTTTACTGGGAATGGTTGTCCTCTTTCCGATTCCAGCCCGATAAGGTCAAAATACATTTGGATGACGAGCATCACCTCAACATTGAAATAACAGACTACTTATATAAAGCAACCCTATATGAAGTACCCTTACTCGCCATCGTATCGGAAATCAAAAACAAATTTCTTGGAAACATTGCAGACTTGGACAGTATTATCTGCAAGCTTTCCGAAAAGGTAGCCCTATCTAATGAGCATCGGCTGCCTTTCTCTGAATTCGGGACACGCAGGCGTTTTTCCTTTGACGTACAGGACAAAGTGATAAACTATCTGAAACAAACCTCTCAATATTGTACCGGAACTTCCAATTGTCACTTTGCCATGAAGTATGGTATGAAGCCTATGGGCACGCATCCTCATGAATGGTTCATGTTTCATGGTGCACAGTTCGGCTATAAGCATGCCAATTATATGGCACTGGAAAACTGGGTGAATGTATATGACGGTGATTTAGGTATCGCCCTGTCGGACACCTACACTTCCGGCATCTTTCTGAGTAACCTGAGCCGCAAGCAAGCCAAGCTATTCGACGGAGTACGCTGCGACTCCGGTGATGAATTTGATTTTACCGATAAACTTGTTGCCCGCTATCATGAATTAGGAATTGACTCAACCACCAAAACCATCGTATTCAGTAATGCTTTGGATTTTGACAAAGCGCTCGACATTCAGGAACATTGTCGCGGAAAGATACGTTGTGCTTTCGGCATCGGCACAAATCTGACCAACGATACCGGCTTCAAGCCTTCTAATATCGTAATGAAACTGACCCGGTGCAAAATGAATGTCAACCAGGAATGGCGGGAATGCGTGAAGCTATCGGACGATGCGGGAAAACACATCGGCAGTGAGGCAGAGGTACAGGCTTGTTTGTACGATTTGCGGCTGATGGTTAATGATTGATTGTCATATACCGATATACCTGAATTGTATCAATCATTAGTCATCATTTCCCGTTCTTTCTTTTATATGCAAATTCCTGCCACTTCTCCTCCGGCCATTTCTGGCGCTGCATCTCCATGCGCGCCATCACAAAGAACAAATCAGAAAGACGGTTTACGAGGCACAGAATATCTCCGTTGACAGGTTCCCGATGCTTGAGTGTCCATAAGCGACGTTCTGCACGGCGAGCTACGGTACGGGCAAAATGAAGTTGGGCAGATACGGGTGTTCCGCCCGGCAAAAGAAAATAACCGTTCTCTTGCAATTGCCCTGTCATGCTATCCATTTCTTTTTCACAACGCAAGACAAGTTCCGCTGCCGAGACAGGATTAGGATTCACCACCCCCGGAGGAGTTGCCACGTGACTCATTACAACCATCAACTCCCGCTGAACCGTATGCAACAGATTCTGCCACTCATCATCAGCCGGGAGCATGGAACGTATAATGCCGATTATAGCATTCAGTTCATCCAGACAACCATTAGCTTCAATACGAATATCATCTTTCGGAACACGTGCACCACCGTGAATGCCGGTCATTCCTTTATCACCGGTTCTGGTATAGACTCTTTTCATTATAATTCTGATCTTTATTGTGCAAATATACGCAAAAGGCGGTGAAGATTCAAAATCCCCACCGCCATATACAAAGAAAGTAGCCTATTAAGACTACTTTCTAAATCTAATATATAAAATACTGACATTACGTAAATTGATGAAGTTTAAAATATCTCTTCATAAAACAGATGTAAACCAGACTCAGTAACAGAACAACTACCGATAAATAGAGATAGCCATGATTCAGACAGAATACATATCCTATTATAATGGCAGCTTGAACCGCCATATAAACAGAAGAAACCACCACATGAGGGATCTGCAGTTCATTCGCCATAAGCTGATACAAATGCTTACGGTGAGGCAAACCGATATTCTCATGAAGCATCAGGCGGTGAATGATAGTCAACACGCTGTCAACACCATAGACGGACAGCAAGACAATCCAACTGAAATCTCCTGTACGGATAATCAGTTTGCCTATCAGGAAAAGAAGAATAAAAGCAATACTTACAGAACCCACATCACCCGCAAAGCATTTCGCTCTCTTGCGGAAATTAAAGAAACAGAAGACCACGACAGAACAAATCACTGTATAAATGAAATCTGCTTCAACAAAAGGAATAATTTTCGCATTGATGATCGCCAAGGCAATTAGCACAACCAAGGAATAACCACCCGTGATGCCGTTGATCCCATCCATGAAGTTATAGGCATTGATGATACCCGTACAGACAATCAAGGCAATGACAATCCACCACCAAGACAAGGAGAACAAGCCCCATTGGCAGAACATCAATCCCATAGCCGAGAAATGAAAAATCAATCTCGTAATCTGTCGGGTGGACTTGATATCATCCACAAAGCTGATGAACGTGACCAGTGTCAAGGCAAGCATAAACAAAGGATATTCAAAGCCACTTGTCAGAAAGTAGGCCAACGCACCGAAATAGAAGATGATGCCACCGCCGCGCAAAGTGACCCTTGTATGGGAACTGCGCTCATTCGGCTTGTCAATGATATTACACTTGTCAGCCACCCTGAAATAAAAAAGTTCTGTCACGAATAGCAGAACCAGAACTACCAAATAATACATCATTCGTTTCTGTCTATCAGATAAAACCAAAGCTGAATACAGGCAAACAGGAAAGAGACAATTCCTGTCACAGCCAATATGATCCAAAAATATACGCTCATTCTATCTTGAAATTCTCCAATACGCTGGTCGGCCTCCATCCCAACTCATGTATCGCCTTCTCGTTACTGAAAGTCAAGGACTTCGTTATCTTCCTTAATTTCAGAGAATTGATCGGAGCTTTCTTCCCCAAGCAATCACCTACCAAAGCCATACATTTAGCTATCCAGTACGGAATTGATAATGGCAGATTCCTATTAAGCTGCCTGCAAATGACAGTTTCAAGTTCCCTGAAAGTGGGCTGATAGCTGTCACATACATTATAGACACCTCCTTTTTCCGCCAGCAGAGGAACTAATTTTGCAATGTCCTGCACCATCAATACGCTTTTCCGTGCCCGGCTTCCGGCAATGCTGAGATATCTGCCGCTACGGATACCGTAAATCATGGCACCTAAATTACCCGGAGGATTGGGACCGGCAATTAGGGAAGGACGAACAATACCCAAAATAACGTTATGCTCATAGCACCATTTCTGCAAATACTCTTCAGCAAGGCGCTTGCTCACAGCGTATGGAGTAACCCCGTCCAAAGAGTGTTCTTCCGAGATGTTCTCTCCATAATCACAGCCATATACAGCTACGGTAGATATAAAGATGAAAACCCGTGGCATTCCTCTTCTCTCCAATGCAGTACAAAGATTCTTTGTGCCTTGCAGGTTCACGTCAAAGAACACCCGTTTCTCCTCTTCCGTTTTAGGCACAGAATGCGCCTTTCCGGCTGCGTGAAGAACAACATCATACTGTTCACGCAGTTCCGGAATTTCCCTCGCTATGTTTACGGTATAGTTATCCTGCGGCAGCAAGCCAACAGTAGTAACGTCGTACATCCTCTCTAAAAGAGGATACACGTTATTACCCAAGAACCCGGAGGCTCCTGTGAATAAAAGTTTCATGAAAAATGAATTAATAATACTAATTCAACAACTTATAATATTCTTCTAATATACGTTTCTTTGCAAAAATAGTATCAGCTACCATCCTTGTGTTATTTTGTATTGCAGATAAACCATTTTTACAAAAGAAAATATATTCCATCACTTTAGCAAGTTCTTTTGGATCATTTGGTTCTACAACCCAGCCTAAAGAGTATTCATCAATACATAGAGCTATCTCTGAATTTCTGTCACCTATATATAGGATTGGCTTACCAGCTGCCATTATATTATATGATTTAGAAGGAACTCCTAAGCCAAACATTCCATCAGACAACGTAACAATACCAATGTCACAAGCATTCAGAAAATCATTTTGGTTAGCACGATCCTGAAAACCCAATAAAGATACATTCTTATGCATTCCTGCTTTTATGTATGAAACTATTTCATTTGATTTAGCACCATCACCTATAAACAAAAAATGAATATTATCATTTTCAACCAATTTTATAGCCTCCAAAAGATTATCCAAACCTTGAGCGCTACCTAAATTCCCAGCAAATTGAAAAATAAATTTGTCTTGCAACCCTAAATCCAAACACGTCTTTGTATCTTCTTTCTTTACAGGAAAAACCTCTTCATTTTCGGCCCAAATTGGTATAAAGCAGATTTTAGAAATATCCTGTACTTTTTTACCCAATACTTCACTCATATCTCTACCTATAGAGATACAAAGTTGAGCTTTAGAATATGCAGCATCAAAAATTTTCTTTAGATTGCAGTAAACAAAAGATGAGGAAGAAAATTTTTTTATAGCTACCAAATTTTCAGGGAATATATCATGTACAAGAATTTTATATGATATACCTTTTATCCACGCAATAAATGGCATCATAAGAAGCAAAAAAGCAGGATTGGTTACTACTAATATTTCATCATTCTTCCTTACTGCCCCCAACATTCTTACAAATAACAGCAAGCTTGATAATAGCAATCTAAAAGTTCTTTTTATAAAGTTATTCTTATTAATATTGGGTACATACACCCTATGAATATTTACTCCATTATGCAATTCTTTCTGTGAACAAGATTGCTTTTCACCACTATTATATACAGCACATGTGCATAGCACATGTACATCCATTTCTTTAGCAGCCAAATATTCAGCTATTTCAGTCATATAATACGCTGTAGAAGTTTTTACAGGATAATATATCTCAGAAATAATCCATATCCTTTTAGAAAGCATTTCTTTTCAAAATTTTCTCCAAACCATTTTGTTTACTACTCCCGTATAGCTCTGAATCAATTTCACAACCTTGGTCGATACATTCTCATCAATATAGTTCGGAACAGGCAAACCATTATCGCCGTTACTGTTCATCTCAACTGCCGTACCAATAGCCTGCAACAACGACCGTTCATCAATACCCGCAAGAATAAAGCAGCCCTTGTCCATCGCTTCCGGACGTTCCGTACTGGTACGGATACAAACTGCCGGAAAAGAACGGCCTACCGAAGTAAAGAATGAACTCTCCTCTGGAAGGGTTCCACTATCCGACACTACGGCATAGGCATTCATCTGAAGGCAATTGTAATCATGAAAACCGAGCGGTTCATGTTGAATTACGCGTTTGTCCAACTCGAAGCCGCTTGTTTCCAAACGATTCCGGCTACGAGGATGGCAGCTATAAAGGATAGGCATATCGTATTTCTCAGCCATGGCATTGACAGCCCTGAATAAAGAAAGAAAATTCTTTTCAGTGTCTATATTCTCCTCCCGGTGAGCGGAAAGCAATATGTACCGTCCTTTTTCCAGGTTCAGGCGGCTGTGAATGTCACTGTCCTCAATCGCTGCAAGGTTCTCACGCAGCACTTCAGCCATAGGGGAACCCGTTACATAAGTACGCTCCCTCGCCACACCCGAAGCATTGAGGTATCTGCGTGCATGTTCCGAATAGCAAAGGTTCATATCTGAAATAATATCTACAATCCGGCGGTTCGTCTCTTCCGGCAGGCACTCGTCAAAGCAACGGTTGCCGGCCTCCATGTGAAAAATAGGGATATGGAGTCTTTTGGCACCTATCACGCTCAGACACGAATTTGTATCACCCAACACCAATACGGCATCCGGCCTTGTCTGTGCCATCAGCTTGTAGCTCGCATTGATGATATTCCCCATCGTGGCACCAAGGTCATCACCCACGGCATCCATATACACTTCGGGTTCTTTCAGCTTCAAGTCGTGGAAAAACACACCGTTCAGGTTATAGTCATAATTCTGTCCCGTATGGGCCAAAATGGTATCGAAATACTTGCGGCATTTGTTGATGACGGCAGCCAGGCGGATAATCTCCGGACGGGTGCCCACTATGATCAAGAGTTTCAGCCTGCCGTTCTCTTGAAACTTGATATCAGAATAATCCAATCTTATTTCCATTTTTTATTTTGTCCTTTTGTTCTTGATGTCCTCAGACTTTTTCAAAATAAGTGTCCGGACGGTTCGGGTCAAAGCACTCGTTGCACCACATGAAAGTCACCAAATCATCCGTCTCGGAAAGGTTGACGATATTATGCGTATATCCGGGAATCATCTCCACAACCTCAATTTTCTCGCCGCTCACCTCAAAGCTTATGACCTCTTCCGAACCTATCCTCCGGAGCTGTATCAGGCCATGTCCGCTCACTACCACGAACTTCTCGTTCTTGGTGTGATGCCAATGATGGCCTTTCGTTATACCGGGCTTGGAGACATTCACAGAAAACTGCCCGCGGTCCGCTGTACGGATAATCTCGGTAAAGCTGCCACGCACGTCCACATTCATCTTTAGAGGATAGCAGAACCTATCTGCCGGTAAATATGAAAGATAAGTGGAATAAAGTTTCTTGGTGAAGGCATCGCTTAAATCAGGGACATCCAAATTTCCCGGCATCTCCCTGAAAGACTTTATCAGGTCCACGATGCCGCCCAAGGTTATCGTATGCACCACGGGTACTTCGCAATAGTCATCTTTCCGGTGTTCCCTGCCGTCCAATGCGGCGATAAGCTCGTCCACAACATCATCCACATACACCAGGTTCATCACCGCTGAAGGGTCATTCACCTGGATAGGCAAATCATGGGCTATATTGTTACAGAATGTAGCGACCGCACTGTTATAGTTGGGACGGCACCACTTGCCGAAAACATTGGGGAAACGATAGACCAATACCTTAGCACCCGTCTCCCTGCCATAGTCAAACATCAGCTGCTCACCCGCCCGTTTCGACTCACCGTAAGGATTATCCAAGGCGGCCTGCGTGGAAGAGGAGATCATCACCGGACACGTATTTCCATATCTCTTCAACGTATCAAGAAGCGTGGAGGCAAAGCCGAAGTTCCCTTGCATGAATTCCGAAGGTTCTTTCGGGCGGTTCACACCCGCAAGGTTGAACACAAAGTCGGCCTGGCGGCAATAAGCATCAAGTTCCGAAGGGTCACTGTCCAGATCATATTCATAGACGGTCATCTCCTCCCCCGGCACTGCATAATTACGGGCCTTCCCATCCCGGATATTATGCAGTTGGGATACAAGGTTTCGACCGACAAACCCTTTGGCGCCGGTCACTAAAATTTTCATAAAATGATTTGGTTCTGTTTATCACAGAAAAGAAAAGGGAATTTTACAATGAATGATAAAAGTCATCCAAGCCTATAAAATCTATTTTGGGGAAATTATACTGTTTCAATATATGAAAATGATGATCCTCTGTAACAATAAATTTGGCATTAGCCACAACTGCACAATCCACAAACTTGTTGTCGTCCGGATCAGATTTTATCAGATTGAAATTATAATAAGGAGTAAAGAACAAAGTGTAAGGATTATTAAGAATAACATCAATAACCAACTTAACGATTTCTACACCCGCCAAACGTTCTAATATTTCCTCATATTCATTAAGAATCTCATTAGATACACATAGCTGATTCGTTCCATCCAAAAAGCAATCCCAAATCTTACGGTATCTGCTTTTAGGAGAAATGCACTGTACCAGGCTATTTGTATCCAATACTATTCTATTCATCTCTTTGTAAGGGTTCGAACGTCAATCTTTCTCAGTTCATCAAGTTTTTCTTGATCCAAAACTCCCGAATCCCATAAATCATTCAGGCGGTCATCTAATTTCTGAGAAAAATATTTGGTCAACACCTCTTTCACTTCATTCAATCGTTCCTCCGAACCATCAAAAGCAAACATCTTCAGAAGATGTTGTTGAACTGAATTTAATACTGTTGCTGCCATATTCTCAATTATTAGTTTCAATATGACAAAGATAGGATTTTCTTTCTAAAGAAACGATACTTTTCCTCTTTTCTTTTCCGTTGTATTATTCAAATAATGATTATTCACTCTTTATTTCCGTACCCTTGGCCTTTTCTTCCAAACCGAGGTCTTCACGGATAAAACGGAGTTTAAGAAGAAGTTGTTTCATGCCCTCCACATCAAGACGGGCGGTATTATGGCTATGGTAGTCCTCTATCTTCGCCATTTCCTCGTTACCTTCCGTAAAGAACTTGTCGTAGTTCAAGTCACGGGTATCACAAGGGATGCGGTAATAGTCGCCCATGTCAATGGCCTTGGCCATCTCTTCACGTGTAACCAGCGTCTCGTACAACTTTTCACCGTGACGGGTACCGATAGTCCTCACTTCCGTGTCACCGTATGCCGGATCTATCCGGGCGTATGTCTCCTTCAGAGCCTGAGCCAGAACATCCAAGGTAGCAGCGGGAGCTTTCTGTACGAACAGGTCACCGTTATGACCATGTTCAAACGCATAGATTACCAGATCCACAGCATCGTCCAAGGTCATCATGAAACGGGTCATGTTGGGATCCGTTATCGTAATGGGCTTGCCGTTCTTTATCTGCTCCACCCATAAGGGAATCACGGAACCGCGGCTTGCCATCACATTGCCATAACGTGTACAGCATATTGTCGTACCGGCATTATCGCCAAGGGCACGGCCTTTGGCGATGGCAACTTTCTCCATCATCGCCTTGCTGATACCCATGGCATTGATGGGATAGGCAGCCTTATCCGTGGAAAGTACTACCACATTTTTCACTCCATGCGCTATGGCGGATTCCAATACATTGTCAGTACCGATTACATTGGTCTGCACAGCCTGCAAGGGAAAGAATTCGCAACTGGGGACTTGTTTCAAGGCAGCAGCACTGAATACATAATCCACTCCTACCATTGCACCATCCACTGACTGGCGATCACGCACATTACCAATGTAAAATTTCACTTTGGGATTCTGCAGATGATGACGCATGTCATCCTGCTTTTTCTCATCTCTCGAAAATATACGAATTTCCTTAATATCAGAATCAAGGAAACGACGTAGAACAGCGTTACCGAAAGAGCCTGTACCTCCGGTAATTAAGAGGGTTTTGTCTTTGAATATGGACATAACATTTTATAAAATTAAAATTATCTTTTTAGAATTTAGAAGGAAGCAATTCTTTATACAAGTCTATATACTTCCGATACAAATCTGATTTATTATAAAAAGAGGTTACTCTATTACGACATGCATTTGAATAAGTATGTTTTCCCTTCTTTCTTATCAATTCCAAGATAGAACATAAAGAACTCAAATCTCCTTTATTAATCACAAATCCCGTGTCCGCAGACACAACTTCCGGACAAGCTGTAGAATCATAAACAATGGAAGGAGTTCCACAAGCCATAGCTTCAACCGTTGTCAAGCCAAACGTCTCCTCAACAGAGGTATTTATATAAACATCCGCCACAGAGTAATATATGGATAATTCATGAACACTATTAGTCCTTTTAATGCCTATAATACCTTTAGGTAGATTCCTTATTTGCCTGTCATTAAGTCCAATCAATACAATAATGTATTCATCAGAAAGAACTTCGCGCAAACGAATAAAATCATCCAATCCTTTATGCAAAGACCACACACTGGCCACCCCCAACAGCATAAACTTATCCTCAATTCCCAAGTCTTTCTTTTTAACTTCAACAGGAGTAAATACATTTGTATCAATTCCATTATGAATAATCCTAATCGGATATTTTTTTAAAAAAGATTTCTTTACTTCCTTTGACAGCCATTCCGATACAGTTACTAACGTCAAATTTTCTTTTGACGTAAAGGCTTTTTGTTTATCTATAAAATTACGCCTTGAACGATCTATTAAGAAAGATGATGGATATTCACGCTTCTGAGGACAATCACGACATAATATTTGCCAACGATAACAAGAATTATACGAGTAGTGAGAACAATGACCTGTGAAGGCCCAGCAATCATGAAGAGTCCAAACTACAGGCGTATCAATTTCTTTTAAAAACTGGAAAAGAAGAGAATAATTTACATAATATCCATGTATATTATGTAAATGGATTATGTCTGGAGAAATTTCCTTTATAAAATCTATAAGTTTCAAAGTTGGTCTTTTAGATGAAAGTCCATGCCTGTCAAAAATACGTGTCTGCAGTAAATGCATATATACATTTACATTTGTTCCTATCCTATAAACCTTTGAATTCGACTCACTTGCATATCGTCCATACATAATATAACTATCACCTCCACAAGCTATAACTTCATTAGCAATCCCTTCCACGATACGCCCGGTAGATCCCCAATTCGCAGTAACATTAATTTGCAAAATTTTCATTTAACATCTATTAAAAATAGATTCGATTGATTCGAATATTTGTTTACCTATAATGGACGGATAAAATTGCTCTATTTGAGAATAATTCAATCTTGAATCGAAAAGCGTTCTATTTTTTATCATTGCCTGTAGTGTTTGAGCCAGCTTATCCTCATCATATTGGTTAAAACAAAGCTCTGGACATTCCATAAACAGACGACGAGATTCACTAATTTCTGGCGTTATTAAAAGAATCGGCTTTTTAAACAATAAATACTCACAAATTTTCGATGGAAAGAAAATGTTACAATCATCTTTAAAGCTATCAATAACAAGTAGGGCATCTGACTTACATACATAATCATATAGATTTTTTTTATCCATGAATGCCAACAATTCAAATACATCCGTATAAGGAGACTTCTTTATTTGACTCTTGATACTTGCAGAAATATTTCCTATTAGCTGAATTTTAATTGCTGTAATCTCACTTTTGGGAATCCTTTTTAAGGATTTAAATACCAAATCCAGATTTCTTTCCCTTTGTAAAGTTCCAGCATAAAGCAATGTCACAAAATCCTGCTTAATCAAAGAGGGGGCAGGCAATAATTTCACATCATCCGTAGCAAAAGGAATAAATTTAAATTTGTGTGAGAACATTGGATATCTATCACACATCTTACGGAACATTAAATACGAATGAACAATAATCAAATCCGAACTACAAACAATTTTTTTCTCTAATAAAGATCTAAAAAAATTAATTCCTCCCATGTAATTATTGTCTAGTAGAGGATCATACATCTGAACCACCAACTTTGCTTTGTGCTTTCTTGCCAGTAATGTCGTAATACCAAATAGTATATAGGGAGTCCCCGTTAAAATAACCACATCAAAATCTTTTATATTTTTTTTGACATAAAGAGCCATTTTACATCCCCAGAAAAAGATATCAACTCCCCAAACCAACTTTAAAGATTGAAATATTTTCAGAAATACTCTATCGAGAAGCAAAAAATTAGGCGAACTTATCCCCTTCATATTGTCTCCGTATTTCCTATTAGAGAACCGCCTGTAAAGAACGGTAATTTTTGCAAGAGAAGCCAATCCTATATATTGTCTGTGATTCTGATTACTATTTGCATTACCCAATTCATCCCAACAATAGTATATGCAAAGATATTTTCTCATAAAAAAGAAATATATTTTTTTAGTAAAACTTTCAATAAAAGATTCATCCGAGAGTTATTTAAGGAAAAACCATTTTTCACAATAGACATAAATCGAATCAGAGGAGATTTATTAGGCAAATCAAGGTATATTTCAACTACTTTTTTATCTTTCGGTGATAACTCATTGACATATTCATCATAAAAAGCTTTCACCCCCAAATAATAATCCTCGTCAATAACACATCTCTTTTTATTTATAGTAAAAGCATTCAATATTCTTCGAAATAGGTTAGAAGCCATATGTGGTGTGACATTATTAAGGTGTTGCCTATAATAAAAAGTAGGAATTTCAAGGTATGTAACAGCATGGTTTGCACATCCTATGAGTGTAAGTAAATGATCATGCATCGCAATATGGTTATACTTTCTCAACATTTCGGTTCTCATAGCAGCATTAAACATACTAAGTGAACCATGTATTCCACCATTACAAAACAGGGCCTCATGTAACTGTCTCGGACGTGCTTTCAAAAGTCTTGGTAAGTCATTTCTTCGTTCCCCATAATACAAGAAGCCATCAGAGAATAACAATTGTGGACGAGAGTTATCTAATTTCTTTATACACTCCAACATTAATATCAATTTATCCTTTAACCAAATATCGTCTTGGTCACAAAAGCAGACGTATTCTGAAGATGAAAATAATAGTAATCTCATAAAATTACTTTCTGGACTACCACATATAACCGTGTCTTCCACCAAATGAATACGTTTATCTCTTTCCACATAAATTTTAACAAGTTCTACTGTACCATCAGAAGAATCGTCATCACGGATTAATAAACGCCAATTGCTATAAGTTTGATTAATTATGGAGTCTAATTGTTCCCTAAGAAAAGAGCCACCATTATAAGTAGCCATTAATATGTCAATCATATACATTTCCCTTAAAACGTTTAATAAAACTACCAATATTTAACACAAGAGGTATTAAAATAACATTGGCATAGCCCCCATAAGCAAACATATTATTAAATAGATTATAGGATATAATTACATTTACAATGGCAATACTCACCACAAAATATTCAGAAGAAGGAGATATTACCATGAATACAACAATAATATAAACGATTGTATAAAAAAAAATCAAAATCATTCCCCACCATCCCATTATTAAATAAGGACGTGCATAAATAGTACTCACATTTAAAGGAGGAATAACCAAATCTTCTTGACGCTTTTCAAAACTAACTAAACGTTTACTCACTGTTTCACTAAACATTTCTATAGAACAAAGCTCAAACAGAGAATTTAGGGTAGGACTTATATCATCATGCTCATTTATATTATATTGCAAATTCCCAATCGGAGATATAGCATAAATATATCCCCACATATATTCATGTGGTATCCAAGAATCTTGAAACTCTTGTGTAGCTTCTCCTAATACTGTAATGGAAACTCCATTTTTTCTATTTACAAAACGAGAATCAGAAGCACCTATTCGTATATCTCCTAAAACCCCAAAGACAAATAACAATGTCATTCCTAAAAAGATACAAAAAAGAAGCTTTTTTCGAATTTTTGACAACGACATTAAGTAAATAAAAAAGCACCCTGTTAGAGTCATAAATAAAATTCCTCTTCCATAAATAATAATAGGTGCAAGAAATGAAAAAACAAAATAGGGAAATAGTCTTCTTCTAGTACCTTTATCACTCCTCATTTTATGAAAAATCATAAGTGATAAAAAAGCCCCAAAACTAAGAACTAAAATATGAAACATAGGGATTCCAAAGAAATTCACATCATCAGGTAGTTCTTCTCCTTGTAATCCACGTAATAATGGTATATGACGACTATATAGTATTTCTACTAAATTTGCTAATAAATAATACTTAGTCCATTTTATTAATTTCTCAGGAGACGATTTAGAAGGATAATATATAAAAAACTTTCTCCTATAAAAGTAAATTCCCATTAGCAACATCACACTAGAAGTTCCTAAAATGAAAATTAAAAGGCTAATACTCATCTCAGGATATAAAGTTGACCAATGTAGTATATAGAATACAAATAAAGTAATTAAACTTAAAATATAAACGAAAAATGGAGAGATATAAGTATTATGAGTATTCAATATTTCTTAATTTATAATATTCACAATCTAAAAAAACGCTTATACATTGTCTTTGTAAAACTTTCCTCCATATCAATACGAAATAACCATTTAAGAAAGTTCGATATTTTACTCTTTAGCCTATATAATAATGGCATGGTAATAATATGAGCAGTAGCCTTCTCGTATTCAGAATCCGTTTGAACAGCCAGAGGATGTTTTAGAGGGAATTCCAACTCTTGTGTTGGAAGGCCACAAAAACGACGAGTCATTATATTATCAAAAGAGGAACCACCATGAATAGAATCAATATCTACTCCGATATTGGTTATTTGATTATATTTTGGAACTATGCCATACAACCCATGTACCCTCAACGAAAAACTCATATGATAATCCCATGAATCAAATTTCAAACCTTGCTTTTTACGTTTCAATTCTCTATTCCAATTTTCTATATCTTGAGCACGAAGCAGGTTATCGTAAGGTAGATTTTTCACTACCTCTTGAATATAAGGATTTTCCCACAAAGAAAAGTCTTTATCATAAAAACGGTTAAATTTGTTACTCCATGAAGCCCATCCACAGGGCATCATGTGATGAGTAAAATAATAACTACTATCACTAGGGAAAGAAAAAGATTTTAAATAGTTCGTACCACATATCCACAGAATTCGCGTGTCATCCTTATACTTCAAAAGCATTTCTTGGCAAAAAGGGAAAAAAGACAATGCGGGCAAGTTATCATCCTCCAGAAAAATGGCATATTCTTCTTGCTCAAATACCCATTTCACCCCACCTGCAATATTAGCATATACACCTATATTACAAGATGCGTATCGTTTAACGACCTCGCAATCCCAATCAATATGAGCCTCTATTTCACTTCTGCATTTATTGACCTTATCCCACTCTTCATCCGTACGACCTCCATCACTAATTATATATAACTTCTGAGGCTTTACTTTTGAAAGTCTTTCGACTATTAACAATGTTTTATCTATTCTTTTAAAAGAAAAAAGAACTACAGGTACTTGAAATAAATCCATTATCTATTTTCAAAATTAGGTAGTTATAAAGATTTCATATGAAGTATATACTGAACAGGTGCCAATAAATATCCATTAAAGCTACTGATGATCATAGCGATAAGAAATCCATGTACACCTAATCCCATATTTATAAAAATATAGCACAATCCCAAGAATACAAATGGAGAAAAAAAACAAGCATACATCTGGACTTTTAAAAGCCCCATCCCATTCAGTATGGTTACATAAATACCGGAAAACATTGAAACGAGACAATAAATAAAAACCCAAAAAGACAGTATGCTTGTTATCACAACCTTGCTTCCTACCCAAAGGTCATATACATAGGACGAAATGAAAAACATGAAGGCTCCACCTAAGACAAATAACATAAACAATTTCAAATACTTTCTTTCAGCATTCTTTACCCAAGCATAATCCTGCTTTACTGTAGCATCAGATACAGCAGCCCACAATGGAGTAATGATGATTGTCCATACCATAGTCAAAACGCTGAAGTATTTGTACGAAATATTATAAGATGTCACTTCAGCTGCTCCATAGTATCTAATAATCAAAAAATTAATCAATTGACACTGAACAATGCAAGCTGTTTGTATAATAAAGAATTGGATGCCCAATTTCATTAAATCAGAAGAAACACTAAAATCCACAGATTTGAATGTCGGTGCTATTTCCTGATACCTTTTTTTATATAACACCATGTTGGCACCTAAAATAACTACCAAAGGAGCAACACACAATGCCAAGCATAGATACACCAAACTACCTTTAGTGGTTAGAGTCAATATATAAATAATAGTCAACGAAACAAGCTGTTGAACTAAAGTTATCATGGAAGAAATTGCTGGTTTTTGAACTGCTAAAGTTACTATATTAATAGTACTAAAAATAAAGTTGATACAAAAATATGCTATGACAATGCATATCGCAATAAGTAATCCTTCCACATTACCTTGATTTATATTAAGTAATGAATACCAATTTACAAAAGGAGCAACAAGTAAAAGTAAGCACATCAAAGGTATAAAGATAAGAAATAATATGGCATAAGTGGTACTTACATATTTTCTTCCTAATTCATAATCATTATGGGCCAAAGCTTCTGTCAACCTATTGCGTAAGCCATTATTTATGCCTATATCAAAGAAACTTATCCAAACCACCATTGAGCTAAGGGTTAACCAAACGCCATAACATTCATTATCTACATAATTCAACGTTAATGGCACTAATAATAAACTCAATAGAATACTCCCTCCTTTAACCAGAATCATCAAGGCAATGTTCTTCTTTACATTAAGAGAGCGCTCATCCCCTTGTGTAAAAAAATTCAAGACATTTTCTTTCATAAGTAAATATAAGGCAAGCACATATGACTTTATTATCAAGTTGAGTAAAAAAGTTTAGCCTTAGTCTGCAAAGACCATACCCCTCTTTTTCATTTTACGTTCCAATGTATCATATATTAATCTTCCAGCTCCTCAAAAGGATAAGGATTCTCTTCTATATTCTTCAATTCTCCAATAATCTCCATCTGATCAGAAGTTAATATATTCTTATCCCAATTATCAATAATAGAATGAACCTCCTGAAGCATGGATTCCTCATAAACCTCCCCATAACAATAAGTCAACAGACGAACTTTAAGAAGAGAATTTGGAAGTTGTTCCAACACCTTACAAATGCGTTCTATAACTGCTTGTTTCTTTTGCTCCTTGTCCCCATTATCATAGATAGTGGCATTATAGCCCATCAAAAGGGCAAGACAAAGATTGGCTTCTTCTTCAATATCAGCACCTTTGGAGGAATAGAGAGAATCGGATTTCAGAAGCACCTCCTTATTCAGTCGGCTAAAAGCGTCTGAGTAAATAGGCGCGCCGTCTGTGCCAAGATACATAAGCCCGTGAGCCAGATGTTGAAGCTCAAGAGCACGGGAAAGCAAATCATTCATTGAATATGAGTATAATATGAATAAAATTTATTTTATTATCTTCAGATAGGATTTGGGTACTTTGACACTGGCGGACAGAATGTCTTTGATACGAATGATGACATACGTTTTATTGGCTTCCGTGGCAACCTCACCTTCAATACCGCAAAAATCACCCTTTATGACTTTCACTTTATTACCCACTGCAAGAGAATCATTGTCAAAACTGACCCCGTTGGGATTCAAATCCATGACAAACATGAAATCTTCCATCTGCTTATTGGGGACAACCAACATGGAATGGGAAAAAAGGTCTTTCATGTAGAAAAGCTGCACACCATAGACATTGGAAATGTCACAGGCTATCTGTTTCGTGGCATGGACAAAAATCAAGTTGCGAATGACGGGCACTTCACTCCGCTTCCGGCGATATTTCAACTGAGTTATTACACTCCGGGTAGGAAGATAGCAGTCAATATCCAGATTTTCTTCTGCTTTCAGCTTTTCAAGGGAATTTCGGATTGCAAATTCTTGCTTGTCGCGAGTACGGGCTGCAAA
This sequence comes from Bacteroides helcogenes P 36-108, assembly GCF_000186225.1. Taxonomy (NCBI): domain Bacteria; kingdom Pseudomonadati; phylum Bacteroidota; class Bacteroidia; order Bacteroidales; family Bacteroidaceae; genus Bacteroides; species Bacteroides helcogenes. The sequence continues at coordinate 2,730,308 of NC_014933.1, read as the reverse complement.
CCAATATTTCTGTGTATCAATCACTTGCTATGAATAAAATCAAGGATACTACTTCGGTTCCGGGTGCGCTTCGCGGTTTGAACGAGACATTTTTCTCTTTCAAACCGATTGCACTATTTCAGCATATATAACGTACTATGAACAAGAAGATTAGACAAATAAAAACGTTCATTAGACGTACGTTTAATGGACACCCTTTAAAAGCAAAGTTCAAAGATTGAAAATGTATAGAAAAGAATGGATACAAATAAATATTTCTAAAGTAATTTACCTCTCATTATCAGTAATTTATAATCGAATGAAGTAATCTGATGAAATATTTTTTATCAAACATTTTGTTTATATAAAAAACGCCTTTATCTTTGTGTCCATTAAACGTACGTTTAATGGACACCATAATATACTACTCTTCAATACCTTACAAAGCGTTTCTTGCTTTACCAGTTTTATTAGAGAGACAGTTATCCGTTATCTAAAAAGAAATGTGTTAAGTCAGGAAACAATCATGTAAAACTTCGTCCCACATGCGTGGGGTGAAATTCTGTATGAACCTTCTGCATATTCAGTAAGGTTCTTTTGTGTATTATACACTGACAAGAGAAAGAAAAAGCATAAATGTCCAGAGAATCAAAGTCCTTCTATCCGTATGCATGCATACGTGTAGGAATACTTTCAAAATAGAGCCATCACATCGATTTCTCCCCAATACAAATGGGTATAGCTGGCAATCACATTTTTGTATCGGAATACAGGTGTAGTCACTGATTCTCCCTTAGCGTTATAAACTTGCACAATGGAAGAAGGAATAGATTCTTTGTCAGTATCCAGAAATGTGGTATAATGAAATTCGTGTCCCCGAAGATGCTGACCTTTATAGTTGAACTGACGATAGCCCAACGTCAGTTTTCGGGAACGATTGTTATTGGATATGTAAAAAGGAAAAACGCCCGACAATCCGGCTGTTTTACAACAGCATTTACCATAATGGCAGGCATCTGTGGTAATACCTCGCGACAAGTAAATCATTCCGCCACATTCGGCCAATACTTTACCGCCGGCTTCTATATACCGACGAATCGAATCCTGAGCACGCCAGGCTGTGGCCAACTTTTCGGCATGTTCTTCCGGATATCCTCCCGGCAGATAGAGCAAATCGGTCTTTTGGGAAATGGGACGGTTGTGTTCGGGATTAAAGAAGGAAACTGTACCCAGACGGCGAAGAATATCCAGATGTTCTTCATATAGAAAAGAGAATGATTCTTCATTACGAGCCACCAAGATGCGCAACCCGCCGGTTTGTCCTGTCACCGCCTGCCGTACTTCGGGCAAAGAAAGGGTGGTTTTCTCCAACAGCAACTGCCAGTCCACATGTGTTTCCAGCAAATCGGCGAGCAGATCCAATGCATCCGTCTCTTTCGAACGGCTGAAATCAAGCCCCAAATGACGAGATTTTTGCTCCAAATCTTTTTGTTTAGGTAAATATCCCAAGCAGTTGACATTTAAATCCTCACATACCTCCCGTAACATTTCATAATGACGAGGTGAACCGACACGATTGAAGATTACTCCCGCAATACGTATATCCGGACGGAAATTGATAAACCCGGACAATAAGGGAGCCATGGAATAAGCCGCAGACTTGGCATCAACCACCAGCACAACCGGAATACCCAAGAGTTGCGCCACTTCCGCCGAAGATCCCCTATCACGATCGTACCCGTCATACATCCCCATCATTCCCTCGACGATGGAAATGTCTGCATCCACCGAATAGCGTGCATACAGTTCACAGACATGTCTCTTGGATGCCATAAAAGTATCCAGATTTACAGAGGGACGACCACAGACAGCCGTATGATATTTGGTGTCTATATAATCGGGGCCACACTTGAAGGGTTGCACTTTCAAACCTTTTTTCACAAACAATGCCATCAGCCCACGGCTGACCGTTGTCTTTCCGCTACCCGAAGCAGGAGCCGCTATCAAAAATTGAGGGTTATTCCTTTCCATCTTCTTGCAGATTATTTCGGGCAAAGGTAAGCATATCTCCGACAAAAGCCTTACCTTAGCCGCCAAAATAAAACATTTGCTATGATAACCGAAGAACTTAAAAAACTCTACATCTCACATACCGGACACGAACCGGAACAGATTGACGAACTTCCTTCTTCCGGCTCCAACAGACGCTATTTTCGTCTTTCCGGCAGCCCCACACTAATTGGTGTCAGCGGTGAATCTGTCGAAGAAAACCGCGCATTTCTCTATATGGCCGAGCACTTCCGCGAAAAAGGTCTGTCCGTTCCACAGGTATTCATCCGTTCGGAAGACGGCGTGTATTACTTACAGGAAGATTTAGGAGATACGCTTTTGTTCGACGCCATAGAAAAAGGACGTAAGACCAGCGTATTCGGTGAAGACGAAAAGCAGCTTCTGCGTAAAACAATCCGCCTGCTGCCTGCCGTACAGTTTGCAGGGGCTGACGGAATGGATTTCTCCTATTGTTATCCACAGGCTGAATTCAACAGCCGCAGTATTCTTTGGGATTTGAACTACTTCAAGTACTGTTTTCTGAAGGCCACAGGCATGGATTTTCAGGAAGACCGTCTGGAAGACGATTTCCAGAAGATGGCTGATGTATTACTCCGCAGCAGTTCGGCAACTTTCATGTATCGTGATTTCCAAAGCCGCAATGTCATGATTAAGGATGGTGAGCCTTGGCTCATTGATTTTCAGGGCGGCCGTAAGGGGCCGGTCTATTATGACGTGGCGTCGTTCTTATGGCAGGCCAAAGCCAACTATCCCGACAGCCTGCGAAAGGAACTCTTGCAGGAATATATAGATGCCCTGTGCAAATATCAGCCCGTAGACGAGGCTTACTTCCATGCACAGCTCCGTCACTTCGTTTTGTTCCGCACCATGCAGGTACTGGGGGCCTATGGTTTTCGCGGCTATTTCGAGAAGAAACCCCACTTCATTCAAAGTGTACCTTTCGCCATTGAGAACCTACGTCAATTGCTGCAAGAGCCTTATCCCGAATATCCGTATCTCTGCCGAGTATTGCGGGAGCTCACCGAATTGAAACAGTTTACGGATGACCTGCAAAAACGCCGGCTGGTAGTAAAGGTGACGAGCTTTGCCTATAAGAAAGGTATTCCCGAAGATTCGTCCGGCAATGGAGGCGGCTTTGTATTTGATTGCCGTGCCGTGAATAATCCCGGTAAGTACGAGCGTTACAAACCTTTCACCGGACTGGATGAACCCGTCATCCGTTTTCTGGAAGAAGACGGTGAGATTGCTGTCTTTCTGGAGCATGTCTATGCACTTGTGGATGCTTCCGTGAAGCGGTATATGGAACGTGGGTTCACTAATCTTTCCGTCTGCCTCGGCTGTACGGGCGGACAGCACCGTTCCGTCTATTCGGCACAACATCTTGCCGAACATCTGAACAAGAAGTTCGGCGTACAGGTCAACCTGATACATAGAGAACAGAATTTCGAACAAACTTTTAAGGCAAAATGAAAGCAATGATATTTGCCGCCGGACTGGGCACACGTCTGCGTCCGCTGACAGACAATATGCCCAAAGCACTTGTTCCCGTAGCAGGTAAGCCGATGCTGGAACGAGTGTTACTACGGTTGAAAGAGGCCGGATTCGGTGATATAGTCATCAATATACACCATTTTGGAGAACAGATTATTGACTTTCTGCATGCCAATGACAATTTCGGCATGAATATCAGCATCAGTGACGAACGTGACATGCTGCTCGATACCGGAGGAGGCATCAGGAAGGCCAGACCTTTTTTGGACGGGGATGAACCGTTTCTCGTCCACAATTCGGATATTCTGACAGATATGGATCTATCCGCTTTCTATCAACAGCATTTGGAAAACAATGCGGAAGCGACACTACTTGTCAGCGAACGAAAAACCTCCCGTTATCTCTTGTTCGATGACTCTTACAACCTGCATGGCTGGATCAATAAATCTACCGGAGAAGTAAAACCGGAAAAATTCAGTTATCGCGAAGGAAAATATAAAGAACTGGCATTCGGAGGCATTCACGTTATTTCTCCTTCCCTTTTCCGTAATATGGATAATAATCCGTGGAAAGGAAAGTTCTCCATTATCTCCTTTTACCTGTCGGTCTGCCGGACAGCGCGAATACAAGGCTATCCGCTTCAGGATTTCCGATGGTTTGACATCGGCAAACCTGAAACGTTGAGCCAAGCAGAGAAATTCTGGCACTAAGCAAGTGCCAGAATTAATAACTGTGCCGTAAGTACCCTCAGAAACATCGCTAATGGATATACAGTGGCATAGCCTACGGCCGGAGCATCACAAGATGTCAACTCTGAAGAATAGGCCAAAGCCGGAGGGTTGGTATTTGTACCGGAAAGTACACCGATAAGAGTATAGTAATTCAATTTCCAAGCATATCGTCCGATAAGTCCTCCCAACAATATAGGAACTACCGTAATAACGGCTCCATAGGCAATCCAGATATAGCCGCCTTCATAGATAATGGTATCTACAAAACCATTACCTGCCCCCAATCCCACACACGCCAGGAAAAGGGAAATACCGATTTCACGTATCATCAGATTAGCGCTCATAGTAGTATAAGTTATCAGTTTATATTGAGGTCCGAAACGGCTGATAAGAATAGAAACAATCAATGGTCCGCCAGCCAGTCCAAGCTTCACTGGTTGAGGAATACCGGGGAAGGCAAAAGGAAGACTCCCCAGAATACATCCTAAGGCAATGCCCAGGAAAATAGGAATTAGATTAGGATGATTCAGACGTTTCAGTGAATTACCCAACACCTTTTCTGCATGGCTTACGGCAAGCTCACTACCCACAATCGTCACACGATCCCCCATCTGCAACTGTAAATGAGGAGTAGCCACCAAATCGACCCCCGAACGATTTACACGAGTGATGCTGGCGCCGAAATTATTGCGTATTCTCAACTGTAAAAGTGACTTTCCATTCAGTTCTGGCTTGGTGATGAGAATACGGCGGGATATCAGATTCTTATCCACTTGTTCCCATTCCACTGCGATTTTCTTACCAAAAAACGCAATGATAGCTTCCACATCTATCGGATTGGCAATAAATAAAATCTGATCCTCCACATGCAGCACCGTATCGGCATTTACCAATTCGGATTCCATGCTCTCTTTATGGCGTATGCGGGAAATAACAAAAGCACGGTTCAGTAAAGGCTTTACATCCTTGATCATCTTTCCATCTATGGCCTCATTGCGTATCTCTACCGAAATGGGACGGACGGTAAGTTCCTGTAAATGCCCCAACCCGCGCTCAGCTTCATTTTCTTCCTGCTTTGTATTGATATGAAGAAGATATTTCAACGCCAACAGAGCCAAGATGCATCCTATAACACCCAAAGGATAGGCAACCGCATATCCTAAAGCAATCTCCGGTGCATCTACCCCATTAAAATCACTGTTTGCCTGCTGGGCAGCACCCAGACCGGGAGTATTGGTTACAGCCCCCGACAGGATGCCGACCATAGTAGTAATGGGAATTCCTGTAACAAGGTGCAGTATTATAGTAATCAGCACACTGATAAAAATTACCAGCATGGCCAATACATTCAATGTAAGCCCGCCTTTTTTGAAAGCAGAAAAGAAACCGGGCCCCACCTGCAAACCGATGGAATATACGAACAAAATCAAGCCGAATTCCTTCAGAAAATGAAGGAGATGTTCGTCCAGATTCAAATTGAAATGTCCGAACACAATGCCGACAAAAAGAATCCACGTAACACCCAATGATATGCCGGCAACCTTCAACTTGCCAAGCATAATACCGAAGGCAATAACAAGTGACAGGATAAGGACAGAATGAGCCACTCCTCCACCCCAAAGATTAGGGTAACCTTCAAAAAGGTTTCTCAATAGTTCCATAGTTTCAAACGTATATATTATGATTCGACAAATATTCGAGTAAAAAGTATCCCCACAGAAATCACTTCTCCGGGGATACGCATTTCACACATTAAAATAACTATTTATAAAGGCATGTTGCCGTGCTTTTTCGGTGGATTGCTCTGATTCTTGTTATGAGCCATCTCCAATGCCTGAACCAGCTTATAGCGGGTGTCTCGCGGCATAATCACTTCATCAATAAGCCCACGCTCGGCAGCTCGATAAGGATTGGAGAATTTCTTTTCATACTCCTTGATAATCTCTTCTTTCTCTTCGGATGATGCTTTTCTATAAAGAATATTCACAGCACCCTCAGCCCCCATTACGGCTATTTCTGCCTGCGGATACGCCAGATTCACGTCGGCGCCGGTAGGTTTACTGGACATCACGATGTATGCACCGCCGTATGCCTTGCGGGTAATCAAAGTTATTTTGGGTACGGTAGCTTCGGCATAGGCATATACAATCTTCGCTCCATGACGGATAATACCATTATGTTCTTGCACCGTACCAGGCAAGAATCCAGGAACGTCCTCAAAAGTTATTAAAGGGATATTGAAACAATCACAGAAACGGATAAAACGAGCCGCCTTGTCTGAGGCATCAATGTCGAGCACTCCTGCCAGGTAAGCAGGCTGATTAGCGACAATCCCCACCGAACGGCCATTTAAACGCCCGAATCCTATCACTACATTTTTAGCGAAGTGAGGCATCACTTCAAAAAAATACTGATCGTCTAAAACGGGTTCAATGATGTCCTTAATATCATAAGGTATGTTGGGATCTTCCGGAATAACAGTCTGGAGGACTTCTGCCTGACGGTGTATATCATCCGTAGAGGGCTTGAAAGGAGCGTCTTCCATATTATTAGAAGGAAGGAAACTCAGTAATTCACGGATACTCATCATCGTCTCTTCCTCCGTATTGCACATGAAGTGAGTTACCCCACTCTTACTACTATGTGTATAAGCGCCTCCCAATTCTTCTTTATCCACCTCCTCATGAGTTACCGTTTTTACAACATCAGGCCCGGTAATGAACATATGGCTTTGTTCCTTCACCATGAAAATGAAATCTGTCAGTGCCGGGGAGTAACATGCGCCTCCTGCACATGGCCCCAAAATAGCAGAAATCTGCGGAATGACTCCCGAAGCAATGGTGTTCTGGTAAAAAATAGACGCATAACCCGCCAGGCTATTCACCCCTTCCTGAATGCGCGCTCCGCCTGAATCATTAAGGGCAATAACTGGAGCGCCATTCTTCAAAGCCAACTGCTGAACTTTTACAATCTTAGCTGCATTGGTTTCACTCAACGAACCGCCATGTGCTGTAAAATCGTAGGCGTACACAAACACCAAACGTCCATCCACCTTGCCGTAACCACTTACCATGCCGTCACCGGGAATCTGTTTTTTCTCCATGCCGAAATTACCGCAACGATGGTTCACAAACTTATCCAGTTCATTGAAAGTACCTTTATCAAGCAATAAATCAATGCGCTCGCGAGCTGTCAGATGACCGGAAGCATGCTGTTTCTCTATCTTGTCCACACCTCCACCCAGTAAGGCACATTTATCCAGTTCTTCAAACTGTTTATATGTTTCTTCTCTATTCATAGTTATTCCTCTTTAAAAAGTTCCAATTCTACCAATACTTGATTAGCATTCACAGGATCGCCTTCGCTTACCAATATGTTCTTCACTGTGCAATCCGCATTCACTTTATAGTTACTCTGCATTTTCATAGCTTCCAGCACAACGGCAATATCTCCTGCCGTCAGCCGATCACCCACATTTACGGGAATACTGATGACTTTACCCGGCATAGGAGCTGTTATTTTATCACCTTGTTTCTCCTCCACCCCTTTTCTCGTGTGCAGATATTTGGCCTGTGTATCTATGATATCCACATGATATGAGCGATTGAACATACTCACATCATAGTTCTTTCCTCCTTCTCCACGTACCAGTCCCGCATTAAAAGAATTCCCGTCATGCAAAATGGAACAACTTCCATTTTCCGCCATTACAATATCTACGTCGTACGGCTTTCCGTCAATGGTAAGCTGCACTTTATTTCCCTCTTTACTGACCAAAGTGACATCAGCTACCCGATCTCCAATATGTATTTCCATTCTTAAAATCTAAATATTCCATTAATTAAATTCTCAGTACTCCCTTCTGCAATCCAAACTCCCTCCAACGACTGATGGGACGTCCGTCAGGAAGTTGTCCAGAGGCATTTTCTTCCAGATTTACCAGATAATCCATGTATGCCGCAATCATAGAAACATTCTCCAGCTCCTCATTAGCCGTATTGGTACGAACCAGCATACGTGCATTTTTCTCTATGAACAAAGTGTTATATTCACCTTTCACAAAATCGGGTACATACATGATACGTTTCAGATAACCCAAATTTGTTTTCAGACCTGTTATCTTATACTCATACAACACACGGCGCATACGCTCAATAGCATACTGGCGAGTAGTAGCCCATACAATCAATTTACCAATCATCGGGTCATAGTAGATAGGAATCTCATAGCCCTCATATACATAGCTGTCAATACGCACACCGATGCCGTTCGGTTCCGTCAGTTGCCTAATAATGCCGGGTGAAGGCATAAAGTTGTTTTCCGTATCCTCTGCACAAATACGGCATTCTATGGCATGACCGCGCTGAAATAATTCTCCCTGCCTGAGATGCAAAGGCTCATCATTGGCTATACGAATCTGTTCTTTCACCAGATCTACACCGACTACTTCTTCCGTAATGGGATGCTCCACCTGCAAACGGGTGTTCATTTCAAGAAAATAAAAATTCCTATTTTTATCCACAAGGAACTCAATCGTGCCAGCACCCAAATAATTTACTGCCTTGGCGGCAGCAACAGCTTTCTCTCCCATCTCCTTACGAAGTTCGGGAGTGAGGAAAGGTGACGGGCTTTCTTCCACAATCTTCTGGTTACGACGTTGCACTGAACATTCACGATCGAAAAGATGGATCACATTCCCATGATTATCACCTAAAATCTGAAATTCAATATGATGGGGCTCTTCCACAAACTTTTCCAAATAAACCGTATCGTCACCGAAAGATGACATAGACTCCGAACGGGCAGTATTATAAGCCTCTACCACTTCATCCTCATGGTGAATAAGACGCATTCCTTTGCCACCGCCTCCCATAGAGGCCTTCAACATTACCGGATAACCGATATCGTTACAGATGCGTATTGCCTCCTCGGCACTCTTCAATGGTTGTTCCGTTCCGGGAACCACAGGTACTCCTGCAGCTATCATACGCTGGCGGGCTGCTATTTTATCACCCATAGCCTCCATTGTCTCAGCAGCGGGACCAATGAAAATGACGCCTTCTTCCTTGCATCTCCTGGCAAATTCGGCATTCTCGGACAAAAAGCCATATCCCGGATGAATGGCATCGGCATTACAATGTTTGGCAATGGAAATAACCTTCTCAATATTTAAATAACTGTCTTTTGCCGCTGCCCCTCCTATCGGATAAGCTTCATCGGCATACATTACATGGTGTGAGGTGCGGTCGGCATCAGAAAAGATCGCTACTGCAAGTAATCCCATTTCACGGCACGAGCGCATTACGCGCAATGCAATTTCGCCCCTGTTGGCTATCAATACTTTCTTTATCATTTCTTTTTTCTTTAAAGTATATAAAGGTATATTCTGTCATTGCTGACAGAACAATATATCATCGTGCATACATTCAATTTGCTGCACCACAACCCGGACATACCTTTTGCATAGGCATCTCTCTTAGATTTTAATGTTAACTTATTCTTTCGTACTGTCTTCCTAATCCCACGAGTAAAGGCAGCCTTTAATGAATGGCAGGTCTTCTGACTGACTCCTAATCTTGAAGCCTTCCCGATATTACACAATAAACTATCAGTGGCAAAGGTTTTTTCCAAGATTTTAGCAGAGTTTCACAGCAGCGGGACTGTCCGGGATTTGCACCCGATTCCCTTTTAATCCGAATGACAGAATCATTCATTCGGAACCAATTCGGGGGCAAAGATAATGGAAACAACATGCAATACAAAAAAATAGCTGTTTATTTTTCCTTCACTCAGATACGGACAATTTTATGAAAAGACATAGAAAAACAAAATTAAGTCCGAGTAAATATTGAAAAATGTATAAAAGTCGTTATCTTTGTTTCTGGAATTGGCAATCGGAAAGCATACCTGCCTACCGATGCAAGGGAATCCGGTGTAAAACCGGAGCTGTACCTGCAGCTGTAATCCTCTCAGATAAATGTCTGTAACTACAAAGCCACTGTAACTGAAACCTTATGGGAAGGCTGTGCGGACAGAGGAAAGCCAGAATACCTACCAACTTCCATAACCAAAGCACGTAGCTTTCAGGACAAGAAGCGACGTACCGTATTATTTATCAAAGAAAATCGGTAAACGATGAAACACAAGTATTGGCTTGGGACAATGCTGCTATGTGCTGTGCAGCCCATTATGGCACAAAGCATCATTGAGAATAAGAGCGAAAAAGAATTGTCGCTCATGCTACAGGAAGTAGTAG